>JAJRUZ010000022.1 GCA_024277525.1 Caldifarciminota bacterium | reverse complement strand
AATTGGTCTTTATGTTGACGCTGATTTAACTTTTGACCTCAATTCACCTGTTGGCCCTTCACTTGCATACCCTCCTGATGTATTTCCCGGATACTATTACCCTACTTCTGCAAGTGCAACGAATGCGGAAGGTGTGGTGGTAGAGATATTCTCAAACTCTACAACTTTAACATGGTATCTTGATGTATTCGGAAGCGGAGATTTCTCAACCACGGTACTCATTGACCAGCTTTATATTGCTCCTGACGGCACTGCTGCACCCGCAGAGGGAACGGATCCGCCCCCTGCTCCCTGGACTTCACTTTCTACAACTTCCATCAATTTGGACTCAGGAGGTTTTACCACCGGCTGGGCTGATTACAGCAAAGACTTCGTCTTCCAGGCAGAACCCGATGATGAACCCACTACCTCAACCATTACCCTTACTTTCAGATTATATGCTCAATAAAAAAATTTTATAGGGTTCAATTCCCTACCCCCTTCATTTTCGGGGGAAAATGCTTCTATTTATTATTTCTTTTATAATTTCTCTTGATCTGAGTCCCCCTATTGTGTTTGATTTGAGAAACAGCCCTTATTATCCTCCTTCCACTTTTCCTTGCTATTACACCACCGCATATAAAAGTAATCATTTTTTAAAAATTGAATATGAAAAAGCAAAGGATGAAAATATAAAATTTATAGAGATATATATAAAAGGCAAAGGAAATCTTCCTTACGGAATTGAGTTTAATCAGTTTTTGGTTTCAATAAATAAGAAATATATTGAAGGTAAACCGCCCGAAGGTTTTACTCCTTTGTCTGATAAATATGTATATCTTGCCAGGTTCAAAATTGATAAAGAAAAAGGTGAAATAGTTGTACCTTTTACAATTATTTTAAAAGTTGAACAGGATGATAACATTTATGATATTGAGCCTATAAATTTAAACATTTCTTTCAGGATAAATGTTAAGTAAATTACTTATAATTTTAACGGTTTCTCAATCTCCCAGGATTTTTGTTGAGCCTGCCAGGGTTGAGAAATTTTATTTAAAAGGAAAAGTATATACCGAAGTTTTTATGGTTGAATCAAGGGAAGCACCTTCACATATTGAAGTTTATGCAGAAGATTTTATTATAAATGAAAAAGGGGAAGCAGAATTTAAGAAAAAATTGAAAGGATACTCATTAAAGAATTTTGTAAAGATTTCACCCAGGGCGTTTGATTTAGAAGCAAATGAAAAAAAGGAAGTAAGGGTGAGCTTTACATTACCCGATACGATGAGAACACTCGAAAAATGGTGTATGATAATATTCAGGGGATACCCGAGATTGGAGAGGGTACCGCAAATAAGAATTGTAAGAGAAATAGGGGTTCCTATCTATGCAATTTTACCCCAGGGAAATGTAAAATCTGCTGAACTTTTAGATATGGGATTTAAAAGCAATGAGCCATATTTTGTTGTGTATAACTTATCTCCTGTTCACATAAGAACAAAAGGTAAGGTATATATTGAAGAAAAAGGCAAAATTATATGGGAAAAACCCTTTCTCAATTTTGTCATACTGCCGTTTCAGAAAAGAAGGTACAAATTTAAAATAGGTAACAATATAAAAAAGGGGAAATATAAACTAATCTGTGAGATTGATTACGGAACAGAAGAAATTTTAAAAGGAGAAAAAATTATAGAAATAAAATGATTATATTTCTTATTATTTCCTATTCTTTTACTTTTTCAATATACGGAAACAATTATTTTTATCCGGGAAATAAAAAAAGTACCTACTATTTTTCAAACTTTTATTCAAATGAAAATTACTCTTATTCTCTAAAAATATCAAAATTTGATAGAACATTTTCTTTATATCATTTTAATTATGCATTTCCCTTTAAGTCATATTCGGTATCTGTGGGTGATAATTATTTTTACTTAGATATTCCTTTCGGAATTTCTGTCTATCTGCGGGGAGTCAAAATTCAGGGGAGTAATTTTATTTTCCAGTTCGGAAAGGAAAGAGAATACAGCGGGTATGTGCCATCTTTTAAGAGAAACGATTTTTTTTCCCTATTTGAATACAATTACAGCAAATCAACGAATTTAAATATCAACTATGATTTGGTTATCAAAAAAAATAAAAAAATGTCCCCTTGGTTTTTAAATTCTTTATATTCAAGATATTCGGGTGCATACTTGAGTGTGGAAAATAAATTTGCATTTTCTGTTTTTGAATCGGGTTTCGGATTGGCAGATGAAATTTACGGTGAATTTATAAAAGAGGAAAAAGGAATAAATTTCAGGTTGAGAATTAACACTCCTAATTTTTGTAATTTAAGTTTAAGAAAACAAAAATTTTCCCTTAATTTCGGAACCCGGGGATTTTATAAGTTTAATCTGAAAAAATTTTCATATGCTACCGCGTACTCGATTAATTTTTCGCAGAACTATTCAGGAAGGATATTCCGAGTAAATACGAGGTCCACTTTTTTTATTCCGAAGTTTCCTATAATTTCCTTTTCAGGGGGTATAAATTTCATAAATTATGAAATGATTTTTAAAAGAAGTTTTGAAATTGTTTACGACAAAAAGATTTTTAATATAAGATTTACTCATTTAAAATCAATGTTTGAAAGTAACAATTTTAATCTTAGAATAAATATTTATCCTTTTCTTTTTAATGCATATTTAATTTATTCTGATGGAAGGACAGCAAAATATGAAATAAGGTATATAAAGAACAGTATCATAAGAACGGGGTTCTATTTCGGAGAGGAATTAAAGAATATCTATAAGAGATTTTTGGGGATTTCAATTTATTCAAAATTCAGTCTTTTAAGTCTTGGTTTATCTTATTTTTTGTCAAACTTTTCAAAAAAGAATTATCATAATTTAAGCTTTTCTTTATCCACTGCTTTAAAACCCAAAGAGATAGGGTTTTCAATATGTGAAGGTGTAATTTATTATGATAAAAATAAAAACTTTACACTTGATGAGGGCGACAGATTTATGGAAGGTATGGAGGTTATATTGGATAATGAAAAAAAAGTAAAAACTGACAAAAAGGGGAGGTTTTCTTTTAAATTTTTGAAACCGGGGAAACATCGTATTGAGATAAGATACGGTGCGCTTCCTGCCGAACTCGGAAGTGCAAAAGGGGAGAAGTTTGAGTTTGAGACAGGTTTATTCGGGAAGAAAATATTTATTATTCCGATTCAGGAGCTCGGGGAACTCTCGGGTTATGTGTTTGTGGACAAAAACAGAAACGGTATTAAAGATGAAAATGAAAAAGGGATTCCCAATATAATTGTCAGTTTAAATGGCTATTCAACAATAACGGATGAGGAAGGTAGATTTTACTTTACCGCGCTTAGACCCGGAACATATTTTCTCAAAATAATAAATGCTCCTTTTGAGTATATATATTTAGAAAAGGGAATAGAGATAAAGGTCGGTCCCGGAGAAAAAATCAGGGGAGTATTTTTGCCATTATTTAAAAAAGAGAAAAAGATTAAACTTTACAGGTTTTAGTTTTTATTTTTAAGAAGATAGTATTGAGAAATTCAAGTTGTGTAAAGGTTTTCTCCTTGTCTAAAAGACAATAAATAAGGTATAATGCACAAAGATAAAACTTTTGAAATCGCGGATAAAATTATTGATTTGAAACAAAAATATAGGAGTTTCCGTTATAATAAATTATGAAAATTTTTGATTTAATAAGAATTTCCTTTTACGGAATAAAATCTCACAAATTGAGATCCGTTCTCACGACACTCGGAATTATTATAGGTGTGGGAACGGTCATTTCAATGATGTCAATTATTGAAGGAATTAATAACTATGTTTATAAGGTTTTTGGAAGTATAGGAACCGATGTTATTTATGTGCAGAAATATAAATGGCTGGTTTTTAGCACAGGAAGCACAAGAGGATGGTGGAAAAAGTATAAGAATTATCCAGATTTTACAGAAAAAGACGCAGAGGCAATAAAAAATCTTGAGTATGTAAAAGGTGTAGCAATTTATAAAAAACTTTTTAATTTTGAAAAAATAAAATACAGGGATAAATCCCTTAATAATGTTAATGTTATTGCGGTTTCTCCCGAATATTTCGATATAATGGGTTATCAGGTTGATAAAGGAAGGAGATTGGATGAAGAGGACGAATTTTTCAGGAGAAGGGTTTGTATCATAGGAAAATACATTTCCGAAAATGTATTTGAAGGAGAGAACCCTATCGGGAAGGAAATTAGAATTGAAGACAAAAATTTTATTGTCATAGGAGAACTTAAAGAAAAAGGTAAAATCTTGGGAAATAATCTGGATAATATCATAATGATTCCTTTTTCAACAGGCAATTTGATTTCAGGGAAACCAAAGATGGAATGGCAAAAAGTTTTTTTGTCTCCGACACTGGTCGTAAAAATTAAAAAAGGGATAACAATTGAAAATGCGATGGAAAAATTACGAAAATTTTTAAGAAAAAGGAGACAGTTGTTTTTTACCGATGAAGATAATTTTTTCCTTAATACTTCGGAAATGATTATCTCCATGTATAAATCGATAACGGGCGCCATTTTTGCTGCCATGATAGGTATTGCCTCGCTTGCTTTAATAGTCGGGGGTATAGGAATTATGAACATTATGCTAGTTTCTGTCTCTGAAAGGACAAAGGAAATAGGAATAAGAATGGCTGTAGGAGCAAAGAGGAGGGATATTTTATATCAGTTCTTACTTGAATCAATTTTCCTGACAGGAGTCGGGGGAGTTCTGGGCTTTCTCTTAGGCGTTATAATCGGAAAACTTGTTGATATACTTACACCCCTCCCATCACATATTCCCTTGTGGAGTGTTCTTCTTGCCATTGTTTTCTCTTCTGTCATAGGAATATTCTTCGGAATATACCCTGCAACACTCGCAGCAAAGAAGGACCCGATTGAATGTCTGAGATATGAATAAATCTACAACTCGCGGTTTGGAAACCGCTCCTACAAAGGGAGGTGTTTTATGCTTTTTATTATCTTTCTTATATCAATTGATACAGTAAAAGTTGATTTAAACAAAGCCCTTTTGATTGCTTTTAAAAATAATCCTGATATGCAGATTCAGTATAAACAGAACACAGTAAGAAAAATTGATTTTTTAAATTCTGTCTTCGGTTATCTTCCTTCTCTCAGGGCTGAGGGAAGTTATACAAACACGGAAACAAAGACACCCGCTTTCTTACCGGGGGTTCCCTCTCCCATCTACACCTCATCTAAAAGAGGCTATACTTTCACCTTTTCAATAAATCAAAAAATATTTTCACCCTCGGGTCTTACAAATATTTTGAGTAATTATTATTCAAAAGAAAAATACAAACTTGAACTTATAAATTATGAAATGAAATTTGTATATAATGTGGAAAGCTTCTATTTTAATGTTTTGAAAGCAAAAAAAGTCTTCGATGTTATGAAGAAAAGTCTGGAAAGGGCAGAAGAAAATTTCAAACTTGCAGAGGAAAAATATAAAGAGGGTTTGATTTCACGTTTTGATTATCTAAATATAAAAGTTCAGAAAGAAAATGCACTTTTAAATTACAAAAGAGCAGAAAAAAATTACATCACGGCGCTCTATGACTTTAAATTAATTCTCGGAATAAAAGGGGATACAATTTTTATTCCTCAGGAGATAAGGGAGGAAATTCAGGAATTTAAAGAACCCGAGAAGAAAACATTATATCAATATGAAGCAGAAAAAGTATCAAGTAAATTAAACAGGCTCAATTTCTTTTACAACATATTTTCTTTTTTGCCTGAAGTTTATTTTTCCTATTATTATTCCTATTCCGATTCAATGTTCGGAAGTCTCTTCAGGAAGCCCGAGAGAACTCAGGGTTTATATCTTACATTCTCTTTAAGATTCTGGGATTATCCGTTTAATATGTGGAAAGGGAAGAATTCTCTGGATATTGAAAAAGAGAATTTGAAAAAAGTTTTTTTAATTTCAAAAATAAATCTTGAAAAGGCAAGAAAGGAAATTGAGGTTCAAAAATCTGCCCTTGAAGCTGCATCCGAGAAATTGAAAAGTGCGGAACTCGGTTATAAAATTGCAAAAGAAAGTTTTGAGCTCGGTAAAATTTCATCTCTTGAATTAATGCAGGCAGAGGAAAATTACATAAATTCTCAGGTTGATTATATAAGCTCCCTTTATGATTATAAACTTTCTATAAGTTATTATCTTTATTTATCAGGGAATTTAAAATTCAAAAGCAGGAGGTGAATTATGAAAAAGTTTTTCTTCATAGGAGCTGGAATACTTATTTTTATAATAATAGTGATGCTTAATTTGAAAACAGGGAAAAAAGTGAAGGGGGTTGAAATTGAAGTAATTAAAAAAGGCAAAATTACCGAAAGCGTTAAAGTAGATGGGATACTTATGGCAAAAAAACAGGTTGAGATAAGTTCAGAGGTCATAGGAAAGATAAAAAAGATATTTTTTCAAAAGGGTGACTTTGTTAAAAAAGGAGAGCTTTTGTGCATAATAGAACCTTCGGAATATAAAGCTCAGAGGGATAGAATCAAGGTTATGCTTGAACAGGACCTCTATGAATTATCCCTCGCAAAGAAAAACTATGAAAGAGAGAAGACACTTTTTGAGAAAGGATTAATCTCGCAGAAAGAATTTGAACAGGCAGAGGCAAACTATAAAAGGGTTTTATTTAAAGTAAAACAGGACAGTTTCAATCTAAAAGAAGCAGAAGAAAGACTATCCAAGTGTTATATAAGTTCTCCGATTGACGGAGAGATAATGGAAATTTACAAAAAAGAGGGAGAGACAGTGATTCCGGGAACAATAAACAATCCTGCCTCTCAAATAATGATTATTGCGGATAGAAGTAAAATGCTTGTTAAATGTGATGTTGATGAAATCGAGATTCCGAAAATTAAAAAGGGATTAAAGGTAAAAATTAAAATTGGCGCATTTCCTGATACTGTTTTTGAGGGAAAAGTGGTTAGGATAGGAGGAATAAAATCACAAAGTATGGCTCAAACAATCGAAACTACACCTACTTTTCCCGTTGAGATAGAAATAGAAGGTAATAATTCCCTATTACTTCCGGGGATGAGTGCTTCTTGTGAGATAATTACTGCTTCAAAAGAAAATACTTTGACTCTGCCGTATTCGGCAATAGGAAAAGAAAAGAAAGAAGAAAAAGAAAAATTTTATGTATATATTTATAAAAAAGGAAAGGCAAAAAAAAGATATGTAAAACTCGGAATTAAGGGACTTGTCAGGATAGAGATAAAAGAGGGTTTGAGCGAAAACGACACCGTAATAACAGGACCGGAGGATATCCTTAAAAAACTTAAGGAAGGGGACAAGGTAAAAATAAAGAAGAAACAGGAAAGAAAAAAGAAGAAATGAAATTGATCGAGCTTATAAATGTAAAAAGGATTTATAAAATGGGTGAAACAATTGTGAAGGCAATAAACGGAATCACTTTAAAAATTGATAAAGGAGAATATGTTGCGGTAATGGGTCCTTCCGGCTCGGGCAAAAGTACATTACTTCACATAATCGGCTTCCTTGACAGACCCACAGAGGGCAGATATGTCTTTAAAGGAGAGGATGTTTCCAATTATTCGGAGGATGACCTTGCGAAAATAAGGAACAGGGAAATAGGATTTGTGTTTCAGGCTTTTCATTTAATTCCGAGAATAAGAGCTATAGATAATGTGGAATTACCTCTCATTTACACCGGAATTCCTTCTCATAAGAGAAGAGAACTTGCTTTTAAATGTTTAAAAGAAGTAGGACTCCAAGATAGAGCAAATCACAAGCCTCACGAACTTTCGGGAGGAGAAATGCAAAGAGTAGCAATAGCAAGGGCGCTTGTTACAGGTGCAGAAATTTTGCTTGCAGATGAACCTACCGGAAATCTTGACACCAAGTCAGGAAACGAAATAATGAACATTTTTGATAAATTAAATAAAAACGGTAAGACAATAATTGTTGTTACACACGACCCGGAGATAGCAAAAAGAGCAAAAAGAATTATTTATTTAAGAGACGGAAAAGTTGAAAGGGAGGAGATAAAGAAAGTATAATAAATTATGGTTCCCCTTGACTTAAAAAGAAAATTTCTTGAACTCCTGGAGAAAGATAAGGAGTTTCAAAGAGAAATAAGAAAAATTGTTTTAACACATGACTTAATGGAACTTCCCGAAAGATTTGCAAAATTTGAGAAAAGGATGCTCAAGTTTCAGGAGGATATGGAAAAGTTCGGGATGGAGAGCGAAAAATTCAGGAAGGAAATCCTTGAATTTAAAGCGGATACCCTTAAGGGGTTGGAGAGAATAGAGACGGTTGAACTTGCGGAGTTAAAAAATATTGTAAGTGAACCCCAGGCAGAAAAAACCGTTTATCTTCATTTTAATACCGGATGGAGAAAAAAGACTTTTACAATAGAAAGGATTGATAATATAGATTTTATGAACTTTTTAAAAAAAAGGAGGATTTTTACAATTCCTAATGCCGTATTTCTTGTAAGATATAAGAAAAAAAACAGATTCTTTCTTTTGCTTGAGGAAGCAAGTTACAGGTTTGATGTAGTTCATTTAAGGAGAATAGTCCAATGGATAAAGAACATAAATTATCCCGTTTTTATATTTTGTTATGCAAGGGAAACCGATATGGAAAAGATAAAGGAATTTAAGAATAAAGGACTACTGCCTTTTTTAAAAGAGGTTGATATAAAGTTGCCTGCTCCGTTAGCATTATTAACCCCGAATTATTTTGAGAAGCTCGGAGATTTCCCCGATGGGAAAACAAAACGACCCGGAATATGAGAAGGTTCAATTCCTTTTTAAAATTTAAATTCGGATGAAAATCAAAGATTTAAAAGCATATGAAGTTCTTGATTCAAGGGGAAATCCCACTTTAAAAGTTGTGTGCATCTTAGAGAATGGAGTGAAAGGTTCTGCATTTGTGCCTTCGGGTGCCTCGACCGGAACATACGAAGCGCTGGAATTAAGGGACGGTGATAAAAAAAGATTTCACGGAAAAGGTGTATTGAAAGCCATAAGTTCTGTTGAAAATGAAATAGCCCCCAGAATAAAGGACATGAGTGTCCTTGAACAAAAAGAAATTGATGAATTTCTCATAAAACTTGACGGAACGGAGAATAAAAGCAGACTCGGCGCAAATGCAATTCTCGGTGTTTCCTTATCTGCTGCAAGAGCAGCTTCTCATGTTCACGGGATACCCCTTTACAGGTATATAGGGGGGTTAAATTCAAATTCAATTCCTGTTCCTTTTATGAACTTTATCAATGGAGGAGTTCATGCGGATAATCCCCTCGATATACAGGAATTTATGATAATTCCTTTCGGTTTCAAAAAGTTCAGGGATGCTTTAAGAGCAGGTTCTGAAATATATCAGACTTTAAAAAAAATACTAAAAGAAAAAGGGTTAACTACTTCTGTAGGGGACGAGGGAGGTTTTGCACCGCAAATAGAGAGTACCGAAAAAGCACTTTCTCTTTTAATGGAAGCAATTGAAAAAACGGGTTATAAACCGGGTGAGGAAATCGCACTTGCGCTTGATGTTGCTGCTACCGAATTGTGGAATGATGAAAAAAATACCTATCATTTGGAAGGAAAAGAGATGAGCATTGAAGAAATGATAGAATTTTATAAAAAGCTCATTGAGAATTTTCCGATTTATTCAATTGAGGATCCTCTTGCAGAGGAAGACTGGGAAGGTTGGAAAATGCTGACTCAGGAATTGGGTGAAAAGATATTGATTATCGGAGATGATATATTTGTTACAAATCCCAAAAGATTTGAAAAAGGAATCAAAGAGAAGGTTGCAAACAGCATTCTTATAAAATTGAATCAAATAGGAACATTGTCGGAAACACTTGAAACAATAAATATTGCAAAGGCAAACGGATACAATACCGTTATCTCACACAGGTCAGGGGAAACCGAGGATACATTTATTGCAGACTTGGCGGTTGGATCTAATGCTCTGTTTATAAAAACAGGTGCAGTTGCAAGAGGTGAAAGAACATGCAAATACAACAGATTGCTTGAAATTGAAGAAGAAATGAATTCTCCCTTTTATCCCGGCGAATTTTTCAAAAAATTCCGTGGAAAATAAAAAATTTATCTTTTTCATCTTTATTTTTTTGTTTTTGATTTATATCTTTATATTTGATGATTACGGTCTTTTGAAATATATATCTTTAAATTATCAACTTAAAAAATTGAATGAAAAAAGAAATGAACTTGTTGCAAAAGAAATTCTTTTTAAAGAAAGAATCAAATTTTTGAATTCTGAAATCGGAAAGAAACTAAAAAGATATTATTAAGATGACTGCAAAAATTTTGGACGGTAAAGTTGTTTCTAAGGAGTGGAAAAAAGAGATAGAAAAAAAGGTTTCAGAGCTTAAAGAAAACGGAGTTACACCCTTTTTGAATGTTTTTTTAGTGGGTCATAACCCTGCCTCCGAGATTTATGTAAGAAACAAGAAAAGGTCCGCAGAGAAGCTCGGTATGAAATGTGAGGTTATTCATTATGAAAATATTTCTCCAGAAAAACTAAAAGAGGAGATTAAAAAGAAAGCCTGTGATAAGAATGTTCACGGAATCATCGTTCAATTACCCCTTCCCGAACATATTGATCCTGAGGAAATTGCTTCCTGTATTCCTTTTAAAAAAGATGTTGACGGTTTTTCTCCTTATAACTTAGGCAAATTGGTAAGGGGAGAGCCTTACTTTATCCCTGCAACCCCCTACGGAATATTAAAAATTTTTGATCATTACGGAATTGATTTGCGAGGCAAGCATGTGGTGATTGTTGGGAGAAGCACAATTGTAGGAAAGCCAATGGCGCTTTCGTTGCTTTTAAAGGGCAAAGACGCAACAGTTACAGTATGTCATTCAAAAACAAAGGATCTTGAAAAGATAACAAAGGAGGCAGAAATATTGATAGTAGCTGCAGGTAAAAAGAGACTTATCACAGAAAATTATGTTTGTAAGGGGCAAGTAGTTATAGATGTCGGGATTCACAGAGAGGAAGATAGATGGGTCGGAGATGTAGATTTTGAGAGTGTAAAGGAAATAGTAGAATATATAACCCCTGTTCCGGGAGGGGTAGGTCCAATGACGGTTGCGGGATTGCTTGCAAATACCTGTAAAGCAGCTGAGATGAGTTTAAAAAATGGATGAAATCACCGAGCGAGTTTCGGACATTTTCGTTATTCATGATATTTATGAAAAAAAGGGAAGAAAAATATATATCGGAATTTTTGTAACACCGGATGTAAGAGAAGGACTTGAGTATCTGAAAGAAAGACTAAAAGAAATAGGTTTTGTTCCGTCTTTGCATAAATTGAGGGAACCTTATTACGCACTTGAAGTTTTACCGGAACATAAATTTTCTTACAAAGATTTAAGAGTTCCCCTGATTCTTTTTTTTCTTACGGTTTTGACTACAATGTTTGCGGGTTCTCTCCATTATCTTGGAAGTTTGGATAAGTTTATAAAAACATTTCCCGGTTCTCTTATCTATGGTTTTCCTTTTTCTTTTTCTCTTCTCTCAATTCTTTTATCTCATGAAATGGGGCATTTTTTAACAAGCAGAAAATACGGGGTGCAGGCAACTTTGCCTTATTTTATTCCTGTTCCTCACCCCTTAATAGGAACATTCGGTGCTTTTATAAAAATAAAATCAATAATTCCGGATAAAAAATCACTTCTGAGAATAGGAGCAGCAGGACCCCTTGCGGGTATAGTTGTTTCAATTCCTTTTACAATATGGGGGATTATGCATTCAAGAATAATACCCGAACAAGGAGCAGGTGGTTTATATCTCGGAGATCCTTTATTATTTAATATTCTAATAAAAATCCTCTTACCCGATATACCGGAAGGTTACACTGTTGCAATTCATCCTGTTGCATTTGCCGGATGGATAGGGTTTTTTGTTACCGCAATGAATCTTTTGCCTTTTTCACAATTGGATGGAGGACACATAATATATGCTTTACTCGGAGAAAAATCTCATACTTTATCACTTATTCTCTTTCCTGTTCTGATTATGATGGGTTTTCTATGGCCCGGATGGTTTCTGTGGGGTTTTTTGCTTCTCATTTTCGGTTTAAGACACCCTCCGCCGATGGATAATTTCACTCCTCTTGAAAAGAAGGACAAAATAATAGGAATCATCTGCATGATTGTGCTTATACTCACCTTTCATCCTGTTCCCTTCAGCATAAAGACTTAACCCCAATTTCAATAAAATTTTTTTATTTTATCTTTATTATTTTAAAGTTTTTTTTGTCTGTTTTTATAAAATATATTCCTTTTTTGAGTTTTCCAATCCCCCTTCACCAAGGGAGAAATTTTCAAGAAGGCAAAGGAAATTAAACTCTGAAGATAATTCTCAATATCCAGTAAAGAATACCAGCAGTTATGCCCGCAATAGGCAAAGTTAAGAGCCAAGAAATAATAATATTCCTTATAACTTTTAAATTCAACGCCTTTATTCCCCGGGCAAGACCTATCCCTATTACAGAACCTACAATGGTATGAGTTGTAGAGATAGGTATACCGAGTTTTGAAAATAATAAAACAGTCGTTGCTGCTCCAAATTCTGCAGAAAACCCTCTTGTCGGAGTTATTTCGGTGACTTCCTCTCCGAGTGTCTTTATCACTTTATATCCGAACAGTGCCGTCCCCAAAGCAAGTCCCACACCTCCTATAAGCAAAATCCACATCGGTATGGACTCCCCTCCTATTGTGCCTCTTTTCAATACCATCCATACTCCTGCAGCAGGACCTATTGCATTTGCTACATCATTTGCACCGTGCGCAAAACCCATGTAAGTAGCTGTTAAAATTTGCAAGATTGCAAATAACCATTCCACTTCTTCAAATTTACTTTTTCCTTTTCTTCTTTTTCTTAAAAAAGCCCAAGTAAGGAGAAACCCTAAAAAACCACCTGATAAAGAGATTAAAAAACTTTGAGTAAAGGATATTTTTAAATGCAATCCTTTATAAATAATTGAGATAACAATGATAAAAAAAACAAGACCCGAAAAAACAGGTCCGAATTTTCTTGCTGCTTTCTGCGGAACCTTATCTTCAAGAATAAATCTTCTTATAAATCTGAAAATCCAGAAAGAAATAAGCCCACCTAAGATAGGAGAAGTAATCCATGAAAGCACAATTTTTAAAACTTTCCACCATTTTACAAAAGGTAATCCTCCTGCAAAAATGCCGAATCCTATTACCGCTCCAACAATTGCATGTGTTGTAGAAATTGGAAGTCCTAAATGTGTTGCAACCTGAACCCAGAATCCGGCTGCTATAAGAGAGGCAAACATTCCTATAATGAACCTCTGCGTATGAAGATGAAAAAAATCAGGAGATACAATTCCTTTTCCGATTGTTAAACTAACATGTCCTCCGACAAGAAGAGCGCCAAAGAGATTCGCAACTGCTGCAATTAGCACGGCTTCTCTGTAATTTATAGCCTTTGAACCGACAGATGTTGCCATCGCATTCGCAGCATCATTTCCCCCAAGCGAATATGCCATATAAAAAGCTGCCAAGATTACAAGGATTAAAATTATCATTCTTTAATTGCTATTTTTTTTAATTTTATTTTGCGGTCATTAATCTTAATGCTTTTCCGAGAGAATCCGCATGGTCAGCAATTCCTGCAACCTCATGTATTATGTTAAACCATAACACTAAATCACCGGGGGAAATTTTGTCCTCGAGAGAGAAAAGTTTCTTTGCAGCAAGGTATGCTTTTTTATCAGTTCGCCATTCAAGCTCACTTAATTTATCAATCATCTGATGCACCTCCTTAACTTCTTTTTCTCCGAACGAGGTCTCCATAAGTTCATCCAGTTTTTCCGTAATTTGATAGGCAAGTTTTGCACACTCAATTGATTTTTCCAAAAGAATAAAGAACTCTTCTTTGAACTCCGGGGGGAATTTCAGGTCTTTTAAAGATATAAGCACAGCAATGTCTTCAACCCTGTCGGGAAGACCGTCCTGTTCATGGAGATACCTAAGAAAGTCCTCCCTTGAAACTGGCATGAATAACGTTCTCGGAAGATGGTCCCTTATTTCATTTTTTAAAACATCGCATTCATGTTCTTTTTTATAAATTTCTTCAACCGTTTTCTCAATTTCCTCTTTTTTCCCCTCAAGAACATATTCAAACAGCGGTTTAAGAAGTTCCACCACCTCAATAGATTTTTTCATATGATTTAATAGGGGCTTAAAGGGAGATTTTCTGAAAAGCTTCAACCAAGCAGGTTTCATTTTAAAAATAAGATTTTTAAGGAATTGAACCTCAGTGAAATTTTATTATATCACAAATTATTTTATTTTAACAATTTTTATTTTTCTTTCTCCTTTTTCACTTTTTAATCTTATAAAATAAACTCCCTTTTTTAATCTTTTAAATTCCTTAGTACATAATAAGCCCGGATTTTTACACACAATTTTCAAAATCTTTCTTCCCGAAACATCAAAAACCGAAACTTCATTAAATTTCCATAAAAGAGTATGTGAGTTAAAGGTTCCTTGAATCCCGGGAGCCTGCCGGTTTCTTTTATCAATGTAAATTGAAGAGGTATTCCTTTTATTCTGATACTTTTCACCCCAGTCATATGATTGCTTATAATTTCCGAGTTTTAATATATAAAAATTACCCCCGGCTTTTAAAGCTATCTCAATTCTTCCGTCTTGGTCAATATCTTTTATAAGAGGAGTTGAATTTGTATAACCAAAAAGCCTTACAGGAAATCCTGTATAAGGTATTCCATATGCATTTAAAACATAAAGTTCACCATCCGATGTAAGCAATATTATCTCTTTTTTCTTATCTCCATAAATATCAACAACAAGGGGGGAAATTCTGGACCAATATTTATAGGTGTTGAAGGTAAAAATAACTTCTCCTTCCTCATTGATAGCATAAAGTTTCCCATCAGCTGCATAAACAAGTATCTCATATTTTGAATCAAGGTCAATATCCGCAATTACTGGTTGAGATACAGAATTTATATTTGAGATATTTTTTAATATATTCAAATCTTTATCAAGAATAAAAATCCCTTTATCTCTTGTGGCTATTATTATTTCAGACGCACTATCAGAGTTAATATCGCCTACTACAGGCGGAATCTCGCTTATTCCAGGCAAATCAATCGAGCGTATTTTTTCTCCATTTTGAGAAATTATCCCTACATAACTAAGCCATGCAGTGTATATGATTTCTTCTTCTTCATAATTTTTGTTAATATCATTAATTGCAACTCCTGTACCACTGTATTCAATGTTCACAGGAAATCCAGGCTTCTCCGAGAAATTTTCATTTATAATATGTATTCTACTTTGTGTAGAGTAAACAATAGGAAAGGAGTCATTTATGATTGAAACATCGGTGCTAACTTTTCCTTTCGAAATTTTCATATTTCCTCTATCTAATATCAAAATACATTCAGAATTACCTTTAAGTTTACCCAAAATCACCTCCTCTTTCCCATCTTCGTCTACGTCATATATAGCAGGGGTTCCTTCAATTTTGTTTCCGCTTATATCAAATGTGTCAAATTCACCGCTTCCGTATAAGACAAAAATTTCCCCCGCTTGAGAAGGGATTACTATATCATCTAAACCATCTCCATCCAAGTCTCCTATTTTAGGAGATGCGACTGCGTAAAGTTTGAAGCCGTCTATATTTATATAACTCTCCATAGGAATATTTAAATTTTTATAAACATATACCGGATATAATGTATCCGTTGTGATTTTTTTAATTAAATTCCCTGATATATCAGCAAGAATTATCTCTGCCACAAAGTTGTTTGGTAAATTTTTTAAACTGATAATCGTTTGATTAAAAAGCTCGGGATAGACAAAATTATTTTTTCTATCTTTGATAATTACAACACAATTGAAAGGAATGTTTGAATTTAGGAAAATTGTTGTAAGATTGAGTTCATTTTTCACATCCTTAATAAAAATATCGGCATCGGAATAATTTTTTGAAATATTAAAACTTTTTTCATATATTTTTCTTCCTTTTTCATAAACATTTAATTTGAATTCTTTAAGTAATATAGGAATCTCTTTTCTGTCAAGAAATTTTACACTTTTTCCTTCAATGGTTACAGGAAATCTAAATCCCATAAATTCGACCTCCACACTTCTTGTTTTGCTTGAAAAATTCACAAAAGTCAAAGAATCAATTACTGTAAATTTTGGTTTTTTATTTACATAAAATTTACCTCCGAGTATGACAAATGAATCACTTATCACGGGAAGGGTAACAAAAGTATTTTTCTTAATATAAGGTTTTTTGGTTGTAATTTTTAAAATAAAATGAGCATTTTCATTTTGAATTATAGCTTTCAAAGGGATATTACTTCTTTTAATTTCTTTCGGATTTATTGTTTCTATCACTGTAGCATCCCGAAGAAAATTTATTCCTTCAGCCGAGTCAGCTTTTATTGTTATTCCAGATATTCCTTCTGTTCCTTCATTTTTTAAATATATGTAGATAGAAATTGTGTCATATTTATGAATATCAGAATCAGTTTGAATTCTTACAATTTTTAATCCATAATCACTTCTTAATGAGTCATAAAATAAATAATAATCAGGGTGAAATACAGATATTTTCACATTGCCTTCTTTTATACAAGGAAGTTTTAAATATCCTTTTTTATCAGTAAAACCTGTTTTTTTCTCGGTATCATTAAAAATTGAAACTTTTGCATGTATTACAGGCGTATTATTTTTGTTTTTTACATAGAATATTATGCTATCCTTCTCTATCTCAAAAGATACATTTAGGCTTTCTGGTTTTTGTGTCCAAATTCTCACTAATGGATCACCCATTAAAATAAAGTTTTCTCGAAAATATAAATATCCCGCCATTGCGCTTAACCATGCTTCTCCTACTGTAAAGACTTTTTTCTTTATAAGTGAAGTTAAAATATTTAAAAGTTGATAGTTCTGTATCGTCCAACCGGTTCTCACATTTACAATTGAAGCAATAGGTCCTCCGGTTGCCTCAAGCCACGTTTCTATAATACTTTCTTGATCAAATGCTCCTATATCGCATGAAGGTGATAAAAAGAAAAAAGGAATGTTTGCGGAAACAGAGTTAGAGTGTATATCAAATATATTTAATATCTGGCTATTCAACCATCCTGTACCGAGAAGCATAAAACTGCCGTGATCATAATGGATTACACCTGCATATCTTGAAAGCTGCATTTGATTCATAAATGAAATTTTTGATAACTCTTCATCAGCAAGCCATCTACCACCGGAATCTGGATAGTAAAGTTTATAAATACTTTGATCATCCGTGAAAGCACTATCTTCTATCCATTCAAGGACTTGAGGACCGTATCCGTCAGTAGGATAAGTGATTGATGAACCTACAAATAAAAAGTTCCCTCCTATATATTCGGCATTATAAGAATTCTCATATTCTTTTAATCTGTGAATATAATTCTTTAGTATACTCACTTGAGATACAGGTAACCATCCCACTATTACATCCGGCATGCCATCAATGCTATCCGTTTTCCCTTCCCCGTAAATACCATCTTTATCTCCGTCCCAGGTTCCATCAAGATCTGCATAATATAAAGTTGTGGGCAAATAACCGCGATACCAAAATGAATTATGGAGAACATATCTGATCGGAACTTCGTTTATGTCTCCTACAATGAAAACATAAGAAATGCCGTTTTCTAGATATATCTTTTTTATAAAATTTCTTACCTTCTCCTGAGCATCCGAGCCTTCGATATTTTCAAGTATTGAATCTACATCAAAAAGCTTTATTCTGAAGCCGAATTTTTCTCTGAAATGTTTATATTCTTCTAAAATATAAAAATATTTTCTTTTTGATATTACAATTTCATCTAAGGTTGCAGCATAAAAAGGAACATTAAACAAAGATTTCCTCTCATTTCGGGCTCGGGTATGAATATTTATCACAAAACGTGTATATTTTATAATTTTTTTATTCTGAAATCTATAAGGATAAAGAACAAAAGATACATACACTTTATTTCTCTGTTTTTCGATTTTCAGATTATATATTGGATATTTCTTTATTCTTTCAAGTTTTTCAAAAATTTCGCCGGATAAGGGATAAGGTCCTTCAAATTCTTTAACCGTATCAGGAAAAACAATAGAATCTACAGGATAAAAATCTAAAACCTCTGCTTCTAAATTTTCTCCTATTTCAAATTTCCCCATATAAAAGGGTAAGTCTTTTTTAACCGGCAAAAGACCCTTAACCTTTTGAAGGTTATTTAAGCTTATGTTTAAAGCAAGTCCAATTATTATCAAAGCAGTCATTTTTTCCTCCTTGTTATATAAAATAAAAGCAAATATCATTCCACCTTTCAAAATTATGTAAACCTCTGCAACACAATAATTTTATTTTCTAAATTTTTTTACAAATGTAAAATTTTTTTGACACATTCTTGATAAATGGACAAAAATTTAAAAAAAATTCATTCGGTTGATTTTTATGTAATTTTTTTGTATATTTTATTTATGGAAAATTTAATACCTCTGTTTGTTGATAGAATTTTAAAAGTTAGCAATTTCTCTGATTTTATTAACATTATTGATTGGCTCGGCAAAAATGCAGGATGCGGGGTAATTGTAAACGGTTACGGGATAGAATACAGAAATCTCAGGGTGCTCGGAATAAGTGAATCACATGCTGAACTTGAAAAGGAAAAATTCTTAATCTTTAATTCAAAAAACGGAACGGTCTCCCTTATTTTTAATAAAACCGAAGAAACCCAAAAGAGAGAAGAAACACTCAAACTTCTATGCGACGGGATAGAAAAAATTTTTGAACTTCTTCTCTTGATGGAAAAAGAAAAAAAAGCAAGAAATTTTCTTGAAGGTCTTGTAAATTCCCTTAATTTTCCTGTGTTTATGATGGACAGAAAAAGAATACTCAGATTTGCAAATAAGGTAGCAAAGGATTTCTTCGGAGAAGATATTATTGGCAAAAACTGCTATGAAGTGGTTCACAAAACAAATTACCCTCCGGTTTTTTGTTTATTTGATGATGTAATAAAAGAAAAAAAGATGATAAAAAGAGAAATCTATGACTGGAATTTTGAAAAATTTTTTGAAATAACCCATTATCCTTTGATAGAAAATGAAGAAATTGAATATGTTATAGGAATGATAAGGGACATAACCGATGTTGTAGAATCAAAAAGAACAGTTGCACAATCTTCAAGAATGGTATTTCTCGGAGAGATGGCATCTGCTATTGCCCATGAATTAAATAACCCGCTTTCAGCCATCCTCGGAATATCCGAAATTCTGCTTCTGAGAGAAGACTTGAATGATAATGTTAAAAAATTGGTTAACAAAATTAAAGAAGCAGCAATGAAAAGTGACGAGATTATTAAATCAATTTTAAGATTTGCAAGAGAAAGTATATCGCAAAAGGAAAAGGAAAATTTTGAAATTAACGCTGCTATAAATGAAGTCTTAAATTTCATTAAGGTCTTTATAGAAAAAGAAGGAATAAAATTGTCTTTTGAAAAAAAGGAAGAATATTTGTATATTTTCGGAAACAGAAGCCTCTTTCAGCAAGTCGTACTTAATCTCTTAACAAATTCAAAAGACGCAATAAGGGAAAAAGGAGAAGGAGGGAACATATGGATAAGAACATATAAAAAGAAGGGAAAAGTATTTCTTGAGGTTGAAGATACGGGAAAAGGAATTCCCCCTGAAATAAGAAATCAGATATTTTTACCCTTTTTTACAACAAAAAGACCCGGAAAAGGCACGGGCTTAGGACTTGCTTTTGTTAAAAACATTGTAGAAGAACATGAAGGTGAGATAGAACTTGAATCGCAGGTAGGAAAAGGAACTAAATTTAAAATTAGCTTCCCTCTGCCCGAAAAAACACCCATTAAAACAGACTATATCCCCGAAAAAAAGAACGAAAGTGCGGAATTGAAAATACTTATATGTGATGATGAAAAATTTATGACAGAGTTTTTAAAATCAGGATTTAAGGCTCTCGGACATACACCCTGGGTAACAAATAACCCCCTTGAGGTCTTTAATATCTTGAAGAAAGAAAAGTTTGATATTTTAATTTTCGATATTTTTATGCCGAGAAAAAGAGGAGACGAAATATATGAAGAAATTATTAAGGATTTTCCGGAATATAAAAATAAAACAGTATTTATTACAGGAGTTATTGCAGATGAGAGAATAGAGAAAAAGATTAAAGACTTAAATGTTCCTGTGTACTATAAGCCCTTAACTATTGCTGATTTACCCCAGATTATACTTCATATCAGAGGCAAATAGATTTACCGTCTATAATTACCTTTTTAATTTTATTTTTTGATATAATCACGATATCTGCTTTCATTCTTTTTTTTAAATCTCCCAGAATATTTTCATCAAAAGAAAGATATGCACTTCCTTTTGTATATAAACTTATAGCCTCCTTTAAATCCAGTCTTTCCTCTAAATCAGGATGGCTCATAGCACCCTTTAATCCCTTTAAAGGAGATAAAGGCATGCAATCAGAACCGAACCCCATATTTATGCCTATCTTCATCAAAGTTTTCAAGGGATTCATTTTATAAATCCAATTCTTACCCAACCTTTCTTCATACAATCCTTTCTCAAGTTGCCAGTTTAAAATAAAATTTGGTTGTATTGAGAGACAAAATCCCATCTCCTTTAACTCCTCTGCTAAATGAGGTTCTATCATTTCGGCATGTTCTATTCTATGTCTCAGTTCTGTTTTTTTTATAATCTTCTTACTCCATTCCAAGATATTTTTGATCGCCCGGTTTCCTATTGCATGGATTGCAAGTTGGAATCCAGCATTTTCACACTCTCTTAAAATTCTCTGAAATTTTTTCTTTTTTATAAGCATTTCCCCTTTTCTTTTTTCATTTTTATAATAAAAACTTATCGCAGCTTTTCTGGAACCGATTGAACCATCTGTAAAAATCTTTATACCGCAAAATTTAAAAAAATCATCACCGAATCCTCTTAAAATTCCAAGTTTTTTTAACTCTTCAAGTAATTCCACCGGTGCATAATACCTTACCCTGATTTTCAGTTTGTTTTTTTCTTTCAGTTTTAAAAAATAATAAAATCCTTTTTTACCGACCATTTCATGAACACAGGTTATTCCTTCCTTTATAGCTTTGTTAATCCCTTTCTCAAGTGATAATAAAAATAAGTCATCCGGGATTTTTAAAATGCTGAAAAGCCTCAAAGGAATATTTTCTATCATCGTCCCTGTATCTTTATCTACATCTCCGAAAGCCGAAAAATATTTCACTCCTCTGGAGTTAGTCACGGCTAAATGTCCGCATATTCTTCTGAAAACAACAATTTTGTCCCTTGATATTTTATCAAGTTCTTTCTTCTTCGGTAATCTTTTTTCTTTCCACTTAGATTCATCAAAGTTCAATGCTATAATAAAAGGGATTTCTTTAAACTCAAAATCTTTTACTTTTGAAAGGGCTTCTTCAATTGATTCTGTATTATATAAATCCGGAAAAATCTGAGTTAAACCTTCATGAATTAAATGGGTATGAGAATCAATAAATCCCGGCAATATAACTTTATTTTCCAAATTTTTTATCTCAAAATTTCTTTTTTTTAATTTAACTTTTTCAATTTTATCTCCTTTTATTATGATTTCTTTGAAACTATCCTCTAACCTCATTATAATACTCAACAATCAATTTTTTATAATCCTCATCCATCTTAATATTTCTTCTCTTCATCATTTTTTTAGCCACTTCAATTGCCTTTTCCAATTTGTAAATTTTTTTACCCTCCGGTCCCCACCATGTAAAAGGCTCTATAAACTTACTGAAAAAAATACCTCCGTATAGATTACAAAAAGAAGAAACAACAGTCCCTGATGAGAGAAGTGTTCCTATACCTGTTTGCACATGATCACATATTAAAACACCGAATTTTATTTTTCCTGTATTAATTTTTCTATTTCCTACATATGCCTTTATTTCTGAATAAGTATTCTTTAAATCACTTGTTGTTGTTAATGCACCGAGATTAACCCATTTCCCGATAATTGAATGTCCTATGTATCCTTCGTGAGCCTTATTTGAATATCCGAAAAAAACAGATGAATCAATTTCTCCTCCCAATCTTAAAATATCCTTTAAAAATGACTTTTTTATAAAACTTCTGAATAAATGAACATCCTTACCTATGTATAAAGGACCGACAAGTGTAACAGGGGGATTAATTTTTTTTAATTCTTCAATAATTACAGGTCCGTCAGAGGTATCTATGTATATACCTTTTTTAACCCTTCCTCTTTTCAAATATAATCCCTTTTTTAACTTTTTGTATACCTTTTGAGTCCTCAAAATATATTCAACAAAATTTCCTATCAAATCCGGTAAATTATAAAAGCTTTCTATATAAATCCCTTCTATTTCTTTTGCATCAAAATTTTTGTATTTTTCAAAATCAAAAGGGGCTTTTAATTTTCCCTTTTTCAGCAGAATTCCCACAATTTTTCCCTTATTAACAAACAACGTCTCTGTTTTTACAGAGGGGACACTGAAGGGGATAAAAAGGGCATCAAATATATAAGTATTTTCTTTCAAAAGAATTTCATCAGAAATACTATATCCCCTGTTTTTCAACTTAAACAAAAGTTTTCTTCTTGCAACCAACAAAGGTTTAAATTCTTTGTAAATAAACTCAAATAAGGGATTAATTTCAAAAACCGAATTAAGAAAGGTAAGAAAATAGAAATTTTTAATACTTTTTTGAGATTCAATGAAAATTATTTTTTGCATTTCTTATTATAAGAACTATGTTCCTCGGTTCTCTATTTTCTCTTATTTCTGCTGTCTTATCCGGAATAACACCCAACATTCTAAGGAATATCACAAGAAAAATACATCCTTTATATGTGAATTGCTTAAAAATCTTGTCCGCACTTATAATTTTCTCTTTTTTCCTTCCTTTTATTATTCCGCATCCTTTTCCTTCTATTCCTTTAAAAATATTTTTATTTATACTTTTTATCTCTTTTTCGGGACCTTTTGTTGCATGGTCAAGTTATATGTATGCAATTTCTAAATCCGATGTCTCTCTTGTCCATCCTGTAATGGGAACTTATCCTGCTTATGCAATCCTTTATGATTTTATTTTTTTCAGTGTTAAACCTTCTGTTTTTTCGATTCTCGGCTATTTTTTTATAATAGTCGGTCTCTGTTTTATCACAAAAGATAAAGAAACAAAACACTCATCCAAAAAGGGGCTACCTTTTGCTTTTTTAACTGCCTTTCTTTGGGGTACAAACTCTTTTATTTTTAAAATAATATTAAAGAACATAAATCCCTTGTTTTTATCGTATCTCCGACTTCTTTTTACTTTACCCTTTTCAGCACCTGTTGTTTTGTATTTTATTTGTAAGAAAAGAAAAATAAAGAAAAAAGATTTACTCTTTATCGTGTTTTCGGGTTTACTCGGAGATGTGGTTGTAGTATTTTTTTATTTTAAATCCATCTCCCTTGCTCCCCTTTTTATTGTGATTCCGATTTCTGCAACATCTCCTATTTTCAGTTCTATAATTGCAATGTTTTTCCATAAAGAAAGAATAAAATTGAAAAGAGGTTTCGGTATTTTAAGCGCTCTTACAGGAACAATAATTCTTTTATTTATTTCTTATATATTTTCCGGTTCTTAATCTTCTTCAAATTTTATATTATATTTTTTCAATTTTTCCCGCAATGTATTTCTGTGAATTCCCAGAATTTCGGACGCTTTACCTATTTTACCTTTTGTTATCTTCATTATTCTTTCAATATGTTTCTTTTCAACATCTTCTAATTTTAAAGACAAAATTTCCTCTTCCTTTTCTATCTCCGGTAGCCTTGATATCTTCTCTCCGTGTTTTAACAGAACCAATCTCTCAGCCAGATTTATGAGTTCCCTCACATTACCGGGAAAATCATAAGCCAAAAGTTTATTTTTAATCTCCTGGGTAAGGAGGGGTTTTTCAAGATGATATTTCTCGGAAAATTTTTGAAGATAATATTCAAATAAGGGTAAAATCTCTTCTTTTCTTTCCCTTAAAGGAGGTATTTCAAACCTTATGACATTTATTCTATAAAACAGGTCCTCCCTGAATTCCCCCTCCTTGACCATTTTTTCCAGATTCCTGTTCGTTGCACATATAATTCTTGTATTAACCTCAATCCTCTCAATGCCCCCCAGTCTTTCAAATTGTTTTTCTTGTAAAAATCTCAAAAGTTTTGCCTGAAGATTAGGAGGCAAATCCCCAATCTCATCCAAAAAGAGTGTTCCGTTGTCCGCAAGCTCAAATTTTCCCTTTTTACTCTTATCCGCACCCGTAAAAGCACCTTTTTCATAACCGAATAGTTCTGCTTCAAGAAGTTCTGAAGGAATTGCGGTACATGAAATTGCAACAAAATTTCCCTTCCTTTTACTTTCTTTATGAATAAATCTTGCAAGTACTTCCTTACCTACTCCGCTCTCTCCTGTTATTAAAATTGTCGCATCTGTATTTGCTACCTTTTTTGCATCCGAGAAAATTTTTTTCATTTTGGAACTCAAAATAAGAAAATCTTCCCTTCTCAATTTTTTTAACTCATCTTTCAAAACCTCAATCTCTTTCCTCATTTCTTCTTTTTCTTTAATCTGATTCAAAAGATTGATGAGTTTTTCTACATCAATGGGTTTCAGAAGGTAATCAAGCGCTCCCTCCTTTAACGCAGATACTGCTGTTTCAATCGTTCCGTGTGCAGTGATTATTATAAAATTTCCTTCTCCATGCTCTTTCATCTTTTTCATTAAGCTTATCCCATCAGTTTCCGGCATTTTTAAATCCATTAAGACCGTCTTATATCCCCTTCTGAATAAATAAATTGCATTATCAGGTTCTGCAGTGTATTTCACTTTAAATCCCTTTTCTTTTAAAATACTTTCAAGTGTTTTTCCTTGACTTTCTTCATCCTCAACTATAAGAATTTTCATTTTAGAATCTTTGTTCTTTCAAAAATTTCCTGTGCTCTTTCTCCAATCATCTCAAATATCTCTTCCGGAAATACCGCGGATGCACCGAGTTTTGTAACTTCTATGCCTGCTGCAATAGTTGAAATTATTGCCGCCTCAAGAGGATAAGCACCCGAAATAAGAGAAAGTGTAAAAGAAGCAATTACCGTGTCACCCGCACCTGTAACATCATAGACTTCAACCTTTAAAGAAGGAATATGATAAATTTTTTCTTCATCTTTTAAAATCATTCCTTCGCTTCCGAGTGTTAAAAGAATTATAGGTATTTTAAGAGTCCTTGAAAGTTTTTTAATTTCTTTTATCATATCATTTTTGTTTTTAAATTCTCTTTTTGAAACAAATTCAAGTTCTTTTCTGTTCGGCTTTAATACATTTATATTTTTATAAAAAGAAAAATTATGTTTCTTGGGATCACATGTGATTATCTTATTCTTATTCCTTTTTATTATTTCAAAAGCAATTTCTTTCGTTATTGTTCCTTTCTCATAATCCTCAAATATTACAGAATCCCCATCATTTCTATTTAATATTTTTTCCATCAAAACTTTTTTCTCTTTTTTATGAAGGGGGTCTGTTATTTCCTCATCAATTCTGACGATCTGCTGATGCTGTCCTATAACTCTTGTTTTTTTGGTCGTAGGTCTTGAATCGGTTTTAATAATTCCTTCACTGTTAATATTTTTTTCTTTGAGAATGTCAAGTACTATTTTCCCTGCTTCGTCGTTTCCTAAAACACCGTAAAGTTCAACTTCTGCTCCGAGTGCCTTTATATTCCACGCAACATTTGCGGCTCCTCCAAGGTTATATCTTTTTTCTTTAACAACAACTACGGGTACAGGTGCCTCAGGAGAAATTCTTTCTACATCACCGAAAATATATTCATCAAGAATTATATCTCCTATAACTTTTATTTTTTTATTTTTAAACTTTTTAACAATCCTTATAAGCCTATTTTTTATTTCCTTCATTGAAAAAAGGGTATAAAATTTCAAAAGTTCTTTCTATTTCCTGAGAAATGACTTTTGTTTCACCTATTACAGGCATAAAATTCGTGTCTCCGCTCCATCTCGGAACTATATGAAAATGGAGATGCCCCGGAAAACCTGCCCCTGCTATTTTACCGAGATTCAATCCTATATTAAATCCATGCGGTTTTATTGCTTTTTTCAATCCGGAAACCGAAATTTTTAAAAATTCAAAAATTTCTATCATTTCTTCTTTATTTAAGCTTTCAATTCTTCCCACATGCCTGTAAGGAGCAACCATTAAATGTCCTGAATTATAAGGAAATTTATTTAAAATAATAAATGTTTTTTTCCCTCTTTTTAAAATGAAATTTTTTTTATCATTTTTTTCCTTAGGCTTTATGCAAAAGATACACCCCTTTTCCTTTTCAACATTTTTCAAATACTCAATCCTCCACGGAGCCCACAATTTTTTCATAATTTATCCTTTTTGACAAAAATTATCCTTCCGCAATTATGACATCTTGCTGTTTTTTCAGTTTTTATTATTTCATCTACGGTAAGAAAAGGAATTTGAGAATGGCATCCTGAACAGAAGAATTTTTTCTCACCCTTTTCATCTGAAATTTCAATTTCGCAGGCAACCGGAAATCCCCTTCCGTTTAAAATCCTTTCATATTCTTCTAAAGCGTGTGCAGGAATTACGTAAGCCCTTCTTTTCCTCAGGTCTTCTGCCTCCTTTATCTTTTGCGGTATTTCTTTTATTTCTCTTTCCAAGTCCTCAAGAACTTTTTTTTCTTTCTTTATCTCCTCTTCCAATTTTCCTTTTTGTTCTTTAAAAATTTTCTTTTTTTCTTCAAGTTTTTCCATTCTTTCCAAAATCTCCTCCTCTATTTCATTTTTCCTTTTTTTGGCAAATTCAATCTCTTTAAGGCATGCTCTGTATTCCTCATTTGTCTTTACATTCATTAAATCCTTTGAAAATTTTTTGATTTTTTCTTCTTCCTCTTCAAGGTCAAGGGTTAAACTTTTAATTTCTTTTTCAATAACTTTAATTTCTTCCTCTTCTGTTTTTATTTTTTCTTCAATTTCTTTTATTTTCTTTTTCCTCTCCTCCATTTCATCCGGCAATTTTTTTAATTTTGCCTTAAAAGAAAACAAAACCCTATCCACCTCCTGCAGTTCCAGGATTTTATTCAAAGTTTCATTATCAAAACCCAATTTTTTTCTCCTTTTTAAAGTTAAATAGTACGAAAAAATGGTTGAAAAAATCAATTTTCAAAAGTTATATTTAGATGGGTTCAAATCCTTCATATTTTTAAGGAGGTTTAAATGTCTGCTATTTTAATAATATTGGCTTTAATTATTATTATTGTCCTTTTCGTGGTGGGTATTTATAACAAGCTTGTTAAATTAAAAATGAGAGTTCAGAATGCTTGGAGTCAGATTGATGTGCAACTGAAAAGAAGGCATGACCTAATACCGAATCTTGTTAATGCGGTAAAAGGTTATATGAAGTATGAGCAGGAGACCTTAACAAAGGTTATTGAAGCAAGAGCAAAGGCAGTGAGTGCTGTTAAAGCAGGAGATGTTAAAAAAATTGCTGAAGCAGAGGGAGAACTCGGAGGTCTTCTGGCAAGATTATTTGCTCTGTTTGAGAATTATCCGGAATTAAAGGCAAATGAGAATGTTTTGAAATTGCAGGAAGAACTTACGCATACTGAAAATAACATTGCTTTCGCAAGACAACATTATAATGACTCTGTGATGAGATATAACACTGCTATTCAAGTCTTTCCTCAGAATATAATTGCGGGTATTTTCAATTTTAGACCCTTTGATTTCTTTGAAACTCCGGAAAAAGAAAAAGAGGTTCCGAAAGTTGATTTAAATTTTTAATTAAATGCCTGTAAGTTTTTACGATATACAGGAAAAAAATGTAAGAAAAACTAAGATTTTAATTTTCCTCTTTGTTCTTTTTGCCACTTTTTTCGGTTTTTTTCTCGATTATTTTTATATCGGATTTCCTGAGACAACAAAGATTCCTGTATTTACAATTTTCGCTTTTTTAATTTCAACAATAAATTCCTTTATCTCTTACAGATGGGGAGATAAGATGCTCCTGAAGATGATAGGTGTAAGAAAGCCTAATCTGAATGATTTAAAAGAAAAAACACTTTTACATGTTGTTGAAGAAATGAAAATTGCGTCCGGACTTCCCATGCCTGATGTTTATATCTTGGATACAGATGTTCCCAATGCATTCGCAACAGGAAGAAACCCTGAAAATTCCTCAATTGTGGTAACAAAAGGACTTCTTGACATGTTGAATAGAGAGGAATTACAAGGTGTTATAGGACATGAAATATCTCACATTCGTAACAGAGACATCCTTGTTATGACGGTTGCAGCAACCCTTGTAGGTGTTATTGTTTTGCTTTCCGACCTTGCCTGGCGGTTGTTGAGATATAGATTAATTTTCGGAGAATCGGATAGAAGAAGGAGAAGAACAGCTGGCGGAGGTGGTTTATTGATTATTATAGTGATTCTCTTGATTCTTTCCATTTTGGGTCCACTTTTTGCACGCCTTGTATTCTTTTCCATATCCAGGTCAAGGGAATATCTTGCTGATTCAAGTTCAGCAGAACTTACAAGAAATCCTTTGGGTCTTGCAAAAGCACTTGAAAAGATTGCAGGTAATCAGCATCCTAAAAAATGGAAAATGAAAGGAGTTTCCCATATGTGTATTGTTAGTCCTTTAAAGTCGAAGCTCGGTGAAAAAGAGGGATTGTTTGCGGATATAATGTCAACTCATCCACCGATTCAAAAAAGAATACAACTTTTAAAACAGATGGCTCATGCTTTCTGAAAAGGTTTATATATTTTTAATAGGATACTTATGCGGTTCAATAAACGGAGCGTATATTATTGGAAAATTATTAAAAAGAAATGTAATAGAAGAATTCGGTGATGGGCATATAGGAACTTCTTTCGCAATAAAGTATCTCGGCACAATCCCCGGTTTTTTTGTTGCTTTAATTGACTTTTTTAAAGGTTTTGTTCCTGTTTTTATTTCTTTTAAGAATAATTTAAATCCCTATTTGATTCTTATTCTTTCCTTAGGAATTATTACCGGGCACAACTGGAGTATATTTTTGAAATTTCAAGGAGGATTGGGAGCAGCGTGTATGTACGGGATTCTCTTTGCTTTATTTCCTTTTTTTCTTGTAATTTCATTACTTTTGGGCTTATTTTTTTTCTTTTACACAAAAAATACCTTTAAATCCACTTTATTTGTAGTTCTTACTTTAAGTATTTTGCTTTTAATAAACAGGGTATCTCTATCTTTTTTACTGATTCCTTCTTCCCTGTTTTTAGTGATGAGTTTCAAAGTATTAAGGATAAGAAATAGGGTGAATATTTAGAGAAGCTTGATTTTTTTAGATGGTTATGTTAAAATATTAACGATGAAAACAATTGAAGAAATAATTGAAAAACTTCCGGAAGATATACGGCTTCCTATATATGAAGCATTTCAGGTATTTCAAAAAGACATAATTCATAAAGATTTGCAGGAAATCAGGAATGAAATAAAGGAAGTATGGAAGGCAATAAAAGAGCTCACCGAGTCTCAAAAAAGGACCGAACAAAGAGTTACAAGACTGGAAAAGGCAGTTGAAGAGCTCGCTCAGGCTCAAAAAGGAACGGAACAAAGGGTTACAAGACTGGAAAAGGTGGTTGAAGAGCTTGCTCAGGCTCAGAAGAGGACCGAAGAAAGGGTTGAAGAGCTTGCTCAGGCTCAGAAAAGAACCGATGAAAAAGTTAAAGATCTGGCGGGTCAGGTAGAAAAGCTTACAATTGAGGTAAGAAATTTGACCCGTGATTTACAAAAACTTACGGAAGAACACAGAAAAACAAGAAAACAGCTCGGCAGTCTCTCTCATGCATTCGGTTATGTATTGGAAGATAGGGCTATTAAATCCTTACCCGATATTTTAAAGAAAAATTACAATATTGAAGTTATAGGTAAGCTTAGAAGAGATTATCTTATTATTAACGGAGAGTATATTGAAGTCAATATTTACGGAAAAGTAAAGAAAAATAATATAGAATATACTCTTGTAGGGGAAGCAAAGTCAAAAGTATCAAAGAGAATAATTGATAATTTCGTTAAAAAATGCAACAAAATAGCAGAAGAATCTATTAAAATAATTGTCTCTTACATATTTACTCCCGAAATTAAAAAATATGCAGAGAATAAAGGTGTGATACTTATTCCTTCCTATGAACTTGAATTTTAGCATAGGTATTAACTCAAATCCATGTCGGGTAGTATGCGGTTTTATGGGTTTCTGTGAAATTTCTGGATTTAATTCTTTATAATTAATAACTCAGGGTCCTATTCCCTTGATGTGACTTTATAAAAATGGAAAAGAAAAAATTAATTGAACTTTTTAAGATGGAACCCGGTAAGGTTTGTGCTCCCCGGGGTCCAAAACTTCATGCAAAAGGCTGGGCTCAGGAAGCTGCAATGAGAATGCTTATGAATAATGTTGACCCAGAAGTTGCCGAAAAACCCGAAAAGCTCATTGTGTACGGAGGAACAGGAAAGGCAGCAAGAAACTGGGAATCCTTTTATGCAATTGTAAGAGAACTCATGGACCTTTAAAATGATGAAACTTTACTTATTCAATCCGGTAAACCGGTCGGGGTTTTCAAGACTCATGAATGGGCACCCAGGGTTCTCATAGCAAATTCCTTACTTGTCCCGAAATGGGCTACTCAGGATTATTTTACTCAACTTGAAGCAAAGGGACTCATAATGTTCGGACAGATGACAGCAGGTTCATGGATTTATATCGGGACACAAGGAATAATACAGGGAACATATGAAACATTTGCAGCGTGTGCAAGAAAACATTTCGGGGGTTCATTAAGGGGTAAATTTATTCTAACAGCAGGAATGGGAGGAATGTCAGGAGCTCAACCCCTTGCTGTTACAATGAATGAAGGAGTAATTCTCAATGTTGAGGTTGATCCGAAAAGAATTGAAAGAAGATTAAAACAAGGATTCTGTGAATTCATGGTTTATGACCTGGATGAAGCCTTGAAACTTGTTGATGAGGCAGTTAAAAAGAAAATACCAAGGTCAGTAGGGCTTGTCGGAAATGCTTCTGATATTCATCCCGAGCTTGTAAGAAGAGGAATAATACCTGATGTTGTGACCGACCAGACATCTGCACATGACCCATTAAACGGGTATGTTCCGGGCAGGATGACCCTTGAAGAAGCTCTTGAATTAAGAAAAAAGAATCCCGAAGAATATTTAAAAAGGTCTTATGAATCTATTGCAAGACATATGGAAGCAATACTTGAAATGCAGAAAAGAGGAGCGGTTGCCTTTGATTACGGAAACAATATAAGGGGAAGGGCAAAGGAAGCAGGAGTAGAGGATGCTTTTAAAGTTCCTGGATTTGTTCTTGAATATATAAGACCCTTATTCTGTGAAGGTAAAGGACCCTTTAGATGGGCTGCACTTTCAGGAGATCCACAAGATATTTACGAGACAGATAAGGCAATTTTGGAACTTTTCCCTGAAAATGAGACCCTTGCAAGATGGATCAAACTCGCGGAAGAAAAAGTTCCTTTCCAAGGATTGCCTGCGAGAATCTGCTGGCTCGGTTATGGTGAAAGGGATAAGGCAGGGGTACTTTTTAATCATCTCGTTAAAAAGGGAAAATTAAAAGCTCCTGTTGTCATAGGAAGAGATCACCTTGATGCAGGAAGCGTTGCTTCTCCGAACAGGGAAACAGAGGGAATGAAGGACGGATCCGATGCAATTGCAGACTGGCCCATCCTTAATGCACTTCTCAATACATCCTCCGGAGCCTCTTGGGTCTCGGTGCATCACGGAGGCGGGGTCGGAATCGGTTATTCTATTCATGCAGGACAGGTAATTGTTGCAGATGGATCAGAACTTGCCGAGAAAAAACTTGAAAGAGTTTTGACAAATGACCCCGGTATAGGAATTGCAAGACATGCTGATGCAGGATATGAAAAAGCAATAGAAATTGCAAAGAGGAAAAATATAAAAATTCCGATGCTGAGGGAGGAAGATTGAAAATAATTTCATTCTGCAATCAAAAAGGCGGGGTCGGAAAAACAACAAGCTGTATTAATCTCGGTTTTGCTCTTTCACTCTTAAAAAAAAGAGTATTACTGATTGACTTTGATTTTCAAGGAAATCTTACAAGCGGTCTGGGTATAAGAGAAAATAAAAAAGGAATTATTGAATTTTTGGATCAGAAACTTAAAATCGAGAATGTAATTAAAAAAAGAGAAAGAATTTATATAATACCCTCTTCAAGAGAACTTGATTTTGATTTTGATACAAAAAAGATAAATTTTTTTTTGGAGGAATTAAAAAGAACAAATTTTGACTACATTCTGATAGATACCCCCCCTTCTCTGGGTGAAAACTCAATTTTTGCTCTTTCTGTCTCAAATTCATGTATCATACCTGTTCAGAGTGAATATTTTGCACTTTAAGGTCTTGTTTCCCTTCTGGAGACAATAAGACATGTAAAAGCTAAATACAATCCTGATTTGAGGATTCTCGGATTTTTAATAACAATGTATGATTCAAGATTGTTACTTTCAAAACATATAGAAAATGAACTGAGAAAGGCATTTGGTGAAAAAGTTTTTAAAACTGTTATTCCGAGAAATGTAAGATTGGCAGAGGCTCCTTCTTTCGGTAAATCAATTTTTGAGTATGCCCCAAAATCTTCAGGAGCTCAGAGTTATTTGAATCTTGCAAAGGAGGTGATAAAAATTGAAAGCAGGAAGAAATCCGTTGGGAAGGTCTTTAACTGAACTCTTAGGAAAAAAAGAGGAAATTATTAATATTCCTATAAAAAATTTAAGAGAAGGAAAATTTCAGCCCAGAAAGAAAATTACCCCCGAATCACTTAAAGACCTTATAAATTCAATAAAAGAAAAAGGTATAATAGAGCCCTTGATTGTAAGACCCGTGGATGAAGGATATGAAATAATAGCAGGACACAGAAGGTTTCTTGCAGCAAAAGAAATCGGTTTAAAGGATGTTCCGTGTATAATAAAAGAAGTAAATGACGGAGAAGCAGCAGAAATTTCAATAATAGAAAATATCCAGAGGGAAAATTTAAACCCGATAGAGGAGGCACTTGCTATTAAAAAACTTATCGAAGAATTCAGACTTACTCATGAAGAAGTAGCAAAAAAGATAGGTAAGTCAAGGGTTTATGTTACGAATATACTGCGTCTTTTAAAATTACCCGATTATATTAAACAAAAAATTGAAAATCGAGAAATTAGTGAAGGGCATGCAAGGGTTTTGTTGTCCTTGAATGATGAAAAAGAGATGGTTAAGATGGCAGAACAGGTGGTGAATAAAAAATTTTCGGTAAGGGAGTTAGAAAGAAGAATAAAAAGGAAAAAAGATAAAAAAGAACCGACCGAAGAAGAGAAAATATTAAAGAAAAAATGGGGAATAGATGTCAGAATAACAAAAAGAGGAAAAAAAGGAAAAATTATTTTTATTTTTAAAAATGAAGAAGAATTTAAATTTTTAATGGAGGAGCTTTTAAAATGAATGAATTTTTAAAAACGATTTCGGAGCTATCTTCCATTGATGCACCTTCGGGCAGGGAAAAACAGATAACTGACCGTATAGAAAATTTCCTGAAAAATAGCAATTTACATACCCAAAGGGATTACTTTGATAATATTGCAGGAATAATTGAAAAAGGAAAAGGAAAAACACTTCTTTTTACTGCTCATATTGACCAAATTTTATGTTATGTTAAAAATATTGATAAAGGGTATATACTCATAGATACACGAATGACAAATAAAAATTTTTTAAAAGGAAAGGAAGTTTATCTCATAACCGGAAAAGGTAAATTTAAAGGAATAATAGGAATGATTCCCCCTCATCTTAAAGGAAAAGATAAGGACGAATATTTATATGTGGATGTGGGTTTTTACTCACCCGAAGAAATCGGCGTAAAACCGGGGGATACAGTGGTTTTTGCTTCAAAACAGAAGAATTTATCCGAAAATGTAATTTCTGCAAAATCCCTTGACAATCGGGCATCGGTGTGTGTGTTGCTTGAACTTTCAAAAGAATTAAAAGATATCCCTTTTAAAGGAAAAATAATCCTTTATTTTTCCGTTCAGGAGGAAATAAGCGGGCTTGGTGCTTCAGTTATTGTGAAAAGATTTAAGCCCGATCTTGCAATATGTCTTGATGTTACATTTGCAAAGGCTTTCGGAGACCCGGATACCCATATAGAACTTAATAAAGGACCGGTTATTGCAAAAGGTCCGTTCATTTCCGGTAAACTTTCGGACTTACTAATTGAGGTAGCAAAAAGAGAGGAAATACCTTATCAAATTGAAGTTCTTGAAAGATACACGGGAACGGACCTTGATGGTTTCTTTTCAAGGGACGGAGGGGTTCCTTCTGCTCTTGTGTCTATCCCTTTAAGATATATGCATTCTCCTACAGAAGTAATTGACTTGAGGGACTTAAAGAGAACAAAAAAACTTTTAATATATTTCATAAAGGAGATAATGAAATGATTTTAAAAATCTTAATCTTTTCTTATCTTTCCTCTTTCGGGTTTCAACACTTATTTATTCCTTTCTCACCCGAAGAAGATATTCTTTCTAAAACAGAATTCACACAGATAGTTGAAAATTTTCTTCATAAATCATTTACCTCGGTTATATTACCTTATTTTGATAAAAATTCTTTTATTTCTGTGAATTACATAAAATGGATAGCAGGCTCTAAGATAGAAAAAGTGAGTATTTATAATGAAAAGTTTAAATTTCTTATTTCTTTCAAATATTTTGATTACGGAAAATTCTACTATTACGAGAAACCTTCGGAGGAGCCTCTTTTAACATACAATCCTTTTGCTTATTCTATTGGTATTACACCGTTTTTATTTTTTTCCGAACATTTCCCGTTTGCAATTTCCCTGTTTTATAATGAGGAAAGATTTCTCGGATACAGAACAAGAAATTATACTGCAAATCTTTATATTTTCATAAACATTTTTGAAAATTTAAATTTTGAACTATCCTTAAACAATGCGGGAACAAAACCGAGATACGAAAGAGAATATATAAGAATTCCCGTTTATTTGGATGTTAAAAACTTCATTTATATTGAAAATTATGCTTTAAATATCAGGTTTTTATACAAAAGAGGATTATGGAAATCGGAGGAAATATATGAAGGATACTGGATTTCCGTAGAAAAGGGCATAAAGGATATGTTTAAAATATTTTGCGGATTCGGTAAAAAGGATGAAATAGGAAATTTCGGAATCGGGTTTGATTTAAAAATAAAGAATCTGATTCATTTCACTTATTCATTCAGACCATCAAAAGAATTTGAAGATATAAACTCTTTTTCTTTAAAAATAAAATTTTAAAATGCTCGAATTCGAAAAGCCGGTTTATGAACTTGAAAAAAAGATAAATGAATTAAAAATTTTATCAAAATCAAGACCCGAATTACTTGAGGAGATTACAAGGCTCGAGAAAAAACTTGAAAAAGTGAAAGAAGATGTTTACAAAAATCTTTCAAGCTGGCAGATTGTTCAAATAGCAAGACATCCTGATAGACCTCATTCAATTGATTTTATAAATGGAATATGTGGTGAGTTCTTTGAAATAAGGGGAGACAGGTTTTTCGGGGATGATTCCTCCGTAATTGCCGGAATCGGAAAGATTGATAAAACAAAATTCGTAATTGTAGGACAAGAGAAAGGAAGAAGCACAAAAGAAAAAATTGACAGAAATTTCGGGATGCCTCATCCCGAGGGTTACAGAAAGGCAATGAGGGCTTTTTCAATTGCAGAAAAGTTTTGTTTTCCTGTAATTACATTTGTTGACACTCCCGGTGCATATCCCGGAATAGGAGCGGAAGAAAGGGGTCAAGCATGGGCAATTTCAATGAGCATTTACAGAATGATTGGACTGAAGGTTCCTATAATTACCTTCATCATAGGAGAAGGAGGGTCAGGTGGAGCACTTGCTATCGGTGTAGGAGATAAGGTTTTTGCTCTTGAATACTCCATATATTCCGTCATTTCACCCGAAGGTTGTGCTGCGATTCTTTTCAGGGATTCTTCAAAGGCATCAAAAGCTGCAGAACATTTGAAACTGACAGCAAAGAACCTGCTTGAGTTCGGTATCGTGGATGAGATAATAAAAGAACCGAAAGGAGGAGCACATCGGAATAAAGAGGAAATATTTGAAAGAGTAAAAGAAAAGATAATGGAAACATATGAAGAATTGAAAAAGATCAAAATTGATGAACTATTAAGAAAAAGGAAAGAGAAATACCTTAAAATAGGAATATACAAAGAGGTAAAAAATGGCACTACAGGGAACACTTGACGATTTTGAATTAACCGACATTTTACAAATCATTCAGATGGGGAACAAAGATGGCGTATTAAAAATAGAGCACCCTTCTGGTGAAAAGGCATATCTTTATGTGGAGAAATCAATTGTTGTGCATGCGGAATGCGGGGGTGAAACAGGGGACCTTGCAATTGCAAGAATTTTTGAGTGGAATAAGGGAAAATTTGAATTCATCGTGGGAGAAAAATCGGATAAAAAAACAATAAATCTTCCCATACCCACACTTATAATGGAAGCAGCCAGAAAAATTGATGAATGGAACAGAATAAAAAAAGTAATTCCTTCCTTGGACACAATATTTGAACTCGAACCCAATCCTAATACCGATATTGAAGTTATTAATTTAAATGCGGATGAATGGAGGGTTTTATCTCAAATAGATGGAAAAAAGAATATAAAAGAAATTGCAAATCTTTTAAAAATAGGAGAGATTGAGACTGCCAAGATTTTATTCGGATTGATCGGTTCTGGTCTTGTGAGAATAAAGAGGATTCCTGACAAAAAGAAAGAAGAGAAAGCGGAAAAGAAACCAGTTAAAAAGGAAGAAAAAAAAGATAAGGGAATTTTCGGGTTTTTTAAAAGAAAATAAACTTAAAGTAATTATACCATTCTGAACCAAAGCACGGTTAAGAGTATTGCAAATATATTCATAAAAAATCCTATTCTTGCCATATCTTTCACTTTTAAAAATCCTGACCCTAAAACAATTGCATTCGGCGGAGTTGCGGAAGGAAGCATAAATGCAAATGAAAGGGAAAGAGTAAGCGGGAACATAAGATATGAAGGTTCAAGATTCATCACTTTTGAAAATTCCGCAATTATCGGTAAAAGCAAAGAAGCAGATGCGGTATTTGATGTTACTTCTGTGAAGAATACTCCGAAAGAAACGAGTATCAAAAGCATTAAAAATGGATGCGAGGATATAAAAATTCCCTTAAATGAATTTCCGATGAATTCTGTAAATCCCGTTTTTTCAAAAACCTTTGCAAGTGCAAGTCCGCCTCCGAAAACAAGCAGTATTCCCCACGGAACTTCCCTTGCTTCCTTCCATGTTAAAAGAGGCTTTGAATTCTCTTTATTTCTCGGAATTAAAAACAATAAAAATGAGCAGAGAATTGCAATACCCGAATCCTTTAAAAATTTAAAATAAAAAAATTTCTGCCAGAAAGGTCTTGTTATCCACAGAACAGCGGTGATAATAAATATAAAAAGAACCCTTTTCTGATATGTGTTTAAAGGAGGCATTTCTAAGTCGGTTCGAATTTCAAATCTCTCTTTTTTGAGGAAAAAAATATAAAAAAATAATAACATTGAAACAAAAATTACAATTCCTAAAGGAAAGGCAAATTTGAGCCATTCCAAAAAGGAGAAAGCATATTTTTCTCCGAATACCTTTTCGGTAATACCGAGAAATATTACATTCGGAGGAGTACCTACCGGTGTTAATATTCCTCCGAGTGATGCGGAATATGCTATTGAAATGAAAAGTATTTTTTTAAAATTTGAATTTTCCTTTAAAGATAATCCCTGGATTATTGAAAGGGCAATTGTGTATGAAATTATTGTAGTTGCTGTATTTGAAATCCAGCCCGATAAAAGAAAGGTTGCAAGGGAAATTCCGGTCAAAAGAAAAAAAGGAGTTTTCGGGAAAATTGAAACAAAAAATAAAGATATTTTTCTTGCAAGTCCCGATACCTCTATTGCTTTTGCTATGAAAAATCCTCCGAGAAATAAAAAAATTAGATGATTACCGTAAGAAATACTTGTTTCTTTTATATTCAGTATCCCTAATAAAGGGAATAAAAAAAGAGGAAAAAGACCGGTTATCTCAATCGGAACCATTTCAAATATCCACGAGTAAGCCATTGCAAGCGTCACGGAGATAAGTTTATTGTATTTAAAGGGAAAAAATAAAGGAATAAAAAGAATTAAGAGAAAAATTATAAATTTCCTCAGATTCATCGATTTCAGAATAAATTATAAAGATTTTAATGAGGTTTTTACAAAAGGTAATTAGTTTTCAAAATCTCGTGATGAGAAAAAATCGATTGCTTGTATAAAATTAAAAATGAAGCCTCTCAATCAATCGCGATTTGGAAATCGCTCCTACAATTGAGATTTATATTTTTGCAAGATAAAGCCTGTGATTGCATTTAAATCGGTTATCAAGGTTTTACCTCCTCAAATATAAACTTTCCTTTTTCTCCCCTTTTTATAAAACCCGCCTTCGGCACTGGATCATGTTCAAAAAAACAAAGCCATTTTTCTTTTGAAACTATATCATAATACTTTTTTCTTATTTCAAGTGTTTCAAGAGGATGCGTATCATAACCCATTATATAAGGAAGCGGAACATGATAACTCGTAGGAACAATATCCCCGAAATATATTGCCTTTTCTCCTCTACTTTCAATCATTACAAATTGATGCCCCCTTGTATGCCCGCCTGTATGAATAACTTTAACTCCCTTTACAATTTCCGTATTTCCTTCAAGTAAATGCAATTTTCCTTCTTTATAAATCGGCTCATAATTTTCTTTCTTATAAGAAGCCTTTGTTCTTTCATTAGGATTTATTGCATCCTCAAATTCTGCTTTTTGAACAAAATATTCAGCATTCGGAAAAGTTCTTTTTAATTCACCGTTAACATATTCGGTTGAACCTCCCGCATGGTCAAAATGAAGATGGGTCAATATTACATGGGTAATGTCCTCCTTTTTTATTCCATAAATTTTAAAGGGGTTTCTCTTTAATCTTATTCCGTAAATATCAATCTCTTTCTCAGAATATTTACTCCCTGTCCCGTTATCTACCAAAACTTTAAAATTTTTTCCGATTATCAAAAGGGGATTAAGACCCAATGTTATTCTATTCCTTTTATCAGGTTTTACGTTCCTTGACCACAGAATCTTAGGCACAACACCGAACATTGCACCACCATCAAGTTTGAAAGTTCCGAAGGAAAGATGTATTATGACCAAATCACCGAGATTGAAAATTCTTTTATATTTCATAGTAAGCTTTTTCCTTTTTTAGACCTTTTATAAGGATCGGCTTCTCTTTTTTCCACATACTTAATTATTTTTTTAATTTTTCTTTTATCCATAATTTTTCCTGATTTAAACATAGCTTTTGCTGTTTTCAAATCATACTCAGCCTGTTTTAACCACTCTTCATGTCCCTTTTCTCTCCTCATCAAACCTCCTTAAAGAATTTAACATAAACTTTCCTTGTCCTGGGTCCGTCATATTCTGCAAGGAATACTACCTGCCACCTACCTAAGGCAAGTTCCCCATTCTCAACGAATAAAAATAAAGTGCTTCCTGTGATTGTTGTTTTTACATGAGCATCCGCATTTCCTTCTGTATGCTTATAAGGACCTTTGGGTGGTGCTATTAAATGAAGCGAGTGCATGATATCCTCGGCAACCGCAGGATCGTAACTCTCATTTACTGTTATTCCACATGTTGTATGAGGAACATACAAGAATATTACTCCGTTTTCAATTTTTTTATTTTTTATAAGCCTTTTTATCTCATCCGTTATCTCCACATATTGCTCTCTTTCTTTTGTTTGAACATTTAAAATCTCCATATTTTACCTCCGTTTTATTTTTTAAGGAAATTCTCAATAAACCTAATAAACCCGATAAACCCAATTAATTGCGGTTTGAAAACCGCTCTTACATTTACCCAATAAAAGCGTATGAATCGCATATTGCAATCATTCTTTATCTATTTAAAATATGAATTGCCTTTTTATGAACATTCTCCGCTGCCTCCATCAGAATTTCACCGAATGTAGGATGAGGATGAATTGTAAGTCCTATATCCTTTGCCTTTGCAGACATCTCTATTGCAAGCGCGCCTTCTCCTATTATTGAAGAAGCCTCAGGAGATAAAATGTGAACACCCAGTATCTCATCATTTTCCTTATTTACAATAATCTTAGCAAGACCCATCGACTCTCCATAAGATAATGCTCTTCCGTTCGCAATCAGGGGAAATTTCCCCACCTCTATATCAATTCCTTTCTCTCTTGCTTCCTCCTCTGTTAATCCGCATGAGGCAAATTCGGGTTGAGTGTAAACAACTCCGGGAATTGTTTTGGGATCAAAAATAGAATCTTTACCTGCTATCACTTCTGCCACAACAACTCCCTCCCTCGATGCTTTATGTGCAAGTAAAGGAGGCTCTGTTACATCCCCTATTGCGAAAATATTTTCAATATTTGTCCTTCTCTTTTTATCTACCTTTATAAATCCTTTTTCATCCAATTTGACCCCGATATTTTCAATTCCCATATTTGCTGAATTCGGCTTTCTTCCGATCGAGACCAAAAGAACATCGCCTTCAAAAATTTGCTCCTTTCCTTTAATATCAACAACAAGTTCAATTTTTCCGTTTTTCTTATTGACCTCTTTTGCCCTTGATTCGGTATAGATTTTTATTCCTTTTCTTCTGAGAACCTTCGCAAGTTCATTCACCATTTCCTTATCCATTCCGGGTAAAATTTGAGGCATAAGTTCAATAACAACCACATCGCTTCCCAAATTCCTATAAACATAAGCAAACTCAAGTCCGATCGCTCCTCCTCCCAAAATTAAAAGTTTTTGCGGAATTTTTTTCAAAGAAACAGCATCATCACTTGTCCATATTGTCTCACCATCGGGTTCAAAGCCTTTTAAAATAAAAGGACTCGAGCCTGTTGCAATTACAATATCATCGGTTTTAAATCTTTCAACCTCACCGGTTTCTTTTTTAATTTCTACCGTATTTTTGTCAAGAATTTTTGCTTCACCTTTTATGAAATCAACACCGTTTGCTTTCCATAGATTCATAATTCCTGTTGTGAGTCTTTTGACAATACCGTCTTTCCATTTTCGGATTTTCTCAATATCAAATTTGAAATTATCAAATTCAAATCCGATTTCTTTTTGAGCCTTTTTGTTCATTTCTATAATATGTGAGACATGAATAAGTGCTTTTGTTGGAATACATCCTACATTAAGGCACACTCCACCCACATATTTTTTATCAACAACAAGTGTTTTAATTCCGAGTTGTCCGAGCCTTATAGCACAAACATATCCACCAGGACCTGCACCGATTACAATTGTTTTATAATCCATTCCATCCACCTCCTTTTTAGAATTTCATTGTAAAATAAAATTTTTTATATAATCAATTTTGTGTTTTATATTAATTCAGAACAAAGTATTTACCGTAAGGAGGAAAACATCCAAAAAGTCCCAACAATCTGCGTAGAATAATTTAACCCTGCTGTTTGAGTTCTTTAATAAATTTATTTATTCTTTTATATTTAAAGAAAAATGAACCTATACATAAAACTTCTGCACCCAGTTCAATTACATAGGGAATAGTTTCCTTATTCAAACCTCCGTCAACCGCAATTTCAAAGTTCAATTTTTTCTTTTGTTTTAATTCCTTTAACTCCTTTATTTTATAAGAGGCATCCTCCCTGAATTTCTGACCCGAAAATCCGGGATAAACTGTCATCACAAGAACCTGATCAATCTTATGAAGATATTTTTCTATTTCATTAATAGGGGTTTCAGGATTTACAGCAATTCCTGCCCTTGTGAAATGCTGTATTTCGTGTATTGTTTCAGAGATTTTTTCTGTTGCCTCAACATGGAAAGATATTAAAGCAGGAACAGAATTTTTAAACCTTCTTATATATCTTATAGGCTCAACAATCATTAAATGTATCTCAAGAGGCATATTCGTGAGTTTTCTTATTGCTTCAACAATCATCGGTCCGAATGTTATATTTTTTACATACACTCCATCCATAACATCCACATGGATGAAATCAGAGCCTGAGTTTTCTATTTTTCTTATGGTCTTTTTTAAATCAGAGAAATCACCCGCAATTATAGAAGGGCCTATCCGGATTTTCATTAAAAAATGATAGGAAAAAATAAACCGAATTTCAAAATGATAATAGAAACTTAGCATTTTAATACTTAATAATTAAGGTATGAATCCCGTATGCATTATCGGAATCGATGGAGCAACTTTTAAATTTATTGATGTCTTAATTAAAAAAGGTAAATTAAAAAATATTAAAAATTTAATAGAAAGCGGAGAAAAGATGCCTCTAATTACAACCCTTCCTCCTCTTACCCCATCCGCCTGGTCCTCTTTTATGACAGGAAAAAACCCGGGAAAACACGGTGTTCTTGATTTTTATGAACTTGACAATAATTTTAATTACAAAATTTCATCTTTTAAATTAAAAAAACAAAAAAAATTATGGAACATTTTATCGGAAAATAATTTGAATTCAATTGTTTATTTTGTTCCTTTTACTTATCCCCCGGAGAAGATTAAAGGAATAATGGTTTCGGGTTTTTTAACTCCTTCCCTCAAAGCTAAATTTACTTACCCCGTTGATTTAAAAGAAGAATTATTGAAAAAATTTCCGAATTATAGAATTTCGGAAAATACAAGATTTAACAGGAAAAATCCCGATATATTTTTAAATGATATTCTAAATCTGACAGAGATTCACAGCAAAGTTATGGAATACTTGATTAAAAATAAAGACTGGGATTTCTTTATGGGTGTTTTTATGGGAATTGACCATGCTCAGCACTGGTTCTGGTATGATAAGGAGAAGATTGAGAAAGTTTATGAAAAAGTTGATGAGGAGCTGGGAAGGATAATATCAAACCTTCCGGAAGGGACACTTATAATAATTATGTCTGATCACGGATTTCAAAAATTAAAAGGGCATTTTTATATAAATTCTTTTTTGTTAAATAAAGGCTTTTTAAAACTTAAAACAAAGGGTAAAAATTTGCTAAAATTCATAAGCTATAAAACAGGTCTTTCACCTTTAAGATTATCCCAAATTATATTTAAATTAAGACTTGAGAAATTTATCAAAAAAGATAAGGAAAGTATCGGAAAAACTGCTTCAAAGGTCGGATTTTCTTATGCTGATATTGACTGGGGAAAAACCTTTGCCTTCGGTTTTGGCTATTACGGGTTTTTGTATGTTCCTGATAAAGTAAGATTTAATTTTGGAAAAATTGATTTAAAAGAAAAGGATAAAATTGTTGAATCACTTATATGTTCATTAAAAGAAATAGAAGGCAAATTTGTAAAGAAGGTTGAAGTATGGAGAAAAGAGGAAATATATAAGGGCTCTTATGTTGAAAAATTTCCTGATTTAATCTATTCCATAGATAATTTTTCTTTTGTAAGTTCCTGGGTCCCTTTCCCTGATTTTAATTATTTCGGTCCTTCAATGACAGAAAAAACCGGTGACCATGAAATTGAGGGAATTCTCATAATTTCACAAAAAGGAAGAAAATTAAAAATTAATAAAAAAAGAGCCAATATAATGGATGTTTTCCCTACTGTTCTTCAGTTTTTTAAAATCGATATTCCTTCAGATACGGACGGATCCTCACTCTTGACTTAAATTTCAGGATACATAAAAATATTTTTTAATTTTTCCTTTTTTTTGAACTTCTCCTGAAGAAAGATATACTTTGTGTATTCAAAAAGGGTAATCGGATTTTTTATAAGTATATAGTCTTTTTTTACATCTATTATATTCTGAATCCTTAAATTTTCAAAAAAACCCTTTAATTTATCCTCGGGTATGTCTGTGTAATATTTGATTTCTTCTATTTTGACTTTACTTACCTTTTCCTCCATGAATTTCATACCGAGAAATGTACACAGTCTCAATTCCTGATGACAAATTGAAAGAAAATTCAATATCTCATTCATATTTTTTATTTTAACAATAAGGGATTGAACGATTGAATTTAATATTTCATTTGAGCGTAGCACATCTATTATTTCCCTTTCCTCTATTTTATTCAAAATAGAATCCTCAATTGCTATTGCGGATGCGCTTCTTGGTGTTTTTGAAAGAACACCCATCTCCCCGAGGATATCCCCGGGTCCCAAAATTGCATAAACTTTTTCAATTCCTTTAATTTCCCTGTAAACTTTAACCTTCCCCTCCTTTATGAGATACATAAAGTCGGAAGGTTCACCTTCTTTAAATATTATTTCATTTTTTTTATAAACTTTTTCCTCCATTTTTAACACCTCCTCTTTTGCTTAGTAATTTATATTATAAAAAAACAAAAATAATATTTTCAAACTAAATCCACACAAATTTCACTTCTGTATATCCCCCTTTATAACTAAATTTTAACCTGAATTTGTCACTCACTTTCGGAGTAAAGACAATTGCCCAGTTTTTTGCTTCCCATGTTTTCAAAACGCTTTCTTCATCATGAACTATCTCGGACGCAAAGCCGATAAAGTCTGCTTTTTCTTTCAATTCAATTATGAATTCTTTCTTTATGTCTTTTTTGTAATTCCATCCAATAATTTTCTTGTCATTTCTGAATTTTACCCAAGGAAAAAGGTCAAGCACCAATGCTCCTTTTAATATTTCTTTCCATTCCCTTCTGTAAATTTTATCTTTTTCTAAAATTTCTTCATCTCTTATAAACATACACCATAGTCTTCCTCCATCGGGTGCTATCCTTTTAGGTTTGAATCTTAGTTCATAAAGAGAAAAAATTGATTCATCAAATAAAAGTGAACCGTAAAATTCGTGAAACAAAAAGTCTATTTCTTCATCCGGCTCAAACTCTTCAATTCTTTTATTAATCGGAATAATATTTTTAAAATTTTCTACATTTTTCTTAAGCAATTTAAAAATTGTCTTGCTTTCTTCCACTGCATATACTTTCTTCGCTCCGAGTTCAGCCATATATATTGAAAAAATTCCCGATCCTGCCCCTGCTTCTACGCATGTTTTGCCCTTAATGTATTTTTTCTCTTTATGAAGAAGTTTTTTCAAAGCCTTTTCTCTTTTTGTATCTTCATAAATACCTATAAAGGACAAAAAATCATCTATGTCCCTTCTTTTTCTTTCATTTAATTCATTTAAAATTTCCATCATTTTATATTAAAATTATTTCATGCTGAATAAAGAAAATGCAATCAAAATTTTGGATGAATGGATAAAAAGTCCAAATTTGAAAAAACATCTTTATGCTACTGCTTACTGTATGGAAGCATATGCGGAGAAACTGGGTAAAAATCAAGAAAAATGGTTTATAACAGGTCTTTTACATGACCTTGATTATGAAAAATATCCTGATAAACACCCTGAAAAAGCAATTGAATTTCTGAAAGATAAAGTCTCTCAGGATGTTCTTTCCGCAATAAAAAAGCATGCTTTGATTGATGAAAAAAGGGAAACCGAAATCGAAAAGTATCTTGTTGCAATAGATGAACTTACTGGTTTTTTGATTGCTGTTGCACTTGTAATGCCGAATAAATCATTTAAGGAAATCAAATATAAATCTTTTAAGAAAAAATGGAAAGACAAAGCATTTGCAAAAGGTGTAAAAAGGGAGGAGGTAGAAAAATTTGTTGAGGAGGCGGGACTCGAGATGGAAGAACATGTAAAGTTTATACTTGATGTTCTTTCTAAAAAGGAAGAAGAATTTTTTTAAGTGAATATTAGAAAAATATACAAAATTCAGAACAATAAAATTCTTTTATTTATAAATAAAAGTCCGGATTTAAAATTTATATCCTTGACCCAGGAACACGGAAATACAATCCATTTTGCAGAAAATGTAAAGGGAAATGAAAAAGGAGACGGATTAATAACAAAATCCGGGAAAATAATAGGTGTAAAAACCGCGGATTGCATTCCTCTTGTTATATTAACATATAATCCCCTTTTTTATGGAGTATTTCATGTGGGATGGAGAAGTTTTAAAAAAGGAATTGTAAGAAAATGTATTTATATTTTTAATTCTTACGGGTTTAAATCTCAAAATCTTATTGCTTTTCTGGGTCCTTCAATTTGTAGAAGATGTTATGAAGTAGGGAAAGAATTTAAAAAAATTTTTAAAACCTTTATTTTCGAAAAAAACAGTAAAATATATTTTGATTTAAAAGGCGCTGTAAAAGAAGAAATTCTAAGGTATGGAATAAAAAAAATTTATGACTTTTTGCCCTGCACCTTTGAGAGTGATTTTTTACCTTCTTACCGAAGGACAGGAGAGAAGAGCAGAATTTTGACCTTAGTTTTATCCTGATAATTTTTGATTTTTTACCATTTTTTGCTTTAATTTTAAGAATGAGAAAATTTTTTATTTTAATTTTCTTAATTCTTTATTTCTGTGAAAAAAAGGTGGAGACGATAAGGGAAGTTGTTTATCCGGAAGGTCCCTATATTGTGGAAAGTGTATTATGTACAAAAATTGTTGACGGAAGACCTTATGGTATTACAAACGACTTCTTTCTCGGCGATACTGTGAATCTCTGGATATTGTGGATGGGAATGATAAAAGAGCATAAAATAAGCTGTTTCTGGGTGAAGCCAAACGGTAAAGTTTTTGCAAAGGATTCTGTTTTTGCAAAATCGGATTCAGGAGTTGTTGTCACTACCTTTTCTGTAATTACCAGGTCTTATGACCCTGACGGAGAATGGGCTGTTGAAATTTACTTAGATAACAATTTTTATGAAAGTCACCTTTTTTATATGAATCCTTGAAAATGGAAAGAATAAAGAAGATTTTATTTGATTTAATAAAGATTCGGTCCGTAAGCGATAATATTCCTGCTTTAAAAGAAATTATTGAATATATAGAAAAGATTTTAAGGAACAAAGACTTATATTTAGAGAAAATTGAAGTAAATAAAAAACCTTCACTTTATATTTCATTCAGGAAAAATTTAAATCCCGAAGTTCTTTTTGTGGGACATCTTGATGTTGTTCCTGTTGATTCCGAAGAACAGTTTATTCCTGTTGAAAAAGAAGGAAAAATTTATGCAAGAGGCGCGCTTGATATGAAAGGACCTTGTGCTGTAATGATGGATCTAATTCTTACAATGATTGAAGAAAATATCAAAAAGAATGTGGGATTTTTATTTACTACGGATGAGGAAGTTGGAAGCAAAGATGGGGTAGAGGTATGGGTAAGAGAAAAGGAACTGATCCCTGAATTTGCACTTATTCCTGACGGAGGAATAGGATTTAAGTTAATGAATGAGGGAAAAGGAGTTTTGCATGTGAGATTCAAAGCAAAGGGTGAGTCTGCACATGGTTCCACCCCTTGGGAAGGAGACAATGCTGCAGAGAAGCTCATTGAATTATATAAAAAATATAAAGAATGGGTTGAGTCGGATAAAGGACCCGAAGAAGAACCGAACTGGAAAATCACGCTTTCACTCGGTAAATTTAATGCAGGAAAAGCAGTGAATATTGTGCCTGCCGAGGCTGAAATGGAGCTTGACTTCAGATTTCCGCCTCCTTGGAAATGTGTGGACTTTGAGAATAAATTAAGAGAGTTTATAAAGGACAGAAAAGATATTGAGATGGAAAAAATGAGTTATGGAGAACCTGTCTTTACTCCGCAGGACAATGCCTATGTTGAAAAGTTTAAAAAAGCAGTGGAATCGGTAAAAGGTAAGGCTGAATTCGGAAAGATTTACGGTGCAACAGATGGGAGGTTTTTTGCTGAGAAAGGGGTACCAGTAATAATGACCTACCCTATAGGAGACGGAATTCACGGAAAAGAAGAATGGGTTCTTATGTCTTCACTTTATGAATTAAAAGAGATATTTTTAAGATTTTTAAAGGAGGTATAAATTATAATAAAGAATGGAGAAAATTCTGCTAAAAATTGAAGGAATGACCTGTCAAGGTTGTGTTAGAAGTGTTACAAAGGTTATTGAAAGAATGGGAGGAAAGAATATTAAAGTGTATCTTGAAAAAGGTGAAGCAGAATTTGAAATTGAAGACAAGGAAAAAATTAAGAATATAAAGAAAGAGATAGAGACTCTCGGATATAAGGTAAATTTATGAATATTGTTTGTCTTGAATATAAAATAGAGGATAAAAAAGTTCTTAAATAATGAAGGAAATTAAAGGAAATAAAAATTAAAATGAAAAAATTTTCCTGTATTTTGAAAAAAGATGCTTTTCTCACAATGGTACTTGCTTCTGTTGAAATTTATAAAAAAGAGGCAATTGGATATCTTATCGGATATAAAACTAATAAACTTTTTATTGTTGAACATGCTATTCCTTTTCAAACAGCAAAAAGAGGATTTGTGTGGGCTGAAATTCCTGAAAAAAGACTTGAAAGGGTTAAGGAACTTGCAGAAAGGTTCAATACCTATTTTGAAATCATAGGTGATTTTCACTCTCACACTCAATTGGGCTCATCGGCTGGGTTACCTGAACCCTCGGGAGAAGATATCGCTTCAATGGAAAGAAACAAAGTTTATCTCATATTGGCTATAAATGAATGCGGAGAAGAATGTGTAAAATGGCACAACACAAAGAATTTAACACTCAAGGGTTCTATCAAAGGGTATGTTATTGAAATTGGTGCATTTCGGCTTTTAAAAGAATATAAATTTGTTAAAATACCGGTGTATGCTTCTTTTGCCACTGGCATCTGAGAACATTAAAGAGCGAAAACTTTTATTGCAACGGGTTCGGTAGGACAAACATTTTCGCAAATTCCGCAACCCGGACAGCGCTTATCTATAACAAAGGGACGCGAGGGATTATACCTGAAATCAAGAGCAATTGCATAGTAAGGACATTTTACAACACATAAAAAACAGGGCTTCTTGTTAAATGCATAACAAATTCCTTTGTCAATTTTCGCAATACCTATTTTTAATTTAATCTTGTCTTTTATCTCAAAGGGCTTTATTGCACCGGTGGGGCATACCTTTGAACATAGGTTACAATCAGGCTTACAATAACTTTTTTTCGTGTTTACATAAGGTGTATAAAAGGATAAAATTCCGTTTTCAAAATAAAGAGGCTCTAAAACACCTGTAGGACAGACCCTTATACATTCAGCACATCTTATACATTTCAATACAAATTTATCCTCACTTACACTCCCGGGAGGTCTTATCGTTTTTTTGTTTTTTATTCTTATAAAGAGCAAAGGAATTAAAAACGGTAATTTATCTTTTATTACTTCCCTTCTTTTCCTATCTACCTTCTTTTCGGAAAAATTTTCAAAATCAAAGAAATTGAATCTGATTGAATTCTGAGGACATATTTTCTCACAATACCCGCATAAGGAACATTCTCCTGGATTGTAAAGTTCAGGATCAGAGGCAATTGCTCCCATTCTGCAATTTTCTACACATAGATTACAGTAATTACATTTTTTATCTACTTTTCTTTTAAAAAAAGAGAATTTTGCAATTATGGAATATATACCTCCCAAAGGACACAAATGGGTGCAGTAAAATCTTCGTGCATATATTAAAAATACAATTTGAAAAATAAGAACGATTAAAAAGAAGTGATACCTTATGATAAAACCGGCAATCATATTTTTATTCAAAATAAAATCTCCGTATAGCCAGTATAAAAAAAGAATAGGGTCGCCTGCATAAGAAAAAGGTAAAGCAAAAATTGCAAGCAAAAGGGAAATTGAAAGAATAATCCCTTTAATTCTTTTTAATTTTGAAACCTCTCTGTATCCGAAAATATTTGAAATAATATCCAAAGTTATTCCCCATGGGCAAATGAATGAGCAGTAGAATCTTCCGAAAAATAAAGTCAGAAAGATTGTTATGATTGAAAAAAGAAATAAAAAATTGAATGTCCTTGTAGTTAAAGTAAATGTTATAGCAAGGAACGGATTTGTAAAAAAATAAATATTTTTTATTAAAAAAGGATACGGAATAAAAAAAATTGATATGAAAAAAGTGATAGAAATAAAAGCAATAATTACCCGCGTAGTGTATAAAGGAGCTTTTCTAAGATTTTTTAACATATATTTTTATTCCTTTTACAGGACACACCTGTTCACAATATCCGCAAAAAGTACATTTATTTTTATCTATCAGAAGTTTGGGATATATATTTTTAATTGCAAGAGTATGACAAACAGCTATACAGCCTCCACAAGCAGTGCAGTTATTATTTACTTCTATCTTAAATTTCCTTTTATTTTTAATTGCTTCTCCGTATACACGGATATTCTTAAAAACACTTAATCCTATGATTAAGGATACAAAGACTCTTAAAATATTTCTTAAAAACTTTCTTTTGTTTTTCATCTCCCTTTAATTAATTTTTCTTTCATTAAATAACTCTTTATAAGTTCAGGATATAAAAAATCAATTTTTTCTCTATATGTTTTTAAAATATTTTCAGAACAATCTTTTTGACTTAATGCAATTAGTGCAGTTTCAGCTGCCATTTTGCCTGAATAAATTGCCTGGTATATGCCTTCTCCTGAGATAGAATCTACGAGTTTAGCAGAACCTCCTATAAGTAAAATATTATCCTTATAAGGTTTTTGCTCGGGTAAAGCAACACTTATACATCCCACGATTTCCTCCACAATTTCTCCTTTTTTAAGCCATTTTATTTCCGAGGTTAATTTTTTGAATAAAAACTTTGCTCTTTTTCCGTTTATTCCCAATAACCCGAGCCCTATGTTTCCTGAATTTTCAGAATTAGGAAAAACCCATAAATATCCCGGATATATTCTTTTGTCTCTTATTATATATATTCTATTCGGATCAGGAATATCTACATTTTTCATTATGGCTCCGTAACATGAGGCAAAATCCTTAGGGCGTATAAAAGTATCAAATCCTGCTTTTCTTGCAAGATATGAATCAATGCCTTCTGCAATAATTAAAATTTTTGCACTTATAAAGTATTCTTCTTTGTCATGCATAATTTTTAATATCAAAATGTTATTTTCCCTTTTGACATCCTCTACAAAACTGTTTATGAAAATTTTACCTCCATTTTTTTCAATTTCCTGTGCAAGATAATTTTCAAATTTAAATCTTGAAATAACAATGTTTGCGGGTTGGGAAACGAAATATTTTCTCCTTACGAATTTTTCGTAATTTTTTATGTCAAGTAATTTGAAAATTTCTTCCCTTGTTAATTCACCGCATTTTAGAGGCTTACCCACTGTTTTCTTTTTTTCAAATATAAAAACTTTTATCCCTTTTCTTGACAATTCCAATCCTGCGGATAATCCTGCAGGTCCTGCACCTGCAATTATTACATCAACTACTTCATTGTAGTTCAAAATTTTTTTCATGATTTTAATTCAATTATTAAAGGTTTCTTACCCATGATTTCCGCGAAGGTGAAGACTCTATTCGGAAAATTTTCGTAGATTTCTTCATAATATGTCAAAAATTTTTCGTTTCTGAGATGGTGATGATCAAAAATAACGGGATTTGCTTTTGTCTCTTTAAGGATTTTGAGTAAATTTTCTTTCGCCCTTTCAAAGTTTATCCGATTTGTTATATAACCCAATAAATAAATCGGAAAACCGTCAAGAAATAAAATATCAGGATTTTCCCTTATTATCCATTGGGCATAATCTTCAATCTGAGGACCCTGTATATCCGATGTATATATTAGTTTAAAATTTTCATATTTTAAAGTAAGACCGATAACCCAACCGATTCTATCATATTCAACACCATGGAACAAAGGATTTGTAAAGCAAATTTCGGTTTTACCTATTTTTATTTTCTTTCCGTCTGCAAAAATAATTTTTAAATTTCTTTTCTCTGTTTCTTTTACCCATTTGTTGGTTTCCCAAAATTTTTTCATCTTTAAAAGCCAGTTTTTACCTTTGGTAAGTAGCTCTTCCTTCCTTTCATTGTAATCTCCGTAATCTTTATTAAAAGCCATTTTTAAACCCTTTTCAATAAATTTTGTTTGCACCTCTTCCGGCTCTTTAAATTTCAAATCTTTTATAAGCTCTTTTAAAAATATCCGTGCTCTTTTGTATTGAGAATAATTAATAAACTTATTCGGATCTTTCATGAAAATTGTTTTATTAAGATAAAAATTCTTTATATTTTTCGGTAACTTTGAAGGTCTTATGTGATGGTCATAGTGATAATGAGATATAAATATATATTCGCTTTTCTCCGCAAGTTCTGAAATTTTTTTGATTGCTTCAATTTTTAATTTTTTTTTCTTATAAGAGGACAAAGGATAACCCGGTTGCATAATCGCAGCACCCGGATCAACAAGAAGTTTAATGTCAGGTGTTTTAATAAAAAAACAAAAAGATTTTGCTCCGAGAGAATCTGACCATATTAAATTTATCTTAATTTTTCCTTTTTTTATAACAGACATTTAAAATCCGATAATCTTTGATATTGAGCCTGAAAAAGAACTCATCTGAATCGTTAAAGGAAGAATTAATGCACCCAGGCAGTTTAATCTCCTTGTTCCGAAAAGAGGCGGCAATAATCCGATACCTGTTGCCACTGTCAGGACAATAATACCTTTTATACCCATTATAAAGAATGTTAATAATACAATAAAAATAATTATAATTACGGAAAGTGTCCCGTAAGGAATTTTGGTCAGATTTTTTGCAATAGTTTTTGAAATTTGCAAAGTGAGATAAAAAGATAAAACAGAAGAAATTAAAATAATTCCTACCATTAAGAAATATTCGGAAAATGAAGTAGGTGAGTAAAAAATATTAAGCATCCAAGCGGCTCCTCCCCTTCGGATATGCAAAAAAGGAACAAAAAACAAAAGAAAGCCTCCCACATAATATAAAAATCTGTTTGCCCCCTGACCTATTATAAATACATCATCTCCTCTCTGTGCAGTTGCATGACCCGCAAGAAAAGCTCCTATTCCTCCTGTTATTACGGGGAAAAAGGCAGCGAGACCACCTCCTAAAGAACCCGCAAATATTCCCCTTAAAATTTTAGGATAGGTTGTCATAATTTTATCTTCTATTTCCTGCTTCGGTAATATGGGATTTGATACAATATTTAATATTAACCAAGGTATTGCAAACAATCCCAAAAATAAAGGCATTAAATTCTGAAAGGAAGTTTCCGGAGCAAGAACTCCTCCTCTCATGACAATGTATCCCAGGAAGCCGGATAGAAAAAATACAATCACACCCATAAAAAGTGAACCCCATGCCTCTTTTAACCTTCCTATTTTTGTTTTCGGTCTGTCAGTTGTTCTCGGCCATTCCGATAAAATCATAAAAGCTCCGATAGAAGCCAAAATCCACGGTACATGCGAAATTAAAAGGTCTTTAAGAGGAGGAAGGATGTAAGGAAGAAAAAATGCGGAGAAAAAAATTAACAAGGATGTTCCGAGAGAACCTGTCAGTGAAAGAAGCACTGCCTCATGCCCTTTACCGTACATCAAAAATTTTTGCGCAGGCAATAAATAAAAAAGTGTAGTATCATCATTTGTTGAAAAATAAATAGCAGGGAGTGTTCCGGCAAATGCATAGCCGGTTATACAACCTGCAAAGAAAAAAGGAATCAAATTTGAAGGTATTAAGCTTGTTTCAGCCTGTATGAATACAAAAAGCGCAAGTATATTGTATATATGCAAAGCAGGTATCCATGAAAACAGTATACCTATAAATGTGCCTCCCACGGATATAAGCAGTGCGTAAAGGATACTCATTCCGAAATGATTATATCCTCAGAAACTCTTGGCACGAGTTCGGGTTTTCCTCTGAATTCCTTAAATTCTCCTGCAATTATAAGAGTCTTACCGAATTTTAAAAAATCTTTAACCTCTTCCCATATATCCCTCCATATCCATACGGTCAGCTTACCCGTATTATCCTCTATTGTTATTTTTGCTCCGGGCTTAAATTCTCTCAAATCCACTATCTTGCCCTTTGTTTTTAAAAATTCACCATAATTCCTTTCCAATAATTCTTTTATTTTCAATATTTTTTCAGGATACGAAAGTATATTAAATTTTCTTACAACATATTCCTCTTTTCCTTTATATTCTTTCTCATAAATCTCAAATTCAACAACCGCTCCTGTTAATAAATTTTGCACATTCCTTTTATATCTCTTAAAAGTTTTTTTCCATAAAAGAACTTCTTTTTCTCCTTCTTCGGTTTCTATTTTGATTTTTATTCCTTTTTTAAATGCATATCCGGTTTTAACTTCACCTTTTAAAATTTTTCCTTCAACTTTTATTTCTTTCCTTCCTATTATTTTAATATCACTCACATAATGAGGAATTATCTCCGGTTTTTCCTTATAAATTGGAACCACACCTTTTACCTTTATTACAGTTCTTTTTTCAAGAGCCAGAACTTTTTCCTTATTTTTATAATAAAAAGGAATGTAAACAGTGATAAAACTTCCCTTATCTCCAATTCTCATTCCAATGGATTTATTTCTGTATTCTCTTATATAAAAAACAGTTCCCTCTGTCTCTATTCTCTGTCCTTCCAATGTATCTGTAATATCTTTTATTAATAATTTTTTTGCTTGCGGAATTTTAACTTTAATATCATTAATGTCATTTATTGTTAATAAGAAGTTTTCCCTTGTATAAAGTATTCCCGTTACATAAACTGAGTCTCCGAGGCATGGATAAGTTTCTTTTTCAATTAACTCCCTGGCAACATTCTTAAATGCTCTCACTTTTATACTTCCGGTACCATCATTGAGCCAGAATGAAAAATAGCCTCCTCTTTCTTCATTATAATAAGGTGAAGATTCAACAATTCCCTTCATACTGATTTTTGCAAAGTTCATGGTCGGTTTTAAATCTTTAATTTTTATAAGAGGAGCCTCGCTTACTCTTGCGGATATGAAAAGAAAAATCAGTCCTCCTGTTGCAATTATGATACTTGTCCATTTCAGAAATTCAATTCCTATCGGTTTGGGCTGTTCTTCACCGCAATAAGGGCAAACCTCCCTTGCCCCTATGTATTTTCCGCAATTAATACATATTCTTTTTTCTTCCATAAGATATTATTTTAAATTGAAACTATGCCGATTTTAAACTTAAAATCTTTTATGCATATTCTCGGGATCTCCGGTTCTCCAATTAAAGGTGGAAAAGTAACAATACTTTTGAAAACCGTTCTTGAGAAGTCGGAAAGTTTGGGTGCGAAAACAGAACTTATCTTTTTGGTTGACCATCCTGTTTCCTATTGTATGGGATGTTATTCAAAAGACCCTTCCTTATGCACACCCGAAGTTTTTAAAGAGATGCTTCCTGAACTTTATAATAAAATAATAAAATCGGATGGAATTGTTTTCGGGACACCGGTTTACTGGTTCGGTCCGTCAGGACTTATGAAAAATTTTATTGACCTTTTAACTGCTTTTGAAAATATGGAGCCTCTTCTTGCAGGTAAGGTCGTCTCCTGTGTTGTGTCAGCAGAAGAAGACGGTGCAACTTCCGCAGCTTCGGCAATTTTAATACCGTTAAACTTCATGGGAGCAATTATCCCCCCTTATTCAATTACTTATGCAACAGGTCCAATAGAAAAAAACTTTGATGTATATGAAGAATGCGAGAGAATTGCAAAGAATATGATTGAAACAATAAAAAGAACAAAAGAAATTGATAGAAATTTTTGGTTTTCTCCTTTAAAACCCAGAAAATATGAAAGTTAAAAAAATTGTTTTAAACGGTTTTAAATCATTTGCAGAAAATACCGAAATTTTATTGTCGGATAACATTACCCTTGTGGTAGGACCGAACGGATGTGGGAAGACAAATATTTTTGAAGCAGTGAGGTTTGTTCTCGGGGAATCAAAACTGTCCAGATTGAGAGTTAAGGAATTAAGAGAAATCATTTTTTCCGGAACAAAGGAAAAAAGAGCCTCTCCTTTTGCAGAAGTTTCCATATTTTTTGATATTCAAAGTAAAGAAAAAATTTTTACAAGAAGAGTTTATAGGGATAATTCACAGGAATTTTTCATTTCCGGAGAAAGGGCTTCGGAAAGAAAATATAAGGAAGAAATTGAAAAAATTTTCGGAAAGAAAAGTTATTCTCATTTCCAATGGGAAGATGTTGAGGAATTGGCAAGAAAACCGAAAGAAAGAATAAAAGAGATGATTCTTGAGGCATGCGAGCTTTCGGATTTTGAACATAAAAAAAGAATTATGGAAAGGAGACTGGAAAAATCCCAAAAGGAACTTCAGGCTTTTGATATTGTTATAAAGGACAAAGAGCAAAGATTAAAAGTTCTTGAAGAAGAAAGAAAAAGGGCAGAGAGATATAAGAAATTACAGGAGATACTGAGAGAAAAAAGAGAATTGCTTTATAAAGTGGAATATTCAAAATTAATAAAAGATAAAATAAAAAAGAAAAATGAGATTTCCCAGAATGAAAAAATTTTAAAAATATTAGAAGAGGAAACAGCAAAAATAAAGAGAATGATAGAAGAAACAGAAAATAAAAAGAGACAAAAAGAGGAAGAAATTAAAAAATTAAGGGAGGAAAAAAGCCCATTACTTTTGAAAAGAGAAGAAATCCTATCCGAGTTAAATAAAAATTACGGAGAAATAAACATTTTAAAGGAAAGAAAAGAAAATCTTATAAGCCTGATAAAGGATTTGAAAGAAAAAATAAGGGAAATAGAAGAAAGTTTGGAGCAAGAAACCGTGATAGATGAGAATAAATTGAATGAAGTTGATAAATCAGAAGCGTATTATAAAAGCATAGAAAAAGAGGAAAAGGAAAAAGAAAAAGAAATTATGGTACTGAATTTAAAGCTTGAAGAATTTAAAAAGAAAAAAACTTACGGGGAAGAGAAAATTGAAAAAATCTTAAGAGAAAAAGAGGAGATAGAGAAAAAAATAATTCAAAATGAGAAGATTCTTTCACAATTAAAAAACGAGGAAAAAACTGTTGAAGAAAAAATTATAAGTCTTGATAAGGAGATAAACGATTTAAATAACGATTTATCTCAAAAAGAAAAGGAGAGAAACCTGATAAAAAATGAAACAAGCAAGATAGAGGGAGAGATGATAAAACTTAAAACTTTAAGAGGAGTTGATGAGAATCTTTTAAATGAATACCCTTTTTTGTCCGATTTTATAGATTATAATAATGCTGATTCTTTGATTTATTTAATTGATGATGTCATTGATGCAAAAGTTGCTTCAAATTTTAATCTTAAAGAGGAAATTATTGAGTATCTTGAAAAAGGAGGAAAGTTGATTATTGATAGGGATAATAATGTTTTTGATGATGTTTTAATCTTTAAAAATAAAAAGGGGCTTTTTAATTTTATAAATCAGAGGTTTAAAAATCTGAAAAAATTTAAGAATTTAAAGGAAGCTCTGAATTCTTGGAAGAACAAAGAATGTGATATTTGTGTAACAGAGGATGGATTTTTAATAACAAAAGATGGAATTTTGAGAAAAATTTTAAAAGAAAAAATTGAAAGGGAGAAAAGATTGTCAGAAATTGAGAATTTGAAATCAATAAATGAGAAAAAGTTAAAAGAGATAGATAAGTTTATTTTTGAGTTAAATGAGAGATTAGAAATCAAAGAGAAAGAAAAAAAAGAACTATCCGAAGAATTAAGAAAAAAATTGATGAAAAAATCTGAAATTGAATCGGAGTTTTTATTTGATAAAAGGAGACTTTCGGGATTAGAGGAGGAGATTAAGGAGTTGGAGAGAGAAGTTAAGGACTCGGAAGATTATATAGAAAGGGTTTCGGAAGAGTTGAAAAATAAAGAAGGAAAGCTTGAAGAAATCAGGAAATTAAAAGAAAATGAGTTCAGTAAATTGGAAGAATTAAGAAAATTGAGGGAGAAATATATGCAAAGAAAAAATCTTGAGGATAAACTCTTGATTTACAAAAATTCTTTAAAAGAGAGAGAAAAAGAATTAGAGGAAGTGAGTTTAAGAATTTCGGAAACAAATAAGGAAATAGGTGAACTTGAAGAAAAAAGAAAAAAACTGGATAAGATATTGGAAGAAATTTCAGAAACCGAGGAGAATATTATAAAGGATATTGAAGAATTCAATGCCGGGATTGAGAAAATGAAAAGTGAATATTTTTCAAAAAAATCACAGATAGATAGATTGATGGATAGGATTTTAAAATTGAAAAATGACATTCAAGAGATCAATAAGGAAATTTCTCTTTATCCGGAAGGTGTAGAGTTTATAAAAGAAAATATTTCAATTAAAAGATTAAAAGAGGAAATTGAGCATTTGGAAAAGCAAATTTATGCAATGCAGGATGTGAATCTGCTTGCAGATGAGGAGTATAAGGCTCTTGAAAAGGATTACTATGAAAAGGTAAACGCATATCATGATTTAAAAGACAGTATCAAAAATTTAAAAGAATCAATAAAATTGATGGAGGAAAAGGCGATAAAAGATTATACAAGTTTTATAGAGGAATTCAGGGAAGGTTTGAAGGAAGTTTCTCAATTTCTATTGGGTGGAGATATAAAGATTAAAGTTGAGGATGAGAAAAACATACTTGAATCTCCCTTAAATATAGATGTATCGCCGAGTGGAAAAAAAGTCAGGTCTGTTCTTTTGCTTTCCGGAGGTGAGAGGAGTTTATTTGCTTTATCCGTATTATTCACCCTTGCAAACCTTTCTCCTTCACCTTTATTTGCGCTTGATGAGGTTGATGCAGCTCTTGATGACTCAAATACATTGAGGTTCAGGGTATATCTTGAAAAAATATCAAGAACTTCTCAAATTTTATTAATAACACATAATAAGAGGACAATGGAGATAGCAAGCAGGGTTTTCGGCATAACCATGGAGAACGGAATTTCACGGGTTTACGGAGTGGAGTTTGAAAGGGTGTAAATTTGCATCATTCATTTTATTCATTACTTCCCGAATTTAGGATACTTACAATTCGCGGTTTGGTTTCCTGACTGCAACAAAATTTCCCTGATCCCGAATCCATGTGAAAAAATAATAACTTCTTTATTTCATCCTTATAATCTCTTTCACCGTTCTTTTATTGAAGGGACTCCCTTAAATTGGACAAAATTAAGATTATGGTTATAAAATAAAAAGGGAAGGAAAATATAAAATAGAACTGAATAAACTCCTTTCAAAATACACCTGGTTCTATAACTCAAAAAGACTACACTCAAGCCTAAATTTTAAAACCCCCAATGAAATATTTTATAATAAAAACACTAATTTTAAATTTGTCTAAAAATAGGTGGCATATCATTGTAATATTAAATTTTTGTTGTTTTTATTTTTTAAGTAAATCATTTTATAATTAATTATGCAAATTCCAACAAAGGGACATGTTATTGAAATTTTTTCTTCAGGTTGTCCACTGTGCATTGATGCAATAAATATTGTAGAACTCGGGAAATGCGGGAGTTGTAAACTTGTTGTTTATGACATAAATAAAATTGATGAATCCTTAAAAAAAAAGATTGTGAAATACAAAATTAAAGCAGTGCCCACAATAATTATAGATGGAGAAATAAAGATTGAGGGAGTCCCTGATTTCCCATGGTTCTGCGGAGATGAATTTTACAGGATGTTAAAAGAGAAATTTCCTTTGAATAAAAATCATTAAATGTGATAAAACTTGTAAAAACAGCAAAGGATTCAAATGAATATGAAATATTGAAGAATAAATTCAAAAAATAAAAATTCTAAATCTTGAAAAATTCAAAATTTGATGTTATAATACCTTATACATGTACCCTGTAAAAGGAGAAAAAAAATGAACAACATAAACCTTGAAAATATACAGAAAACAAAAGAAGCCGTAACAAAAGGAGAATTTCCTGAAAGAAAACCTTTCATAGCAGAAGGCGAATGGATTTTTTCAGAGGAAGGACAGTTTAAAGGAACACTTGAATTTTCCAAAGGCAAAATAACTCTAATAACCGATCAACCTCCTCCTTCAGGAGGAAACGGAAATGCTCCAAACCCTGTTCAATACTGTGTATTTGCAATGACTTCCTGCTATGCAACAACATTCATGACAATAGCAGCTTCAAAGGGTGTTGAAATAAAAAAGCTAAAAGCAAAAGGAGCATCAGAGGTAAATATGAGATCCGTATTTGAAGTGGAAGAAGGTCCTATCGTTGAGAAGGTATGGATTGAACTTGAAATAGAAAGTGAAGCTGATAAAAATATTATTGAAGAAATAAGAAAAGAAGCTGACAGAAAATGCCCTGCTGCTTTCACTGTTCAGAATAAAATTCCCTTTGAATCAAAAATTGTTTAAGGTGCGATTTATCGCACATAAATGAAAAAGGAGAAAATATCATGATGGGAGGAATGATGGGAATGGGAAATTCATTCGGACTTTTTGGATTCGGTTCTGTATTTATGATACTTTTCTATGCTCTTTTAATTCTGGGTATAGTTTATCTTGTAAAATACCTTATAAAAGAAAACAAACCGAATGAGACAAAGATAACAAGAGAAGACCCCCTTGAAGTTCTGAAACTCAGACTTGCAAAAGGTGAAATTTCAAAAAGTGAATTTGAAACCCTGAAAAAAGAGCTCAAATGAACTTGAATTTTTTTAAACTTTATTTTATAATTACTACATACCATAGTAAAAGGGTTCAATTCCCTGAAAACTTCAAAAAAGGAGTTAAAAATGAAAAAATTACTTTCTCTCCTTATAGTTGGAGGAATAATAGGTTTTTATCCTCTATTTTCCCAGATGGGAATGATGGGGGGCTCACAGGGCTCCCAGCAGTCACCGATGATGGGTGGCGGAATGATGCAGATGCACAGCGGTATGATGCAGGGTGGAATGTGTGGAATGATGGGCGGAATGCACGGAATGATGGAAGGAATGGAAATGGGACATATTCAAAAAATATTTTACAAAGCAGAAAATATAGTGCCTGAGAATCTGAAATCAAAGGTAAAAGCCCTGAGAATGGAACTCATAGAAAAAACTCTCAGACAGAAGACAGAAATTAAAATAGAAAAAATGAAACTCTCCGAACTTCTGAAATCACCTGATTTTAATGCATCTGATGCAAAAAAACTTCTGAAATCCATAACAGATAAAGAATATAAACTTAAAGAATACTACATAAACGCCCTCTCAAACTTAAAAAAAGCCATAGGAAAGGATAATTTTAAAAAACTCTTTTCAGGAACTCCAAAAGAAGCAGGCTGTGAAATGATGAAAGGAATGCATCCCAAAGGAACTATGTCACCCTCACATAACAAATGAATATCATGTATTCGGGTTGAGCGCCATTTTTTTAAAACTGATAATCCTTTATTATCCGACATTTCTCTTTGCAAGACCCCTTTATCTGAAAGAACTTCCCCCTGAGTTAAAAAAATGCAAAACCTGTCATCTCACACGGGGAGGAAAGGGTTATAATGCATTCGGAAAAGATTTTGAGAATTTTGGAATGGAAAAAATTATGAATATGGATTCTGACGGAGACGGCTTTATAAACCGGATAGAAATAGAGAAAGGGACAAATCCGGGTGACCCCGCCGATTTTCCGGGTTCTCAAAAAAAATCCGGATCCATAAGTATTTGGATTTTAACCTTTTTATTCTCAATTATTATAATTACAGTTCTATTCTATATTAAAAAAAGAAAAATGAAAAATGATTGAACTGGGAAAATTTTCTCTTATTTTTTCATTTATTCTGACCCCATTAACAATAATTTTTTACCTGTTTTTTTTAAAGACCAAGGACCTGAGATTTTTTATTTCCGCGCAGAGAGGTGTAATTCTTATATTCTCCTTTATTGTTATTTCCTCTATATCCCTGCTTTATGCACTTGTAACAAGTGATTTCTCAATTGAATACGTGGCAAGTTATACCGACAGAACACTTCCTCTTCTATATAAAATCTCTGCCTTCTGGGCAGGAATGGAAGGAAGTCTGCTTTTCTGGGCTCTTACCTTAGCAATACTTATATTATGGTTATGGATTGAAAACAGACAGGACTACAGGAAAATACATGTATGGGCTATGATTTTCAATCTGGGAGTCCTATTTTTCTTTAACACACTGCTTGTCTTCCTTTCAAATCCCTTTAAAACCCTCCCTTTTACACCCGCTGATGGAAGGGGTCTTAATCCTCTTTTACAGAATATAAGTATGTTAATTCATCCTCCCACTCTATATCTGGGTTATGTGGGTTTTACAATCCCCTTTGCCTATGCAATGGCTTCATTAATTACAGGAAAAATTGATATCCACTGGATAACAAAGGTCAGAAAATGGACAATTCTTTCCTGGATTTTTCTGACCATAGGAATAATTTACGGAGGAAAATGGGCTTATGTGGAACTGGGCTGGGGTGGATACTGGGCATGGGACCCTGTTGAAAATGCATCTCTTATGCCTTGGTTAACAGGAACCGCCTTTTTACATTCGGTTATGATGCAGGAAAAAAGGGGTATGTTGAAGATATGGAATCTCGTTCTCATAATGCTCACATTCGCACTTACAATTTTCGGAACATATATAACGCGAAGCGGAGTCCTGTCATCCGTTCATGCCTTTGCCCAGAGTAATTTGGGACCTTTCTTTACAGCCTTTATCGGAGGTTGGAGTATATTATTCATCACCCTTTTATTTCTACGCTGGAAGAAGCTGAAATCCCGAATTCCGATTGAAAATGTTGTATCACGGGAGGGAACCTTCTATATAAATAACTGGATTCTCGTCATCATTGCCTTTGCAATCTTCTGGGGTGTCCTTTTCCCTATAATAGCGGAAATTGTTCGTGGAGTGAAAATCACCGTGGGACCACCCTTCTATGAACAGGTCACAATTCCCTTCTTTTTAATTCTACTTTTAATCATGGGAATATGTCCTTCTATCGGTTGGAGAAAAGCCACACTTAAAGGAATAATAAAAACAATGCTCATTCCCCTTTTATTAACCCTTATTACAGCACCCTTCTTATATTTCGGAGGAATCACACGTCTCTTACCTCTTACAGCTGTTTCCCTTTCCATACTGGTTTTTTACATTATAATTTTTGAGATTTTAAGAACAGCCCATATAAAAAGCAAAGTTCAAAATCTACCTTACATAACATCCCTGTCCAGACTTCTTTTATCAAATAAAAGGAGATACGGAGGATTTATCGTCCATATAGGCGTTATATTCACAGCAATCGGAATTATTCTTTCCAGTGCGTTCAAAAAAGAAGCAGAAATCACCTTGAAACCAGGACAGGAAGCAGAATTTATGGGATATAAAATTAGATATTCCCATCTTATGTATGAAGATACCCCTCATTACACCTGGTTCAGAGCCCCTTTAAATTTTGTAAATAAAAAGGAATCCTTCTGGTTGAAACCTGAAAAAAGATTT
>JAJRUZ010000021.1 GCA_024277525.1 Caldifarciminota bacterium | reverse complement strand
TTAATTTGTCAAGTATTAGGAAAAATATTTTTAAAAAGTCTCTACAACAAAATTTTGAAAAATTTTAAGATAAAATACCCAAAACACAAGAAAAATCAAGAATCCCTATTATAAAAACCCCTCAAAAAGTGTCAAACATGGATATAAAAGCATATCGGGAAATTTATTGCTTAGAAAATGTTGTATTCAATCCCTATGTGATTTGTGATTCCAAAATCACCTGTTAAGAAAAATCCATAATTGAGGTTTAAATTTCTGTATTTTAATTTTAAACCGGCTTTTAAACCTGAAACAGGTCCGAAATCCTGTCCTATTTGATAAGAGATAAAAATATCTAATATTTTTTTAATATTCCAACATAAAGCAGCATCAACTCTTAAATCATTTTGAAAGAATGTTAAACCGAGACTTATTTTTAAAGGTATTCCTTTAAATGAATAACCTGTGAAAAGATAATAAGAAAAAGGGATAGGAAATTCTTCCTCATTGAATTTCACCTTTGCTCCTATGTTTCGTGCACCTGTTCCGAAGACAAAGGGATATTTATTCACTGTAAGACCGAATCCTGCAAAAAATGTAGATGCAGACTTGTCTTTTATTTTTTCGGTTGCATAACCTGTTTCTAAACCTATTCCTATTAATGAGCGATGTATATAAGCGTATCTCAAATATAAGGCAAAATCGTTTGCAGTAAAGTCTCCTATTCTCTGACCGAGTGTATCATATCCCTGGAATCCTCCGTAATCTAAATACCTCATAGCAACTTCTATTGAAGAATTAATCAGGGGTTTAAATGAAAATTTTAATTGGGTGTATTTTAAATCAAGCAACCAATCACTATAGGAGATATTAAAATTCATCTTTTCTTTCATAAATACTTGAGTGCCCGGCAGCCCCCCTTTTCCGGGATATAAGCCATCATAAGCATTATATACAACTGCACCAATAGGGTCTTCCCAGAGTTTTAGAAATCCGAAAGAAGATGAGGCAAAAACTTCAAAGGAAATTAAAGTTAATAAAAATATTCTTTTCATTTCATTTTATTATCGCTATTTTTCCTTTGTAGGTATTACCATTTTTATCTTTTATTAAATAAATATAAATTCCAGAAGCCACATTTTCGGGATACCATGCGCATCCTCCGTCACTTCCTGCTTTTAAATTTTTAATTAAGTTCCCATAAATGTCAAATATCTTTATTTCCGCTCCTTGAGATAAATTAGTAAAAGATATTCTTTTATGCCCCTTAGCCGGTTCAAAGGGGTTCGGATAAACTTTCACATTTTTGAGAGAAGAGGACAAATAAGGAACCTCTAACTTTATTATCAAAGTATCAATAGATTCGGTTGAGTCGGTATCAAGTCCTGTAAGTTCCAACTTTCCCTCATATTTTCCCGCAGGTGCTCCGTCAGGGACCCTAACCCATATTTCAACTTCCTTCGGTTCTCCTATCGGTAGGGAATCCGGGAGTATTAAATGGGAAATGAATGAATATTCCTTATTTTCATGGAAAATTCTAACCGTATCCGGATAAAGTTTCAAAATGTCAGCCTTTGATGGACCATCAACCGTATCAGGATTATTTTCGGTAGAACTATTTATAATTAAAAATTTCTTATTTGAGTATAATTCAACGGGTAAAATTCCGAAATCAAGAATCCCATCTTTTACATCAAAGGTATCATCATAAATGTCAAGGTCGGATGAAGAAACGACAACATATCCTTTTACAAAATAAATATCTCCATCAGGGTCATCCGAATAATCTTGCCATATCAAAAAGAAGTTTGTCTTGCCATCTAAGGTGTCAACAAGAAGACTCGGCGGGTAAAACTCGTTACCGAAATTAGCACCGCTTGTTCCTGTAAATGTGTTTTTCATTAATTTCGCTTTTAAGAAACCGTCCAAAGTATCACTGTATGCAGAAAGCATTAAACTGAAAGTGTCTAAAGCTATTTTATTAGAATGCCATGCGATAATCATTATTCCCTGAGGGTCTATAAATATTGACGGACGGTAATTTTCAATTCCCGAAGAAAAGTTAACCCTTACATTTTTTGTAAAAGTGTCAGCATCCATGTAAGAGAAATATATTTGCGGAGTTGCATCGTCCGAATCTCTTGAATCTTCCCAAACCACAAGCACTTTTCCTGTGGCAGGACGAACGGTGACCGATGGGTGAAGTCTTCTTTTGGAAACAGAAGGATTATCGTTCACCATTATATCGGAAGTCATAAAAGATAATCCCTTATCTGTTGATTTATTGAAATAAATATTCGGGTGAGGATCTTGATTTTGCCCGCTTCCTCCTTCAAAAACACAATATACATTACCCGAATCATCAAGTGTAATCCATGGGTGTCTCGCAACCCCCAATTGGTGACTCACCTCAATTCCGCTGACTTCAAATGTGTCTCCTAAGGAAGTTGACCTTGCGAGTAAGATTTTGGTAGGATCTGTTCCCATTCCATCTGCCCATACAACAAAGAGATAAGTGGTGTCCTGATCCTCGTAAACAGCAATTTTGGGCTGAGGTCCGAAATTTACTGCTGAATTTTGATCATTTTGAACAATCACACCTTTCAAGGGCGAAGGCTGTATAAATGAAATTCCTCCATTATCGGATCTTGTGAACCATATTTGCCATGCATTTCCATCCCATACCTGCCATACTATATATATTCTTCCTGTTTTATCAACAGCAATCCAAGGATAACGGTTGTCAAAGTTGTTATTTGAAATATTAATTACATTAGTAAATGTTTTACCTGTATCACGAGAAAAGGCAAAATCAATTCTGTAAATCCCATCCTTTTCAGGATCACTTTCCCACACACAATATATATTTAAATTTTCCTTGTTAATATAAGCAATAGGATGAAATTGCACTCCAATTGTATCTTTATTTACTCTGGTCCTTTTTCCCCATTTTATTGTTCCATTATACCATGCCTGCGAAAAAATTATAAATAAAAAAATGAACATACATAAATTATAAAATATTTTAAAAACAAAATCAAACATGGTGGCATTTTAATTGTGTATGATATTTAAAAACTTTCATGTGTCCTCATATAAGTTCTGTCAGTCTTTAAAATATTTTAAAAACTTCCTTGGCAGAAATGTTCTCTATATTTGTCAAAATAGCCAAAATCCCAAATTTCCTCAAATTCTCTCAATCTTCTTATATTTATTTCAAAACCCATTTAGAATATTTCTGTCTCATAAAAAATATAAAATTTTAAGTATAAAATTAGAAGTTTGATATCAGTGTAAATTAAAGATTATATCCTCCGTAAGCCCGCCATAGAAAATCTCCCTGACTTCCATCTTTCCTATTACTTAAAAAATTCAGTATTAGGAATTAACATGAAACTTCCATACACAATTAATGTCGCACAATCAAAAAGACTCTTACTCAGGTTTTTTTGATCAATTCTTTGCGTAACTTATCAAATAAAAGGGCGGAAATTAATAAAAATATTACTATGAATGCTCCTACAATATTTCTGTTTTTCAAAATCTCCTCTTTCTCCTTTACCTCATTCTCCACTTTACCCAGTTCAGAATATATATCACCCGTTCTCTGAAGAATATAATCCACCTCGACTATATGTGTTAACCTTCTGAACGAATTTTTTGTGGCAAAGAGCATTTTTCTCATCTGCTCAGCATCAAATCCGTTTGTCCATAAATTATCAATTCTTTTTGAAAGAGAGGATATCGTCTTTTCGGTGCTCAAAAGGGCAAATTTTATTTTCTCCGCTCTTTCATAGGAATGACATTGAGAACATAACTCTTTATTGATAAGATAAACACCGGCTTTTTTTTGATTATGTGCGGTATGACAGGTTACACAGTTAGGACCATCCGGAAGTGTTTTGCCATGTGCACTTTTTAAGTAATTCTCCTTAACTCCTATATGACATTTCCCGCAAAATTCTGGAATTTCCTCATATTCGGGAACACCAATAAATCCTGCCTCAGGAGCCATTGCTATATCTTCGTCATTCGGATCCCCTCCGTGGCAATGATGACATGAAATCCCATTTTCCGAATGCACACTTTTTCTCCATTCTTCCACAGGTTTCATTAAACTCTCTTCTCCGGTTTCAAGATGACACTCTATACAAACATTCTCCTTTTTTGCATTTAAGATATCATAAAATCCGAAAATGAAAAATAAAATAATTAAAAATTTTACTTTTTTCATGATATATACCCCCATATTGTTAGCAGGACATAAAAAATTATACCAAATATTACGATTCCGAAAAATACCGGTCTTTTCCATATTCTCCTTTCGGGTGTTCTGTCAATAAAAGGGAGTAAAAAAATGATAACAGCAATTATAAGTTGAAGAAAGATACCGAGAAATTCATTCGGAATCAATTTTAAAAATTGATAATTTGCAAGAAAATACCATTCGGGTTTTATATGTTCCGGAGTTGAGAGGGGATCAGCGGGTATCAAAGCATCTCTCGGCAAAACAAATTGCGGATAAAAGAAAACAATCAAAAACATAATCGCAAGAAATATATAGATTACCTTTAAATCTTCGAGCACAAAATGCGGGAAAAACGGAATTTTTTTAACCTTGGTCTCGTCCGTCCCCGGAGGAAAGGAAATACCTGTCCTTCTTATCACAAATATATGAATTGCTATCAAAATAAAAATTGTAAACGGAATCAAAGATACATGAATTGAAAAGAACCTTCCGAGTGTAAGCTGGGTAACCTTCTCCCCTCCCCTTATTACATAAACAAGAAAATCACCTATGAAAGGGAATGCACCCGGAAAGTTCGTTGCTACGGTTGTTGCCCAATAGGACAATTGACTCCAAGGTAAGAGATAACCGGATAAACACTCTACGAGAACAAGTGCAAAAAGAAGACAACCCGTTATCCAGTGAATTTCCCGCGGTTTTTTATAAGAACCCATTATCAATACCGAAAACATGTGAAAGAAAAGAACGAGAACAAAGAGATTCGCACCCACGGCATGAACCCTTCTTATAAGCCATCCGAAAGGTACCTTGTTCGTAATATACATGACGCTTTCAAATGCCTTATCAACAGAAGGAATGTAATACATCAAAAGCAAAATACCCGTTATAATCTGAATTGAGAATATCACAATAAGCACAGAGCCTAAACAATACCAAAAATTGAGATTTCCGGGAACCATATATCCCGAAAGGTATTTTTCATAAAGTTCTGACAATTTCAACCTCTCATCTATTGCTTTTAATATTTTGTTCATTTTATTCCTCCGGATGAAATTTAAGAAAGTATTATAAAACCCTCGGATGTGATTTCAATTTTGTACCTTTTAAGGGGAGCCGGAGGAGGACCGGAAATTACCGCACCGTTCGCATCAAATCTTCCTGCATGACAGGGACATAAAAATTCATTCCTGGATGGAATCCACTTTACTATACATCCTAAGTGTGTACATACGGCAGAAAAAGCATATAATACACCCTCCCTTCTCACTATTATAACAGGACCTTCATCAGAAAGTCCGAGCTCATAATCTCCTTCCTTTATCGAACTCTCCGGTATAGGATTGCCCTTGGGATCAACAAAAATGTTAAGTTTTTTCTTCTCCTTTTTGGGTAAAAGATAAAATGCTATCGGTGCGGTAAATAAAGCAATTGTTCCACCCAAGATTCCTGCTACTAATTTTCCAAGAAATTTTCTTCGTGTCATTTTTTTATCCATTTTTATTCCTCCTTTTTAATGACATTCTGTGCAGAAATTCTTCTTTAATGCTCCGGATTCCGAATGACAATCATTGCATGAGATATCCATCTCTTTATAATGTAAACTGTGGGAAAATTTTTTATCTTTAAAAGCTAAAGCCCTTTTTAAAATGTCGGTATGACAGCTTATGCATTTTCTCTTTATCTTTTTCCTATGATGACATTTAAAGCAATCTTTTTTTGTTTTAAATTTGGTCATCATATGGGGTTTTCCTTCAGGATTTTCATTATGACAAACCAAACAATCAAATTTTTTGCCCGAAACATGAACATAATGTTTAAATTTTATCCCGAAAAAGTCCTTGATTTTTTCTTCAATACCGTAATGACACCTTATGCATACCTTATAAGAAGGAGAAAGTGTTCTAAAAGGTTTTTCAAAGGGTTTTTTACCCTTTTTCTTTAATTCCTCATTCACAAACTCAATTGATTTTGAGAGCAACATTTCTGAGTATAAAACATTATGAATTCCGTGTCCTTTTTTAACAAGGTTAAGATTGTAATAGGCATCATTCAATAATTTTGAAGTTCCTATAATTTTCTTCGCCTTTTTTAAAATTTCTTCTGTCTTTTTAACTCTTTCTTCAATCGCCTTTTTCCATTCTAAATATATCTTATAATAAGAAGCTCCGTGACAGTTCATACATGAAAAGGGTCCTGATTTTTTAATTCCGGTTTTATCTGCTTCAAGAATATGACATCCTTCACATCTCACACCCGAAAGAAACATAACAGAAGGCAAAGGAGTTACACCTTTCCCTCCTATTCCCATGTAAAGGTCTTTTTGAGGAGAATGTCCCCTCAAATGGCATGAACTGCAAGGAGTTTTCACAACCTCCTCTATTTCTTTGGGCGGACCGTGATAAATCTCCTGATGACAGTTTAAACACTCCACTTTATGTTCTGTAACATGAATTTGATGTAATTCGGTTATTTTTCCATATTCGGCTACTCTTTCCGGTTCATTGTGACATGTAAAGCACCTCTCTTTCGGTACATTCCCTTCCCCTTCCACCGAATGTGCATGGCACATCAAACAATCCATATCATACTTCACCACATCCGAATGATTAAAAGAAAAGGTTCCTATTTTTATTTCTTTTTTCGGGGTTTCATGACAGATTGTACATCTTGCGGTTCCTTTTCCGAGTTCCGCTTCTTTAAAATGACATAAAAAACATGTACCCTCTGTTACCTTAATATGAGCTCCCTGAACAATTTGTGAATGACAGGAAGTACATCTCAGCTTCTTCCCCCTTCTTAACTGTGTTAAATGCGGAGAATGGTCAAATAAAACATTTTTAAAAATGACCTTTCCGGAAAGTAGCCTTTTTTCATGACATCTCAAACAAGCTGCATCCTCAACCTCTGTCCAAGGGTTTGTTCCGTAAGTCCCGGTGAAGTACCTTGCCACCATTGCAAGGGCTTCATATTTTTCCTGAATTCGGATGTAATTCCGGGCGGGATATGACACTCCACACATGGTATACCGTTATGAGTCGAAGTTTTCCATGATTCATAATAAGGTCTCATAACATGACAGGAACCGCAAAAAGCAGGCTGAGAAGTAACTTGAAACATAAAAATAACAACAACAAAAAGTGTCGCTATTAAAACAAAGAAAGTAAGCAAATAAGGAGAAAATTTCCTGATAGAAATAATTCTCATTCTTTCTTCACGCCTCTTCTGACCTCTATTATTAAGAATATTGTTACAAAAATCATAAACCATAAAATCGGGATAAGAAGATACCTCGTCTGAAACAACTTGAATTTGTAAACTGCTTCATGTTTCACATCGTCAAATACTCCCTTATATTTTTCTATTTCTTTTTTAACCTCCTCTACGGAGAAAAGATGGGTAATTCCGAGATTCGCTTCCATATCTATTCTTGCATCTTCCAACCTGTTTTTTAAATCAACAACTTCAAGCGGTATTTTCTCTATTTTTTTTACCCATTCATTTGCCTCTTCATAACTTTCATATGTTTCTTTAAGAAAAATTTTAATCTCCTGAGAAACCCTTATTGCCTCTTCTTTTTCGGAATGACAACCCGTGCATGTTCTATCCCAAAGCTCCAACGACTTTTCTTTAACTTCGTGATTACCGTGACATGCTTCACATTCTTTCAGACCGGTCTCTATAAAAGGTTTGTAATGAATACCGCTTATAAAATACTTTCTCACAAGCTGATGACATTTTCCGCATATTTTATCAATATCTTTATAACCCGGAGGATATGCACCGTGACTTCCGTGACAATCAATACAGGTAGGAGAACTTAAATCTCCTTTTTGGATCAAATAGTAGTAATGAATACTGTTTTTATACTTTTTTTCCTCACTCTCATGACAGACTCCGCAGGTTTTATGAATATTCATTTTATTTGCAGGTGAATATTTATCACTGACCTTTCTCACATCATGATAATCATGACAATCCGAACATACAGGAATATTTTGAATATTCTTACCTTTTAAGAGCAACTTACCGTGAGCAGACATCAAATAAAGTGCTTCCTGATTAAAAGGGACTCCATAAGGAGCCATTTTATCTGCTGATGAGTGACAATTTGAACACACTTTAAGTATTTTTCTTTTTCCGGGGATCCCTATGAAGTTTCCTCCGTGAGCCTTTTTCATATCAGTGGTAAAAGAATTTCCTCCGTGACAATCACTACAAATTATCTCTTCACTATAATGAACACTGTTCTTATATTGAGCCCTTATTTCACTGTGACATAAAAAACATTTCGTAGAATCAGGAGAGACAGTTATCAAAAAAATAGTAAAAAATAAATCCATCATACCCTTAATCCCATTACCGAAATTACTATTATAATAAGTAGACCTCCGAAATACAAAATAAAAGCAACGGGTTTTTTTATGAGGGGAACAGGAGCAGAACGATCAATCCAAGGTAAAAAGAAAGGAAGAATTATAAAAAGTGTAAAAATGATAGAATAAAGGGTAAGGGGTAATTTATCTCTTAAGAAATCAAAGAAAAGCAAAAAGAAAGGAACTTTAAATTGGGTGTAATTTTTGTAAGGTACAAATTCTTGAAATATTGCTCTGGGAAACAGAGTTGCAAGGGTAAAAACTACTCCGAAGGTTATAAATATTGTAATCAGAATTTCAAAGAAATAACCGGGAAAGGGAGACTTTAAAGACATTTTACCGTAACTCAATCCGACTTTTCTTACAGAAAGAAAATGGATATAAAACAGGAAAAATACAACAAGGGGGAAAACAAAGACATGCAAGATATAATTTCTTAAAATGAAAACATCTCCGAATTTAATGGCACCGAAAAGCACACGATTAAGTACCCCAAGAAATGGAGCAGGATTAAAAATTTCAAATATTCTGTAGGAGAGCCAACCTGCTTGTGCATCCATAGGCAAGGGGATTCCTGTAATGTATTCAAGTATTACAAATATAAAAATTAAAAATCCGAGAATCCAGAAAATCTCCCTGGGAGGTGAAAATACTTTATCATAAATGAATCTTCCCAATCTGAATAGAACAACACAAATAAGCAAAATTGCTGTCCAGTGATGAATATTAAATATAAAAAATCCGAAAGGTCTATCTCTTATTATGGTAACAGTGCTTTCATAGGCTTTGTCTATGGATGGTACATAAAAAAACAAAAGCAAAACACCGGTTACCACCTGAATCAAAAATAAAAGGAAAGTGATAATACCGAGCATATAAGGCCATCTTGCATAAGAGGGAGAAATTGTCTCCATTGCATCCTTTATGGCTTCCTTGACAGGCTTGTCAGGAGGAATGTGAGTATAAAAAATACCGAAAGAAGTAATAAAGGAAATAAATTCATTGAGGGATATTCTTCTTTCCAACCAATCTATTATTTTATTCCATAATGACATAGAGGTCCCCTCCTTTAATGGTAAAGGAAAATTTTTTAAGAGGCGGTAATTTTTTATTTAATGGATTACCGTTTAAATCATATTTCTCACCGTGTACAGGACATTCAAATACTTTATCTTCTGCATTGTAATTCAAAATCCCTCTCCTGAATGTGCAGAGTGCGGAAAGCACAAGATATTCTCCCTTTTTATGAATAATGAATATCGGCTCTTTATATGCAAAGAACTTAACATCAAAAGGTTTGAATTCTTTAACATTAAAGGTTTTTACACCCCTTACCCTTTCCCCGCCGTAAATATTAATATAAATTACCGAAAAAATCATTGCAAACAGAATCCACATGAACATAAAGAAAAAAAACAATTTTTTAAATATACTTCTTAAATTAAACATGTGCTTCCTTTGATTCTTTTACCGGTTCTGCTTCCTCTTTCCAAGGCGGAAGCAGTTTAAGCAATATATAAAGAATTATGAAAGGCAGTAAAAGCAGGAAAATCCCGACAAGTAACCCCTCTGTTCCCATCAGTTCCACTTTATAGGTCATGAGCCCTTTTAAACTTTTTGAAAATAACTGTCCTCCGATAACTACATTCCATCTTGTCGTGAAAATACCGACTTGAACCAGAAAGGCGGAAATAAAATAGATAACCCTTCTGAGTTCTGAAGGTAATTTTATAATTTTCGTCCAGGCTATAAGACCCATGGGAATAAGTGTACCCAGTAAGACCTGAATAATGAGCAAACTTACAAAAAGTTTACTGAAGAGCAACTTTGAAAGAATTTTTATGGATTCCTCGGATTCATATACGCGATGTATGAAATCAAGGGCTTCAAGTGAGAAATCAAGAATCATTGCATATAGGAGATAACTCGCAAGTTTATCCATACATTTCATATCAATTTTTTCTCCCCTTATGAGGGTGATGATGTAATAAAGAAATAAAACAAGGGCTATTCCGGAAACCATTGCAGAAAACAGGAATACTATCGGCATTAATACACTGCTCCACCATGGATTTGCCTTTACAGATCCGAAAATAAAACCCACATATCCATGCAAGAGAAAAGCAGATGGTATCCCTATAACGGTTATAAATTTGGCTGCTTTATGATCAAACTCAACAGCCTCATCAGAAATATCCATCGAACCGAGAGTGAAAATATAATAAAGGATTTTTTTTAGACCCTTTTCTGTTCTGCTCCATATTACAAAACTCTTTCTGTACTCAAACCATATTTCGAGTAACAAAACCACGAGCAGATACCAGGCATATACGAATCCGAACATAGCCATTGCGGAGCTGAAATGAGGGGTAAGGAAAATCTCAAAAGAACGCTCCGGATGCCCCAAGTGTGCAAGCAAGGGTAAAGGAGCACATAATAAAAAGGCAAGTGCTGTAAGAAGGGAAAGCCTGTATGTGGGAGCAACCTCTTTTACATTAAAAACTTTCACAAGGGAAGCAAGAATAAAGGCACCTGCAACAAGCCCGGTAATATAAGGATAAATCACAATAAGGAGACCCCAGTGTAACTCTATTTCATTGGGATATATATAACCGGTTACCTCCTTAAGGGCAAGGGCTAATTGTTCCAATAACTTTTCCACCTTAAGTTACCTCCTTGTCTAAGTTTGCATAATAAACTTTTGGTTCTGTGTTAAGGGAGGGCTTTAAAACTCTTATTTTATGCATACGAACAAATCTTGCAAGCGGATTATTTCTCGGTTTTACTTCACCGAATATCCTTGCCTGAGTCGGACAAACTTCAACACATGCAGGTTTGAGTCCTTTTGTGATTCTGTGATAGCAAAAAGTGCATTTTTCTGCCGTTCTCGTTTTGGGATGCAAGAACCTGGCTCCGTAAGGACATGCTTGAATACAGTATCTGCAACCTATACAATACTTACTGTCAACCAGGATGACTCCGTCTATGGTCTTATAGGTTGCTCCTACAGGACATACCTGAACACACGGAGGATTATCACAATGATTACACAGTTTGGGAACAAAAAAACTCCTTAATATTTCTTTTTCACTACCCAAGGGTGGAAAACCGTCTATTCCACCGTTAGGACTATCCACAAATGTCTCCCCATCAACGGTAATTATATATCGCTCCACCCATGTTCTGAAAAAGTAAGGTTCCTTAGGGACATTATTTTCTATTTTACAGGCAGCAGCACATCTGCCACATCCTATACATTTTTCAATATCAATTCCCATAGCATAATAATGCTCTGTCGGGTCGTAATTTTCATAGATTGAGCCGATCGGAGCCGGTTTTCTTCTTATTACAGAAAGCAGCCTGAGGACCAATCCTCCTCCTATCAATATAAATATCCATTTTAAAATTTTTTTCAAAAATTCCCTTCTCTCCATTTATTTCACTCCTTCTTTGTTGTATGAGCTTCCGGAAAATGAGGGTAATGGCATTCCCAACAAAGGTTTCCGTATCCGTGATAAATAATGTCAACTCTCGGAATTTCTTCTGAAACTTTTGCTTCTTTACTGTGACATTTACCGCAGAACTTTCTCGAACTCGGTTTTGTGGGTCTGAAGGCACGCGGATTTATCTTGTGTTCCTCAGGGGCTTTGTGACATTCCGTACAATTGAGTAAGGCATGAGGAGATAAAATCTTGGTTCTGTAAATTTCTTCATGACATCCTTTGCATTCTTTCGGAACCTCGGGCGGTGTCGGATCATGCGGATTATGGCATTTTATACAGGGTCTCAAAGGATTATGCTTTACAGGGTCTATCTGAGGAAAACCAGTAGGACGTGAAGGATTATAACCGTGACACAGGGAACAATAATCCCTTTTTGAAGGAATGTAAGGAGTATATTCATCAGGAGCCTGAGAATGTTCATAAGCAGGACCGTGACATGTTTCACATGAAAGCCTTTTATGATAAGATCCGGACTTTATCTCAACAATATCATCATGACACTCCTCACATACAACTTCACCCGCATATTTTATATTTTGAGATAAAATTTCCTTTACAGAAGACGCTCTGTAATGTCCGTATTCTCCGAAAGTGGGAGGAACGAGAAAACTCCTTATGACAAAGAAAACAAGAATTAAGGCAACAAAAACAACAATTAAACGTTTTACCTGCTGCGGCATTTTTACTCTCCTATATTACCGGATGAAATCTTTTTATAAAGCTCAAAACCCGAAGTGGTAGGTCTTAAAATGTAAACATCCCTCAAGGGGTCTTTTTTGCCCTTGAAACTTATCCTCCCTGTCACTCCTTGATATGCTTCAAGTTCATTGATGTATTTAAATATCTTCTCACGTGTGGGATGTTCAATTTTCTTTATCCCATCAAGAACAATAGAGACCGCATCATATGCAAGTGCAGCAAATGCCTGTGGTTCCTCATTATATTCATCTTTATATTTTTTTATAAAATCTTTAACTTTATTCTCTTCAAGTTCTGGAAAAAAAGGAGAAGTAAAATAGGCGGTGATATCTTTTTCAAATAAAGAACCTGCTTTTTCTATCAAAAGCGGAGAATGCCATCCGTCTCCTCCCAAAAATACCGGTTCGGTAAATCCGATTTTCTTTGCCTCTTTCAAAATATGAATCACATCCTCAACATAACCTGGTATGAAAACTACATCAGGATTTTTTTTCTTTATTTTTTCTAACTTATCAGTAAATGCGGTATCTCCCTGTACATAAAAATCGTTCACCACGACCTTTCCTCCGAGTTTTTCAAAAAGTAGTGAAAATTTTCTGAAAAGTCCTTCGGAATAAGGATTGTTTGCTTCATAAAGAACTCCTGCTTTTTTCATTTTAAGTTCTTCAATTGTAAATTTTGCCATTGTCTCTCCCTGAACAGGATCCGTATAACATACTCTGAAAGTATAATTTTTGTCCCGGGTTACATAAGGATGGGTGGCGGTAGGAGTAATAAGCGGAATCTTACCTTTCTCTGCCTCATTCGATGCTTTGATTGCCAATTTGGAAATAACAGGACCTATGATTGCGATACAATTTTCATCCTTTACGAATTTTCTAATGCCCTCAACAGTATTTTTTGAAAAACCTTGATTGTCATATATAAAAAGTTCTACTCTGGTCTTCCGACCTGTTTTATTGTAATTCGATACCGCAAGTTAAATCCCCTTTAATACCTCTTTACCATAGGAAGCAGTAGAGCCGGTTAAAGGCAAAATTACACCTATCTTCACACTCTTTGCCTTACAACCGACCAGGAGAATAATAAAAAGGCTTAATAGTTTTTTCATTTTTTATTACCTCCTTTTTGTTTAAATTTAAAATAATGCTAAATTTAAAATTAAAAATTCATTATAATCAAAAAGGAGGCTTTACTTCAAATTTTTAATTTATTCTTTTCCCTATAGTTTTGCTATAAGATTATATTTACCGTTTGAATAGAATAATAATCTGTGGGGAGCATTCTCTTCATAATAAGCATCATGTTTTTCTGTATCATAGTCAAAAGTCACATGATATCCCTTGATCTTTTTGCCTTTAACCTCAAATTCCCCTTTTCCAATGAAGTTTATCTTAACGGTGAATATTTGGGCTCTCATAGGGACAAAACTTTTTATCTCATAAGTCTTTCCGTCAACAAAAGGTAAAGCACGGGGGAGCATAAAAATAAAATCACTGTGATAAAAATTGTCCTTTACCGAAATTGTTGTATCCCTTTCTCCTGCGGGTGTAATTGCTTTCATTTTAATTTGATTCCCCTTGAATTCCGTTCTTATCTCAACGGGTCCTCTTCCGGGTAAAACTATCCTGAATAAAGAAGAAACAGGCTTTAATGTCTTCAGATCCATCTTAACCTCGGAATAAGGAAAGTCTTGAACAAAATTCAGAAAGTTGCCCTCTTTGTTTATAGAAAAATTAATTACTCCGACAGAATCTCCCTTTATCGTCTGCACTATGTAAGAGATGTTTTCTTTTTCAGAGAATATACCGGTATCCAGAAGAGCACCCTTTTCTTCTTTTGTACAAAAGAAGAAAATATATATAATAAAAAAAATAATACAAGATTTTTTAAACACTTTAAAAGGTAAAAAGGTTGAGAGGGGATTGAACCCTCTAATTTAATTTAAAATTACTTTTTCTCAGGTGTCGGATGTGCGATTTCTTTAAAGAATTCTTCTGCTTTAAACTCTTTGTAAGTCGGGCTTTCTTTGTTATGACATTTTTTACATAATTCTTCATCCGGTTTAACCAATCCCACTTCTTCTCCTTTTACTTTTCCAGCAGTAATGTCTTTCATTACAGACATTTTATAATAAGCAGAACCGGGTCCGTGACAGTCCTGACAACCGACTCCTTCTTCTCCATCCCATCCCTTGTGGCAGGTTATACATTTTTCAGAAGTAGTGGCATCCTCTATTTTCATTTCTTTTGCAATTTTAGCAGATTCCTCGGATTTGAGTGTCTCAAAAGCTTTTGCATGTTTTGTACCTTCCCATATTTTCCATTGAGCCTTATGACACATTTTACATTTTTTATTCGCTATGTATTCAAATTTTTTCTCTTCCTGTGCGTATAAGGACATCACTCCGATTATTGTTAATATGGCAATTATTTTTTTCATTCCGTCCTCCTGTTTTTTAAGGGATTCGGACCCTCCATTTTAATTTTAACATAAAATTTGCTTTTTTTCAATTAAAATAATATATAATAAAAACTTACGATATTTCAAATTAAAGGTTCAAATCCTTAATTAAATTTTTTTAATTTAATAAGGTGAAAACTTTACGCTGGAGAATATTAATTATACTCGGTGTTATTATATTTGCGGTTGTTGCTTTAATTCCGACTTATCAGTATTACTCCCTTTCATCAGAAGAAATTGCAAAAAAACCGAAAGAAGAAATAAGAAAAATGCTCAAGAGAACACTATCCCTGGGACTTGACTTAAAAGGCGGTATGTACCTTGTTTTAAAAGTAAAACCGGTTGAAAAAGAAAAAGTCAAAGAAGCAAGGGACAGAGTTTTAGAAATTATAAGAAACAGAATAGACCAGTGGGGGGTGTTTGAACCCGTAATTCAACCCGCAGGAGAGGACAGAATTATTGTTCAATTACCCGGGGTTATGGACAGAGAAAGGGCAAGGGAATTGATAGGAAAAACCGCTGTTTTAACCTTTCATCTGGTAGAGGATATTGATCAAACCAAAAAAATACTTGATAAGATTGATGAAACATTAAGAAAACTTTCGAAAGATACTACAAAGTCTCCATTAAAACCTCTTTTATATTTATATAAAGGAGACATAGTATTTGAAGAAATTTACACCGATTCTGTAAAAAAGATGTTAAAAAAGGAAGAAATAAAAAAGTTTATACCAAAAGATAAAATGTTCCTCTTGGGCAAATCTTTTGAAGCAAACGGTAAAAAATTAAGAAGTCTGTTTCTTGTTAATAAAAAACCTGATGTAAAGGGTGAGCATATAAAAGATGCGAGGCATTCAATTTATCAGGGAACAGACCCTTCCCTTCAAAATACTCCTGTTGTAAACCTTTCATTTGACAGAAGAGGGACAATCACTTTTGCAAGGGTAACCGGAGAAAATGTAGGAAAAAGACTCGCTATTGTACTTGACTCCTTAGTCCAATCTGCTCCGAAAATTATTCAAAAAATCCCCGGAGGCAATGCTCAAATTACAGGCATTGAATCAATGGATGAAGCAAGGGATCTTGCTGTGATTCTGAGAGCAGGTGCGCTACCGGCTCCTGTTGAGATTGAAGAAGAAAGGTCAATCGGACCGCTTCTGGGAAAGGATTCTATAAGAAGGGGAATTCAAAGTGCACTTCTCGGAGGTATGGCGGTTATGATATTTATGGCAATTTATTACATGTTTGCAGGAGCAATAGCAGACCTTGCCTTGGTACTAAATCTTATCATAGTTCTTGCACTTCTTTCCGCATTTCACGGAACATTAACACTTCCGGGAATAGCAGGACTTGTGCTTACAATCGGTATGTCAGTTGATGCAAATGTTTTGATATTTGAGAGGATAAGGGAAGAATTGAGAGCAGGCAAATCTTTAAGGGCAGCAGTTGACGCAGGTTTCTCAAGAGCAATTGTCACTATCTTTGATGCAAATGTTACAACCATAATTGCTGCCCTTGTGTTGATATGGTTCGGAACAGGTCCGATAAAAGGTTTCGGACTCGTTCTTGCTCTCGGTATTGCAAGTTCATTTTTCACTGCTGTCTTTGTGTCAAGAACAATTTTTGATTATTTTGTAGTAGTAAAAAAATTGAAAAAATTACCGATATAAAGGAGAATCAAAATGGAATTTTTTAAAACACCAAATATTGACTTCTTATCAAAAAGAAGAATTTTCTTTACAATATCAGGAACACTTGTTTTAATCTCACTTATCCTTCTCTTCACAAAGGGACCGAAATACGGAATAGATTTCACAGGCGGAACACTTCTCCATATTCATACCGAAAAAGATATATCCCCCTCTGCATTGAGGTCCGCTCTTTCAAAAAAAGGACTTGCAAAAGCTGAAATTCAGGATGTAAGCCTAAAAGAACACATTATAAAATATTCACAAAACATGGATCCGGACTCAATTGTTAAATTTTTATCAAAGAATTTGAATACAAAAATTGAGATAGAAAGAACAGAAAAAGTCGGTCCGAGAATAGGACATGAATTGAGATTAAGAGCAATTTATGCAGTCTTGATAGGTATGCTCTTTATGCTTATATACATCGCAATAAGGTTTAATTTGCCTTTCGGAATATCTGCAATACTTGCCATATTCCATGATGTGATAATTACACTCGGAATATTCATACTACTTTCCAGAGATATTACAATTCCCATAATTGCTGCCTTTCTGACAATTGTAGGATATTCTATAAATGACTCAATAGTTGTATCCGATAGAATCAGAGAAAATTTGAAAAGAAGGACGGGAAAATTCATTGATATTGCAAACAGGAGCATAAATGAAACTCTTTCAAGGACAATTATCACTTCAGGAACTACCTTACTCGTATTGATAGTTCTTCTTGTAATGGGTGGACCTTTGCTTTTTGATTTTGCACTTGCATTAACCATAGGAGTCATTGTGGGAACATACTCCTCAATTTTTATTGTAGCAGCACTCGTTGCAGAATATGAAGAAAGAAAGAAAAAGAAAATAAGAAGATAACCATGCTTCCTTTTTTTGCATTAGATCCCAAAAAAACAGCAAGGGAAGCAAGAAAGTTAAGGGATGAGGGTAAATGGGAAAAAGGCTATTCTTTATGCAAAAAAGCATTAAAAACTTCTCCAAAGGATCCCGATTTACTTGAAATTGCCTGTGAACTTGCACTTCTTTTGAAAAAGTACAGGGAAGCAATCGGACACTTTGCACTTTTAAGAAATTATCCGGATAGAAAGAAAAAGTTAATAGATAATTTAATTGAACATTTCGGTGGAGAAGAAGAGGATAAAATTCTGCTAAGAGAGCATGTCCTTATTGAACTTGTTTCCGAAGGAGATATTGAAAGAATTGAATCAATTTATAATCTGATTCCTGAAAAAGAAAAGGAACATTTTGTAAAAAAACACGGTGAAAAAGATGATTTTGTTTCAGGAATGCTTGTTTATTCCATTTATTTTTATTCAAGAAAATACATGGAAGCAGTTTTAAAACTTTATGAATTATGGAAAAAATTCAGAGATAAAAGAGAAATAATTAAAAAGGAAATTGCAAGGATTCAAAACATGGGATTTATAAGAAAATATGCTGGATTTTTTAATTTTATTTCAAATTATTATGAAGGAAAAGAGGAAGAAGCAACCCTTTATGTTGAAGATATTATAGATGACGAAAGTTTTTATCTTTATATAATTGAGCAATTTGAAAAAAGAAAACCCGAGCTCCCTTATTTTAAACTCCTTTATTCCCATTTGATTATAATTCAGGGAGACAAAAAAAGGGGATTAGAACTTCTTAAAGAAGCAATAAGTGATAAGGAAGGAATTGATTTAAATTATGCTTATGAGATAGCAAAGAGTTTGAAATCAGAGAACTTATCCGAAAATGAAATAAGGGAATTAGCAGAAATATTCACTCAACTGGGTAAAACAGAGGAAGCAGCCGAAATTTTGAAAGAAAGGATGAGGGATGAGGTAAGTGTTAAATCGTTAAGGGAATCCCTTTTAAAATCATTCTCCCCCAGAGCCTTTAGAATTTTTCTTGAAATGGAAGAAGAATCCCTTGATGAAGACCTTGAATACATGTATTCAGGAAATCCTGACTATTTAAATGATAGGGATGTGCTGGATATCCTTAAAGATATTGCAGAAGAGAGAAAATTCAAATCTCCTTTCTTCCTTTTTTCCCTTGCTTCTTCCTCCATCAGAAACGGAGAATTTAAAAACGGAATTTTAATTTTCAGGTATCTTTTAAAATTAAATTTTAATATTGACCTGATTGAAAAAGAGATTTCACGAAAAAGGGAAGACCTGGTTAAAATACCCGAAGGTTTCATGCTTGAACTTGAGATTCTTTTAAATAAAAAAGACGAAAAATTTTTTGAAAAAATGTCCGAATTTATTGATAAATTCCCATCCTATAACGAGTACGCACTTCTTCTTCTTGATGAAGCAGGAATTAAAAACAATGAATGGAATGATAAGATAATCGATTTTATTCAAAAGAATAAGAATAAATTTACGGAAAAATATTTGCTTGCACTCGGTTTGGCATATATAAGAAAGGGAGAATTCAAAGAAGGAACACTCTGCCTCTATGAAGGGTATAAGAAAAAAATAAATTTTGTAAAAAAACTCACAGAGAATATTATGAATTATGATGTGCCTGAGGTTCATTTTCTTAAGGGTTTGTTAGAACTTGAATCAGAAAATTTTAAAGATGCAAAAGAATTTTTGAGAAAAGGGTTAAAAGACAAAAGACTCTTGAGGGAGCTTTTGAAAGTTCTCTCAGAGAAATTGAAAAGAAAAAAAAGTAAAGAGATTCTTTTTTTGTTTGTAGAAGCCCTTCTATTAGGAGGAAAATATGATGAAGCATTAAGATTTTTAAATAATTTAAAAGAAGGAGAAAGTGAGAAGATGCTTGCGGATATTTCTGCAATGGAGTCTGCTATTTTGTGGAAAAAAGGTGATAAAGAAAAAGCAAAAGAAATAATAAAAAATTTGCTGAGGGAAAAGAACAGGTTTGACCCTTCTTTTTTATATGAGTTTTTGAAAGAAGAGGAAAAAAATGATAAATCTCCTTTTATTTATCAAACCCTCGGTTCAATTGCTCTTTTACTCTCAAAACCGAAAGAAGCAGCAAGGTACTATTTTATACTTTCTCTGAAAGCAAAAAAATTGATTCCAAAAATAAAGGATATTTTCATTACAATTGAGTCAAGATTTCCCTATTTTCCGGAAATAGAAGTTTATAAAAAGGGTCTTGAGATAATAGAGGGTAAAGCCGATCTCAACGAAGTTATTACTTTATATGAAGAGAATCCTGATATAAAGGATGAATTTGCAGAATTTTTAAATCTTTTACCCCTTACAAGGCAAAATCCTCATCTCCTTTTCCTTTTATCAAAATTAAATTATGAAACAGGTAGAGATTTTAAAGAAGAAATCAAAAAATCGTATGAACTTGCAAATAAAGAGAGACTATATGAACTTTTGAATAAAATAAGAAATTTTGCATATGAAAGAATTAAAAATGGAGAAGACGGAATTGATTTACTTCTTTTTATTCTCAGAAACGAAAGCCGTGAATGGAAAAGATTTTTTAATCTTTTAATTGAGAAAAGTTTCCTTAAAAAGAACAGAAAAGAAATTTTTGACACATTCAGGGTCTTGTTTTTAAAGGGGATAAGGGATAAAGATTTTGTTTTCACTTATGCGGATGAACTTTCAAAAGACAACGATAAGACATGTATTTATATTTATCAAGAGGCTCTTGATAAGTATCCGGAAGAGATTGAAAAAAGAAAAAATAAATGGGAAAAGTTCATTCCAGAGGGCTTAGGACTCGGATTAAATGTTTCAATGAAATTGAAAGACCTTGAAAAATTTAAAGAAAGGGTTAAGAAAATCATAAAACACGGTCTTTTGGGAACATTTTATGCAACAATAAGAGAGGGATTGAAGGTTTTCGGATACGATGAAGAACTTTATAACATTTTAAGAAAATGTGCCTATGATGTAAGGGACACTGATACGGAAATTCATATTTTAAAAGAACTTGCAAAGAGGGAAAGAAAATTTGAATACTTTAAGAAACTGATAGAGAAAATTGTACTTTTCAGAAGGGATGAAGTTAATGTTTATTGGGAAGAGTTTGTTAAAATGGGTATAATGATGGGTAGGTTTGATGAAGTTCAAAAATTATGGCAGGAAAATTTCAGTTTTGAAAGAAAGACAGATATTTATAGAGGTGATTATTTGGGAACTTTTTTTGTTTTAGACCCTTTAAAATTGGGTAAATTTTTAAAAGGTAAAAGGAATTTTCCATTACCACTTAAAGAACCTTAAAATAAAAACTTAAAATGAAGGAGGAATTTTATGGAGATGTGCCCTTTTTTATCACGCCCTTTATGGACCAAAAAGGAAAATGAAGAAATTTTGGAAATAAAAGAGGCTCCCTGTCAAAGGGATAAATGCTTTATGTATAAAAACGGAAGATGCGGTCTCTTGTACTCTCCTGATTATTCAGAAATAAAAAATTCTATTTCAGAGATGAATATGAGTTTTAATGAAAACATAAAGGCAATTTATGAACTTTTAAAAGAGGAGACACAGAAGATAATTGCGGAAAATGAAAAATATGCAAAGCTTATAGAGACAAAACTGGATGACCTTATAAATTTATCAAAGGAAACATTCAACAGATTTCTTGAAGATGTAAAACAAAACAATGAAAGATTGTTAAGTTCATTTGAGAATTCTTTAAATCAGATTGTTGAGAGGGAAAAAGAAGAGATGGAAAAATTCAGAAGTTTGATGGGGGAAACAGCAGGAAGATTAACAGAACAGAGTAAAGAAGAATTAAACTCAATAAAAACAGCATTTGAAAATTTATTCAAAGAAATTGAGAGAGAATTTTCCGATATTTTTGAAAAATTCAAAGCAGACAGGGAGGAACTCTTGAAAAGTTTTGAAAAGGAAAAAGAAGCAAGGGAGAGTTTTATCGTTTCATTTGAAAATTCCCTTCGTGAAATTTCTGCACAAAACAGGGATGAGATACAGAGAATTAAAGACTTGACAGAAGAAATGGCAAGAAAATTGATGGAACAGAGCAGAGAAGAATTGAATTCCTTAAGAGGTTCATTTGAGTCCATTTTCCAGGAAACCGAGAAGAGATTCTCCGATATTTTTGAGAGATTTAAAGCAGATAGGGATGAACTTTTAAGAATTTTTGAAAAAGAAAAAGAAGCAAGGGAAAACTTTATTATCTCATTTCAGAATTCCCTTCGTGAAATTTCCGCACAAAACAGGGATGAGATGCAGAAATTCGGGAATTTAGCAGAAAAAATGGCAAAAAAATTGATAGAACAGAGTAAAGAAGAATTGAATTCCTTAAAAGGTTCATTTGGGTCCCTGTTTCAGGAAATTGAAAAAAGATTTTATGATGTCTTTGAAAAATTTAAAACAGATAGGGAAAGATTTCTTAAAAGTTTCGAGCAAGAAAGGAGTATTTTAAGCGGTCTTTTTGAGAATTTAAGAAGATTTTCCGAGAGTATGAATAAGGTTTTAAAAGAAGAAAGAATAAAGAGAAAATTTGAAGAGGCGAGAATTTTTTATTTAAGGGGAGAATATAAGGAATCGGAGAAAATTTTGAGAGATATTTTGAAAGAAAGAGAAGAGGACAGGGCATTATTGCTTTTAGGGCTTTCTTTATTGGGTGATAAGAGATTCAGTGAAGCTCAGGTTTATCTGGAAAGATATCTTCAGAAACATCCCGAGGTTCCAGAAGCTCTTTCCGGGCTTGCGCATATTCTTTACGAAAAAGGAGAAAAGGAAAGAGCGATAGAACTTCTTGAAAAAGCAAGAGAGAAGGCACCTGATTCGGAGGATATTTTATATCTTTACGGTCTAATTCTTGTAAAGAGCGGAGAAACGGAAAAGGCAAGAAAGATTTTTGATGAAATTTTGAAAATAAATCCTTATTTTGAGCCTGCAAAAGAGGCAATAAGAAAGTATTTTGCACCCTTAGAGGAGTAGAATGGTTCCGGAGTATTTTATAGGAATAGGAGAAGGGAAAGTAATAAAAGATGAAGGTATTTTGAAGGTAGTGGGGGTAGGGTCTTGTGTAGTTGTTATTCTCCTTGACAAGGAAAATAAAATAGGCGGGCTTTCCCATTCCATGCTTCCTGCTCCCAAGAATCCGGCGGAGAGTTCTCCTCCTTTCAGATATGTAAGTACTGCTATTCCCAGACTTTTAAAAGAAATGGAGTCCCTGGGTTCAATCAGGCAGAAAATAAGCGCTTATATTATAGGAGGGGCAACAATTTTCGAATCTCCTGTCTCAATGTCACCCTGGTCGATAGGTACAAGGAACATACTTGAAGCAAGGGGTATATTATCGAGACTCGGAATCCCTGTAATTAAGGAAGAAGTGGGAGGAAATGAGGGAAGAACCGTTATCTTTGATGTAGGTAAACCGGAGATCAGAGTAAAAAAGAGGGATAAGGAAATTGTCTTCTCATAAAATAAAGGTCTTAGTTGTAGATGACTCATATTTAATGCGTCTTTTGATATGTGATTTGCTTTCTTCTTTTGAAGATATTGAAATTGTGGGAACCGCAAGAAACGGAAAAGAGGCGGTCGAGCTTGTTTCAAAATTAAAACCGGATGTTGTGACCCTTGATTATGAGATGCCTGTTATGGACGGAATAAAAGCACTTGAAGAGATAATGAAAAAAAATCCGACTCCGTGTATAATGTTATCTGCATATACAAAAGAAGGAGCAGAGATAACTTTAAATGCTTTAAGTAAAGGAGCTTTTGATTTTATTACAAAACCTTCTGGTTCCCTTTCGATGGATATAGAGAAGGTAAGAGTCGAACTTTACAAAAAAATAAAAATGGCAAAGAAAATTTCACCCGAGAAATTAAAACTAAAAGAAAAAGAACCTCATAAAAAATTGAAAGGAGCAAAGAAAATTTCAGCAATAGGAATAGTTTCTTCAACAGGCGGTCCTCCTATTGTTGAATATATTTTAAAATATATGCCCAAAATAAATATCCCTATTTTCATTGTGCAGCACATGCCGAGAAGTTTCACCTTTATATTTGCAGAAAGATTAAATAAATTAACAAAAAAGAAGGTAAAAGAGGCACGGGACAGAGAACAGGTAAAAGAAGGGATAGTTTATATTGCACCCGGTGGAATTCATATGTCATTGAAAAAAATTAAGGAAAAAATTTACATTTATCTAATAGATGAAGAACCGAAATGGGGAGTAAAACCGAGCGGGGATTACTTGCTTAATGCAATGGCGGATATTTATAAGGACAAATCACTTGCAGTGATTTTAACGGGAATGGGAAAGGACGGAAGCGAAGGAGCTAAGAAGATAAAAGAAAAAAAGGGAATTTTAATAGCACAGGATGAAAAATCCTCTGTTATATACGGAATGCCGAAAGCAGTTAAAGATATTGCCGACTTTGTATTACCCCCTAATCGTATAGTTGAAAAAATAATTGAACTTGCATGATTAAAGAAATTTATAAAATAGAAAGATTAAAAAAATTAAGATTAAAGGCTAAAGCTGTTCTTGAAGGCACACTCTTGGGTATGCATCCGAGCCCTATGCATGGATATTCATCGGAATTCAGGGAACACAGGGAGTACTCACCCGGAGATGATTTAAGATATATTGACTGGAAAGTTTTTGCACGAAAGGATAGGATTTTTACAAAAAAATTTTCCGAAGAAACAAATACAAAGGTTTATTTTTTACTTGATTCTTCAAAATCAATGGACTTCGGTAATCCTTCAAAATTTGAATATTCAAAGGTATTGCTTTTATCACTTGCAATGCTCTTTCATTCTCAGAGAGATGCTCCTTCCCTTTATGTTTTTTCGGATAGAGAAAGAATATTCGTTCCTCCTTCAACCACAAGGGTTAATCTTGAAAAAATTATTAAAGTACTTGAGGATTTAAAACCTGCGGGTAAAACAGACCCTTTCAATTTTTTTCTTTATCTATCCGAAATTATTAAGAAAAGAAGCATAATCATTCTTTTTACCGATTTTTATCATAAACCCGACGGTTTTATAAAAGGATTAAAATATCTAAAATCCAGAAAAAATGAAGTTATTTCTGTACACATGCTCTCAAAAAAGGAAATAAATGAAGAAAAGAAAGCCCCTTTTATTTTGAAAGACTTGGAAACAGAGGATGAGTATGTAATTGATGATAAAAAACTATGGAACGATTTGAGAAGAAAACTGACAGAGTTTAATAAAAAAATAAATGAGGAACTTCTGTCTTCTGGTATAAAAAATTTTGATATCTATATAGATGAGCCTTACGAAAATAACCTTTTGAAGATAATTAAATCTTCCCTATGATTTTTTTAAAACCTTTTTTGTTATTTTTTTTGCCTTTATCCCTTTTACCTTTAATAATACATTTACTTTTACCATTAAAAAGAAAAAAAATTCTTTTTCCATGGATAGAAATTTTTAAAAAAGAGAAAGAAATAAAAAAAAGGAGAAAAATAAAAGATATTTTAATCCTGATAATGAGGATTCTTGCTATTTTTTTCGTTATAACTGCTTTTTCAAATCCTTACATTAAATCAAAATACGGGGTTCCTGAGAATATCTTAATTTACAATCATCCTTTTTGGAGGAAGAAGATAAAGAATTTAAAAATTAAATATTTAAATATGGAAAAATTGGATTCACTTTTAAATGAAAGAAAGGTAAAATCAATTTATATTCTTGCCCCGGTACCTTTATCTTATGTTGACAAAATAATGGAAACAAAGAATAAAAAAATTTATATAATAGGTAAAAAGGAATACAAAAATTTAAAAATAGAAAAAGTTGAAAATGACGGAAAGAATTTATATGTGTATATAAAATCAAACTTTGGGGTAAAAAATATTCCTTTTGAGGTATATGTGGGTAAAAACCTTTTATTGAGAAAGGAGATAGATATTAAAAAGGGAGAAAATTTGGAAACTTTTCCGATTGATTTTGAATGGCGAAATCTTTTTTTGAAAATTGATTATAAAGATATTTATCCTGATGACAATAAGAGATATTATTACATTGAAAAAATTCCCGATGTATCTGTTGAAGTTATAGGAAAAGAGAATAAATTTATAGATGCTTTTTTAAAAACAATTAAAAAAGGAAAAGAAAAGATTTACTTTATATCGGGAAGTCAGGATTTAAGCATTATTTCAAAACTCTTACATAAAGGAAAAAAGGTCATTTTTTTTCCGGATTCGATTGATGACGAAATTGAAATATTTTTAAGGTCAAAGAATATAAATTTTAAAGGTAAATTAAATAATTTATACTCAGATGATGGTGAAATTTTCTTTAAAAAATTTTATTTATTTGAATCAAAAGAAGAATTAAAAACTGACAATTTTGATTATGCTCTTTTTGTAAAGAGTAAAAATCTTATTGTAGCATCTTTCTATCCTTCGGAGAAACTGACCAATTTCATGTATTATCCAGATTTTGTAATCCTATTAAAAAAATCAATAAAAAAATTATTATCAAAAAAATTAGTTATTGTTGAGGATTCAATTTATGAAACTGAGATAGAGAACAAGAATTTTTCGCTTTTCACTTACGATGGAGAGAAAATATTTGATTATAAAAATCAGGGAAGTATAATTTTAAGTCCGCTCACTTCGGGTATATATTTTTTAAGGAATTCCGAAAATATTGTGGTTGAAGTTAATCCTCAGATAATGCCTGACATTTATAATTTCAAGAAAAAAATTTATGATAATATTGAATTTATAGAAGATTTCAAAAAAATTACTCCTTTATCTTTAAGAAAGTATTTAATAATACTTTCCCTTATGTCAATACTGGGCGAAGTGTTTTTATGCTTAATTTAACCCAAGTTTGCCGGAGATTGTATCTAAAAAAGAGTAAGGATTAAAAAATATAAGAATACCAAGAGTTTTTTCATTAATTTATAATATAATTTTTCTATGAAGGGAACAATAGCAGTTGTTGATGATGAACCTGATATTGCTCATCTTGTTTCCCATCATTTGAAAAAAGCAGGATATAAAGTAAAGGAATTTTATAATGCAGAGGAGTTTATGAGTTATTTAAACAAAGAAAAGCCTGACCTTATTATTCTTGACCTTATGTTACCTGATTTTGATGGATTTGAATTATGTAAAGAACTGAGAAAGAATGATAAATTCAATGATGTTCCAATTGTTATGCTCACAGCAAGGTCAAAGGTTGAGGAAAAGGTTCTCGGTCTTGAAATAGGGGCTGATGATTATATCACAAAACCCTTTTCTCCTAAGGAACTTGTTGCAAGGGTTAATGCTATTTTAAGAAGATTCAGGGAAAATAAGGATGTAATTACCGCAGGCGGAATTTTAAAGGTTGATTTAAAAAAATTTGAAGTTTTTGTAAAAGATAAAAAAATTGACTTAAGACCGGCAGAATTCAAAATTCTGAAACTTCTTGTTCAGAGAAAGGGATGGGTTTTTTCAAGGAGACAGATTCTTGAACATATATCAGGAGAAAAACTTGTTTACGAAAGAACCGTTGATGTTCATATAAAGAATTTAAGGGATAAACTGGGAGAGGCAGGTAAATTTATTAAAAATATAAGGGGAATAGGTTATAAATTTGAGGAATGAGAAAATTATCTCATAAGCTTTTTTTGAGTTTCTTTTTTATAACACTTTTTTTATCCTTTTTTATTTTCATATTTTCTTATGGATTGATTAAAAGAACCTATATAAAAGAATTAAAAAAGCATTTAAAGGATGTTAATTTCTCCCTTATGCCCTATGTTTCAGAATTTATTGAGAGAAAAGATTATAAGGCACTTGATGAATTTGTCAAACAAAAGGGTGAAAAAATTGATATAAGAATCACCGTTATTGATACCTCAGGAAATGTGCTTGCTGATTCAAAAGAAGACCCATCACTTATGGAAAATCACAGAGGGAGACCCGAAATTTCTGTTGCTTTTAAAGGGGAAACAGGAACTTCAATAAGATACAGTGAAACGGTTAAGGAAGAAATGCTTTATCTTGCCCTTCCTATTTTTAAAAATGAAAGAATCATAGGGGTTTTAAGAACCAGCATTTTTATGAAAGATATAAATAAATTACTTTCTGATTTGAGAAAAAGGATTTTACTTATAATTTCAATAATTTTAATTCTTTCCTGGATTATCTCCCTGTTGATTTCAGAAAATTTTTCTTCACCTTTAAAAGAGCTCCTCAAAAGTTTTAAAAAACTTTCACAGGGAGAATTCAATGTTAAGATTCTTACAAAAAGAAAAGATGAGATAGGGGAACTGACAGAAGGTTTTAATGACATGGTTTCAAGGATGGAAAAGCTTTTTGAAGAGATAAAAGGGGAAAGAGGGAAATTATTTGCACTTATTTCATCAATCCCTGATGGAATTTTACTCATAAACAAAAGGGGAGAGGTTATTTTCTATAATGAGAAAATGAAAGAAATTTTAAAGGAGGAAATAGAAAAAGGTAAATTTTATTTTCAGGTTATAAAGGTTCCTGAGTTCGGAAGAATGGTTGAAGAGATAGAGCAGAAAAAGGGAGCCCGGGGAGAAATAGAAATTCACGGGAAAATTTTATTCTGTAATTTAAAAAGAATTCCTGAAACAGATGAAATTCTTGCGGTTTTTCATGATATAACAGAGCTTAAAAAACTGGATGAGATAAAAAGAGAGCTAATAATTAATATTTCCCATGAACTAAAAACTCCTCTTACAGCAATCAAAGGATTTGTTGAAACTCTTGAAGAGGAAGAGGATATAAAAAATAGAAGATACATTGAAATAATAAAAAATCATATAGAAAGGTTAATGGATATAATTCAGAAAACGCTTTTTCTGTCTGAACTTGAGACAGGAGAAATTCCTCTTGAACTGGAAAATATAAATTTAAAGGAGCTTATTTCTGATATAATTCCGATTTTTGAAAAAAGGTTAAAGGAAAAGAAAATCAATTTGAAAATTGAAATAGGGGATAATCTTCTGGAATTTAGAGCTGACAGATTTAAAATTGAGCAGGTTTTTATTAATTTAATTGATAATGCGGTAAAATATACGGAGAAAGGAGAAATAAGGATTTCTGCGGAAAGGGAGAATAATAATATAAAAATAGAAATTCAGGATACAGGGGAAGGAATTCCTGAGGAGCATCTATTAAGAATATTTGAAAGATTTTATGTGGTCAATAAGGCAAGGGATAGAAAAAAGGGTGGAGCGGGTCTCGGACTTTCAATTGTCAAACATATAATTCTTTTACATAACGGAAAAATAGATGTTGAGAGTGAAAAGGGAAAGGGGACAAGGTTTGTGATAACCTTTCCAGTTTAACAGAATTACAAGATTTTTCCTCTTAATTCTTCCAATGTAACAAGTTCGGGAAAAGGAAAGTCAAATTTTAAATTATTGTCAAAATCAAAAAGTTTATGTTGGGTTGATTCTTTTTTAATACGCTGAATAGCAGTTTTACAGTATTTTAAAGAAATATCAATACCTATAAATCTTCTTTTAAGCTTCCAAGCTACTAAAGTTGTAGTACCTGCTCCATTAAATGGGTCTAAAACTATATCTCCTTTGTAAGAGAATAACTTTATGAGTCTATAAGGTAATTCCTCTGGGAACATAGCGGGATGTCCATATTCTTTCATTTTTATTTCTGGAGTTATTTCCCATTTTGCATATACCCATTTTTTGAACTCTTCTTCAGTAATGTCTATATTTTCTTTTTTTCCTGTTTTTTTATGAGTTTCTTTGTCAAATACTTCAATAAATTCCCATGTATATTTTAAATAAGGCATTGACGGAGATTTCCAACTTCCCCAGGCTGTATATTTTGCGTTGTAATTACTTTTTTCCCACAATATTTCTGCCTTCCATAAGAAACCAATATTTAATAGTTGGTAAGAAATAATATGGTGAGTTGGCATGTAATCAGAAAATAAAGGCTGAATGTTAACGGCTATTCTACCGCCCGGTTTTAATATCCGATAACATTCTGTCCAAATTAAAGAGAGCTTTTTAAAATAAGCATTCCATTCTTTTGTATCCTGGGTGGGATCGTTAGCATAGTGCTGCCCGAAGTTATAAGGAGGAGAAGTTATTATAATATCAACAGAATTATCGGGAATAAGTTTTAGTACTTCTTCTGCATCACCTACTACGATTTTATTTATAAATGGCTTTATAGAAGAGGGTTCTTTAACTATAATAGAATGTTTAGCATTTTTTGTTCCTTTTCTTACCTTTTCTTTCATAAATTTATTCTTTATTTTCTCTTTTTTCATAATATTTTACCTTCCTTTAACAACTTTTCTTCTATTTTGGACCAGTCCCTTTCTAAATGATTTTTCACAAAATTGAAGAGGTCATTCACTACATCAAAATCAATCGGATTACTTTCTTTAGTTTTTCTCTTCTCCTTTCGCAGTATATAAATTTGGTCTATTCTCGAATAAGCAGGGTCAACTTCGTAGCTTACATCATACCACTCGGACACGACAAGAAATAAACAATAGGGATTACCGTTTCTTATTTTTTCAGCAGTAGCAATTGAACCTTCAAGCATTGTTTTATCTATATATGTTTTACATTCTATTGAAACCACGGGTACATTTACTTCTTTACTTTCTCCGTCTGCTGTTATTTTTATTTTCTTATAAATTGCAAAGTCTTGATCCTTTACATTAATCCTCATATAGGGCTTTTTTATAAAAGATTTAAGGTTCTCGGGAGCGAAATATAGATTGGTATAAGCTCTTATTCCCCCCAAAGCAATCTTTTGTTTTTCCTGAGATAAGTTATTCAATCCATTTATTAAATCCTTAAACAGATAATATAAAAATTCCTCAATTACAGATGAATGAAACTTTGTTTGGGCAGAAAATTCCACAAGTTCTATTTTATTTTTATACTCATTTAAAGATTGTACCCGTTTCTTTACTATTTCTTCCGTGTAACCTTTTAAAGTCTCATTGATTCTCTTCCATTTTTCATAGGCAGGCAAAACTATGTTTATAATTTTTTCCTTTTGCTTATCGTTTAAACTTTCAAATCTTTTCAATTTTGCTAATATATTTCTCCCATGCACCTGAGATTTGTTCAAATTTTTTTCAAATATATGTATTTTTTTCTTCATATTTTTAATAAATGAATTATATCCCATCATTTAAAGTTTATTGTAAAGTAGAGCTAATATTCAAATTTATCAGATTTAACACAAATTTAACAATTTTTTGATGATAATTTAACAAAATTCTTTTATACCTTTAAATGTATAAAGGTTCCAATCCAGAAAAACAAAGACAAAATATGAGTAAAACATCAAAAAAAGCATTCATAATCATAATAATGATATGGGGCAGTCTGATTGCCCGGGGCAGAATATCAGGATATATGTTCGGAGATTACTATTATGTGATTCAGACACATCATCCGGATTCGCTCGAATACAGAGGACAGAATGGTTTCTGGCTCAGAAGAATATATTTTACCTATGACCATGAAATTTCAGAGAATTTCTCCACAAGATTAAGAATGGAATATGCAGGCAATGATTTTACAAAAACTTCCTCCAGACTTTTTCCCTTTGTAAAAGATGCCTATCTGAAATGGAAAATAAAAGAACACGGTCTGATTATAGGAATTTCACCCACTCCCACATGGGAAAAGATTGAGAAAATCTGGGGATACAGAGCTATTGAAAAAACTCCTCTTGACCTTCAAAAATTCGGTTCTTCAAGGGATTTCGGAATTGCCTTTAAGGGTTATTCTGGTAACGAGGGGAGGCTGAATTATCACATAATGTTTGCAAACGGAGAGGGAAATAAATCCGAGAATAATAAACAGAAGAAAATAATGGGTTCTCTGGGTTTTGACCTGAAACCTTTTTATATTGAATTTTATACTGACTGGAAGGAAGGAAAGGGCTACACGGACATTTATACTTTTCAGGGTTTTGTGTCTTTCAGAAATGAAAAGTTCAGGACAGGACTTCAATATACCATTCAAAAAAGACAAAGGGAACCTGATACTGTGCTGAGTTATGAGATTGCTTCTTTATTTTTTGTTATTAATTTAAACAAAAAACTTTCCTTTATTTTTAGATACGACAAAACCTTTGACCCGAATCCAGAAGGAGAAAAAATCTCCTATATTCCCATGAGTGAATCCGCACCTTCAAACCTTATAATTGCGGGTATTGATTTTAAACTTCATGAATATGTGAGTTTAATTCCGAATGTTGAATATGTTTTTTATGATGAAGAAAGCGGATACAGACCGAATTCGGATATTTATTTAAGATTTACATTTTTTTATAAATTTAAATGAAAACAAACAGGAGGTTAAAATGAAAAAAATTTTTGTTATGGGTTTTTTAATCTCCCTCATATCAGGTTCTGCCCTTTTTGCAAGGGTGGAGCTTCTTGGTGCAGGTGCAACATTTCCTTATCCCCTTTATTCAAAAATGTTTGATGTGTATCACAAAGCATACGGTGTAAAGGTTAATTATCAGTCCATAGGTTCAGGAGGAGGAATAAGGCAGATTCGTGAAAGAACGGTTGATTTCGGTGCTTCTGATGCTTTTTTAAGTGATGAAGAAATGAAAAAATTCCCCGCTCCTCTCGTTCATATTCCGATAACAGCAGGTGCTGTTGTTATAACCTATAACATACCCGGAAATCCTGAATTGAAACTCACTCCTGAAATTATTGCTGACATATTTCTCGGAAAAATCAAAAAATGGAATGATGAAAGAATAAAAAAAATTAATCCTGAGATAAACCTGCCTGACCTTGACATTGTTGTTGTCCACAGGTCGGATGGAAGCGGAACAACATTTATTTTTACTGATTATCTGAGCAAAGTAAGTAAAGAATGGAAACAAAAGGTCGGAAAAGGAAAATCAATTAACTGGCCTACAGGTCTCGGTGGAAAGGGAAATGAAGGAGTTTCTGCACTTGTTAAACAGATTCCAGGAGCAATAGGGTATGTGGAACTTGCATATGCGATTCAGAATAAAATGCCCTATGCGCTTGTTAAAAACAAATCAGGAAACTTTATAAAACCATCTCCTGAATCAGTGAGCTTAGCTGCTGACATTGATTTACCGGACGATATGAGAGTTTCACTTACAAATACCGGTGCAAAATACGGATACCCTATTTCAGGATTCACCTGGATAATAGTTTATAAAGACCTCTCAAAAGCAGGAATTTCTTATGAAAAGGCAAAAGAACTTGTTAAACTCCTCTGGTGGATGACACATGAAGGTCAGAAATACTGCAAACCCCTTCATTATGCCCCTCTTTCAAAAAAAGCTCTTGAAAAAACAGAAAAGATAATAAAATCAATTGTTTATAATGGGAAGAAACTTCTTGAATGAAAACCGATAAAATTTTTAAAGGGATTCTCTGGATTTCGGGTCTTTTTCTGTTTTTTATTTTCCTCTTAATATTTATTTCCCTTTTCAAAGGCAGTTTTTTATCAATTAAATCCTTTGGTCTTGGTTTCCTTTTCTCAAAAGAATGGAATCCTGTTACAGAAAAATTCGGAATGCTTCCCTTTCTTGCAGGAACCCTTATTACATCAATAATTGCACTTTTGATATCTTTACCCTTTTCTCTTTCAATCGCCCTTTTTCTGGGTGAATATTTTAAAACAGGATTTATCAGCAAATTTTTATCATATACAACAGACCTTCTTGCAGGAATTCCCTCTGTTATCTACGGTTTCTGGGGACTTTATTTACTTGTTCCGTTAATAAGAAAGCTGGAAATAAAACTTCATGTCACTCCCTATGGTGTCGGAATACTCACCGCTTCCCTTGTTCTTGCTGTGATGATAATACCCTATGCCTCATCAATTGCAAGGGAAATAATAAAACTTGTGCCGGGAGATTTAATTGAAGCAGGTTATTCCCTGGGTGCAACAAGATATGAAGTTGTAAAAAAAATTGTAATTCCCTATTCTGCATCAGGAATATTTGCGGGTTTACTTCTTTCCTTCGGAAGAGCATTCGGTGAAATAATGGCTGTCACAATGGTTATAGGAAACTTCAATTTTTTACCCAAAAGTATATTCAGTCCTGCAAACACAATGGCTTCTGTTATTGCAAATGAATTCACAGAAGCTGTAAAGGATATCCACCTGAGTTCCCTTATTCATATAGGGTTATGGTTATTTATAATCACCTTTTTAATAAATTTTGTGGGTAATATTGTTATAAAAAAGTTTAAAGTAAATGAAAGAATTACAGGTTAAAATTTTAAAGGATAAAATTTTTAAAGTTCTCATTGTATCCTTATCCCTTATTTCTGTTATACCCCTTTTTATAATTCTTTTTCAGATATTCAAAAACGGAATAAAGGCGATAAACTTTGAATTTTTTGTCTCACTACCAAAACCTCCCGGAGAAGAGGCGGGTGGAATTTTAAATGCACTGCTCGGAACAATTTTACTTTTAATTATTGCCCTTATATTTTCGGTTCCTCTGGGAATAATCACAGGAATCTTTATTGCTGAAACAAGAAATAAATTTACAGATTTTTTAAGGGATTTTGTAAATGTTCTTCAGGGATTACCATCAATTGTAATGGGAATTCTTGCCTATTTATGGGTTGTAAAACCAATGGGACATTTTTCTGCCTTATCAGGAGGAGTTGCCCTTTCATTGATGATGTTACCACTTGTTATAAAAAGCACAGAGGAAACAATAAAAATGGTTCCCTTTTCACTTAAAGAGGCATCATATGCACTGGGAGCAAACTATGTAAGCACAATATTCAGGGTGATTTTACCTGCATCCATAGGCGGTATTATGTCCGGAATTCTCATAGGAGTATCCAGAATAGCAGGTGAAACAGCACCCCTTTTATTTACTGCTTTTGGTAATCCTTTTATTAATATGAATCCATTGAAACCGGTTGAATCTCTTCCCCTTTTAATATTCAAATATGCGATGAGTCCTTATGAAAACTGGCAGAGAATTGCATGGGGAGCCTCTCTTATTTTAATACTCATGGTTCTATTCCTTAATATCTTCACAAACATTATAATTGAGAAATGGAAAAAATCCTGAGAATTAAAAATCTCTATGCAAGTTATACCGATGAAAACTGGATTCTGAAGAACATAAATTTTGAGATATTTAAAAATAAAATCACAGCCATAATGGGACCTTCCGGATGCGGAAAATCCACACTTTTGAGATGCATAAACAGAATGCATGAGGTTATACCCGGAGCAAAAGTTAAAGGAGAGATATACCTGCAGGATAAAAACATATTTGAAATGCATCCCATAATCGTGAGAAGGAAGATAGGAATGGTTTTTCAGAGACCCAATCCTTTTCCAACAATGAGTATTTACAACAATGTGATAGCAGGTTATATTCTGACAGGAGTAAAATTAAAAAAGGAAGAAAAGGACAGGATAGTTGAGGAATCTTTAAAAAAGGCGTTTTTATGGGATGAGGTAAAGGATGTATTGCACAGAAAAGGGACATTTCTCTCAGGAGGACAACAACAGAGATTATGCATTGCAAGGGCACTTGCAATGAAACCCGAGGTTATTTTACTTGATGAACCCACATCAGCACTTGACCCCAAGGCGACAAGGATGATAGAGGAACTCCTGGTTGAGTTAAAAAAAGATGTTACGATAATTCTTGTGACCCACAATCAATCACAGGCAGGAAGAATATCGGATTATACTGCATTTTTATATATGGGTGAATTGCTTGAATACGGGGAAACAGAAAAAATCTTTACGGTTCCCGAACACCCTAAAACTCAGGAATATTTGAGCGGTAAATTCGGATGAATCGCGTTTATTGCGTTTGTTGTGTTAATTGGGTTAATTGTATTTATTGAGTTTATAATTTTTGTAGCGGTCGCATTTATGCGACATTAAAGTATACAAAAAGGAGGATAAAATGTTTGAAAAAGAACTCATAAATTTAAAAAAAGAGATAATAAATTATGCATTGCATGTGGAGAAAATGATAGAGAAAAGTCTGAAAGGTCTTCTTGAGAAAAAAGATAGTTTTCTTAAAGAAGTTATTGAAAAAGATGAGAATTTTGCTAATGAAACGGAAATAAAGATTGATGAAATGGGTATATCGGCAATAGCAAAATATGAACCAAAGGCAAAGAATTTAAGGTCAGTTCTTATGATATTGAAAATAAATAATGACCTTGAGAGAATGGCAGACCATGCTGTTAATATTGCTGAAAGTGCTTTGTTTTTAATAGAGAGACCCCAGGTTAAACCCTATATTGATTTGCCGAGAATGGCTGAAGAAACCGTGAAAATGCTTAAGGATAGTATTGATTCTTTTATAGATGAAAATCCTGAACTTGCAAAAAGTGTATGCGAAAGGGATGATATTGTGGATAGTTTAAGGGACCAGATTGTAAGAGAGCTAATTACTTATATGATTTCAGACCCTTCCACAATTGAAAGGGCACTTCATCTCATAAAAATTGCACAAAATCTTGAAAGGATCGCAGACCTTGCTACAAATATATGCGAAGATGTAATTTTCATAGTAAAAGGAAAAATAATAAAACATCATAAGGAGGAGATCTAAAGGTTTAATGAAACATGTAAAGACATTTTTGGAAATAGAAAAATTATCCAGAAGTTTAGATGTACCTGTTGTTTTTTATATAAAGACTAAAAGAAAAAGTTCGTTTTCAACTCTTATCTCCGCAATTTTGTCTTCAAGAACAAAGGATGAGATAACGGGTGAGGTTATGAAGAAATTTTTAAAAGAAGTAAAAGATTTTGAAGATTTAAAGAATATTCCTTTAAAGAGATTGGAAAAACTTATTTATCCTGTGGGTTTTTACAAAAATAAAGCAAGGAATTTAAAAAGACTTGGTGAGATAATTTTGGATCGTTATCAGGGGAAAATTCCGCAGGAATTTGATGAACTGATTAAGCTTCCGGGAATAGGCAGAAAGGTTGCTAATTTAATTTTAGCGGAAATTTTTCAAAAAGATACAATTTGTGTTGACACACATGTTCACAGGATTTCGAATCGTTTAGGATGGGTAAGAACAAAAACCCCTGAAGAGACAGAAAAAGAATTGAGAAGAATTTTTCCGAAAAAATATTGGAGAAGAATAAACAAAGTCCTTGTTGCTTTCGGACAGGGAATATGTAAACCTTTGAAACCCTTATGTTGCAAATGTCCTGTGAAAAAACTTTGTCCTAAGGTAGGGGTCAAAAAGTCATCCTACCCCCTTTTTCCTTTTAACAGATGAGTGTAATTGTGAGAGCGATTTCCTAATCGCGAAACTATAACCTCAATAGGACAAAGGAGCAAAAATAAAGAAAAAGGTATCAATGGGTTCGGGTTTTTCAAGCCAGAAATTTCCCTGACCTTTTATTACTTTACTGAATAAAAACCACTCTCCTTCATAGTGATTTTCATAAGTCATCCTGCCTTTTAACTCAAGGGTATCACTTGTTTTTACAATTTTCATAAATATACTGTCATTTATTATATATCCTTGTAAAATATCATCATTTATCAATGTATCCTTATTTTGATTATAAATCATTAAAATTCTACCTTCCAGTGAGATTTTATTAACATCAACATAGAATTCGGAAATTGAGCCGTAAATAAATCCGTCATTAATATCGGTACTGTCATTCAATTTTATATAGCCTTGAAATTGTCCCCTATAATTAAAAATATCTGAGCCGTTTCCTTGAGATGAGTTTTTGGAACTTTTAGAGCAACTATTGAATACAATTATACATAAAAACACTAAGTATCTCATTAAAAAATTTTAAAGAAAAACAAGAAATTTTTCAATTTGCATTTTCAAAAATTTCATGGTATAATAATGACTGAACGGTCAGTCAAATGAATGTAAAAAACAAAATACTCGAATCCGCCTTAAATGTATTCATTGAAAAGGGCTTTTATAAAGCCCGAATAGAAGATATTGCAAAAAAAGCAGGAATCGCAAAAGGCACAGTATACCTGTACTTCAAAAACAAAAAAGAACTCTTCTTCTCTTCTATAATAAATGAATTTGAAAAATTCTATTCAAAAATGAAAAAAATACTTAAAAAAGAAAAAGAACCGGAAAAAAAATTAAAAAAAATACTTTATCTTTTTTATGAAAATCTGAAGAAAAAAAGAAAATACTTTGAAAGTGCAATAAGATTATGGCCGGGGGAAATAGGAGAGGAAATTATAAAACTCATTCTGCCCCGCATCAGAAAAATTTTAACGGAAATTGAAAGTATCTTAAAAGAAGGAAAGAAAAAAGGAATTTTCAAAAACCTGCAATCCCCTTACTCCGATGCGGTCATAATTATGGGAATGATAAGAGCCTCAGCAATGGCTGACATATTCTTCGGTAAAGAAGTTCCTTTTGAAAAAACATGGATTTATATTGAGAATTTGTTGAAAATAAAGGAGGTCTAAAATGTTGGGTCTTTTCTTAATAATCCTGTCCCAAATAAGTCTATCAGAAGAAGAAGCGGTAAAGAGAGTATTCCAAAACCCCCTTATAAAAGCAAAAATTGAAGAAACAAAATCCGTAAACTATCAAAAAAAAGAAATTCTTTCCTCTTTCTTTCCTCAATTAAAATCATCTTTCTCCTATTCATATTCAACTTTTGTTGATAAAATGACCCAGAAGGTAGTTGTAGGTATTGATCCTGTTACATTTGAACCCATCTTTAAGGTTGTTGAATTTGAATTCGGTAAACCCGAAAGAAAAACTTTTAATGCCTCCCTTGAGTGGCTTTTATTTTCGGGCTTACAGAGAGTATACCTTTTAAAAATGCTGAATGCCCTCAAAAATTCTAAATTAAAAGAAAAAGAATTAAAGCAAAAAGAAATGGAATTGAGTGTAAGAATGCTTTACACTCAGGGCTTGTTTCTAAAATACGCAATAAAAAAATATAGAGAAATAATTGAAATAATCGACGAACACACAGAGGTTGCAAAAAAGAGATATAAAGCAGGTTTTGCACTTGAACTTGACATCTTGAGAAGTGAAGCCGAGAAAAAAAGAGTGGAATCCCAACTTGCTGAATTTGAAAAGTGTTATGTAAAGGTGCTCTCCTCCTTAAAAGCCCTCTGTAATATTCCGGCAGATGAAGAAATAATACTGTCTGACAGTCTACAACCCGATACTGTTTTTCAAGAAAAAAAAGAAAAAAGAATTGACATTGAAATATTGAAAGATAATTTAAAAATGCTGGAATACAATAAAAAAACAGAATATTCTTCCTTTCTCCCGAAAATATACGGTTCTATAAATTATATATACGGAAGACCTTACGGGTTTTTCAAGGATGAATGGGGAGGTTATTATAAATATTTCATCGGTATTTCCCTGGATATTTTTGACTTCGGAAAAAGATGGAATGAAATAAGAAAGAAAGAAGCGGATAGAAAAGCATTATTGTACACCCTCGAATTTTTAAAAAAGAATGCAGAAGAGGAGATAATTTCTGCAAAAGAAGAATTTGAATCCGCTTTAAAGGGCTTTAAGGCAGCAAAAAAGATGCTTGAACTAGCCCGTAAATCCCTTGAAATATCCAAATCTCAATATGAAAAAGGATTCATTTCAAATACGGATTTTCTTGATGCTGTCAGAAGAAACCTTGAAGCAGAAATATTGTATTTAAAATCTCTTTCAAAACTCAAAGAAGCCAAAATAAGGTATGAATCAACCCTTTATGGTGCTAATTTGAACCTTTAAGGAGGTGATATATGAAAAAATATACGGTTTTACTTCTTTTTTTATTAAATATTTCCTGTAAAAAAGTAAAAGAAATAAAAAATAAAGAAGAAGCAAAAATCCCTGTTACCGTTATAAATCCCGTAAGGGGTGATATGGATTTAAAAATTACACTATCCGGAAAGGTTGAAGGTATTCCGGATGTATTGGTATACACACGTGTTCCGGGATACTATTATAAGAAATTAAAAAAAGAGGGAGAATTCGTTAAAAAGGGAGAAGTTATTTTACTTCTCGAAAGAAGGGAATTCGGATTAAAGTTCGAGCCGGTTAAGATAGAAGCTCCTGTTTCGGGTAGAATATCTTATTTTAAATATGACATCGGTGAGTTTATCCCGCCCAATAAACCCCTTGCCCGAATATTCGGAGATAAGAAGTATAAAATCAAACTTTCACTCCCTTCCGATTATGCAAAACATATAAAAAAGGGGAAAGTTGTAAAAGTAATCATAGATTCCCTTATTTACAAAGGGGTCATAAATGATGTGAGTTATGCTTCTGATCCCTTTACCGGTAATTTCAATTTTGAGGTTATATTTAAACCATCGACAAAAATTCTACCCGGCACACCCTGTGAGGTCAGGTTATCTGTTTTAAGAAAGAAAAACATTTTAAAATTACCCGCAAGATGTGTTCTCGGAACCGCAAAAAGATTTGTGTTTGTTGTAAAAAATGGAGTTGCAAGAAGAGTACCCGTTATTACAGGTATAGAGTCAGACGGATATATAGAAATAATAAAAGGTTTGAATGAAAATGATACAGTTGTTTTTAAAGGTACAGAAGTTTTAAAAGAGGGAGATAAGGTTGAAATTATAAAGGGGGGATAAAATGATAAAGTTTTTTGTAAAAAGACCGATCTTAACCTTTTCTCTATACTCAGCTCTTTTTCTTATAGGAACATTTTCAATAAGGGTGCTACCGTTGGATATGTTCCCTGATATAAGCATACCCATGGCGAGTATAATTACATTGAGACCGGGTGCATCCCCGGAAGAGATTGAAGAAGAGGTCACAAAACCTATAGAAGACGCTGTTTCAACCGTACCCAATGTTACAAAAATAAGATCCTTATCAATGCAGGATGTTTCTGTTGTAACCGTAAATTTTGATTGGGGAACAAATATTGATAAAGCCGTGGATGATATAAGAACCACCCTGGAGATAGCAAAATATTATTTACCCGAAGACGCAGAAACACCAAAAGTCCTTAAATTTGCTTTATCACAGATTCCTATAATGATAGGAGCTTTTACACTTAAGGATACCTCGTTTGATTTAAGAACATTTTTTGAAAAAGAAGTGGCTGAAAGATTAAAGAGGATTCCGGGAGTCGGAGATGTTCAATTTTGGGGAGGCGGGAAAAAAGAAATAGTAAAAATAGAACTGAAAAAAAGATATATAGAAGAATTGGGCATTACACCTTTCATGATAAAAGAAGCACTTATGCGTGAGAATCTTAATATACCCATCGGGAACGTTCAGGATAAGTTTTCATCAATTGCTGTTAAAGTGAATTCAAAATTTAAATCAATAGAAGATATAAAAAATGTACATATTTTTATAAAGGGAAAAGGAGTGTACAAAATCGGAGATATTGCGGATGTGAAAATTTCTTATAATGATCCCATAAATTATGTGAGAACAGAGGGCACTCCTTCTCTTATATTCGGAATAATGAAGCAATCAGGAGCAAATACTGTGGAAGTTGCGGAAAGGGTCAAAAAAGAAATTAAAAAAATAATCAAGAATTACCCGGGGATAAAGGTAAAGATAGTGAATGATTTTTCGCGGTTTATAAAAGCCTCAATTCAAAATTTAACAGGAACCATTTATTGGGCAATTTTATTTATATTCCTTGTGACACTCCTATTTTTAAGAAACTTTTCATCCAGCTTTGTAATAGCCCTTACAATTCCCTTTTCCCTGTTTGCAGGTTTCATTTTACTCAAATTGACAGGCGGTTCAATAAACATCGTTTCTTTGTCATCACTTGCACTTGCAGCAGGAATGGTAGTTGATAACGCGGTTGTTGTTCTTGAAAATATATTTTTCAGAAGAGAGGAAGGAGAGGACAAATTGAATGCAGCCTTTAAAGGAGCCGGCCAAGTTTTTGCCCCGATTCTTGCTTCCACACTTACCACAATTGCGATATTCGGTCCGCTTGTGATAGGAACAGGTTTTGTAGGGGTTATGTTCAGACAACTTGCAATGACGGTTACGGTGGTGCTTTTAACCTCTTTAATTGTAAGTATTACACTTACCCCGACCCTTTCCAGAATATTAATAAGAAAAGTACCCCCTAAAAAAGGATTGTTATATAAAGGATTTGAATATATTAAAAATCTTTATGAAAAAATTCTTTCAGTTTCATTGAGGCATGCATATTTAACCCTTATTTTCGGAATTCTCTTTTTCTTTTTCGGTCTTTTTTTGTTCTTTGGAGGGTTTGTAAAAACGGAGTTCTTTCCTGAATCAGATTCTGGTGAAATAAGGGGTAATTTCACCTTGCCACCCGGTACAAAACTTTCTGTCACGGATTCTGTATCAAGAAAAATAGAAAACATATTTAAGGAAATTCCGGAGATAAAAACTTATACGGTCAGAACCGGGAGAAGCGAGTCCGGTTTCACGGGAATAATGGGATTTGTTGAGGGAGAAAACACCGGTTTTTTCTATTCATTTGCAGGAAGACCAGGAGAAAGAGAAAGAAGTATCTTCCAAATTGTGGATGAGATTGAAAATAAAATTAAAAAAATACCCGGAATAAAATCTTATTCAATTCTTACAACAGGTGCTATTCAACATTTAATTCAGGGGTTCGGTGCTCCTATTGAAATAAAAGTTTACGGAGAAAACTTCAGGATAACGGATTCAATTGCGGATTATATTAAAGAAATTTTAGAGAAAACCGAAGGAGTCAGGAGTATAAGATTAACAAGGGAAAAGGGATTACCCGAAATTTCTTTGATTCCCTACAGGGAAAGAATCGCTCAAATCGGGCTTTATTCCTCAATTCTGGGACTATATTTAAGAACCCTGAATTTCGGTGATAAGGTAGGGACATTCAGAATAGGTAAAAAGGAGCTTGACATCAAAATAGTCATGGAAGATAAATACAGAAAAAGAAAAGAATTTTTACCTTTTATTTCCTTTCCTCTGGGTGATAGAAAAATATATATGAAAAATTTATTTAAAATTAAAAAAAGTTATGCTCCTCTTTCTATTGAAAGAGAAAACAAAGAAAGGGTGATCAAGGTTCAGGCTGAATCTTCCGGAAGACCTTTGGGTGAGATAAAAAAGGAACTTTTGAAAAAGTTAAAGTCTGTTCTCGGGAATCACGGAGAATTCAGGGTTGAATTCGGTGGTTTAACGGAAGAACAGGTAAAATCGTTTAAAACATTATTTTTTGCCTTTTTAATAGGGATTCTACTTGTTTACCTTGTAATGGCTGCACAATTTGAATCTTTTCTTTTGCCTTTTATAATAATGTTCACTGTACCCTCAGGAATAACAGGGGTTGCAATTATCCATTATTTAAGGAATTTGCCTTTTTCAATACCTTCTTTTGTGGGACTGATAATGATGATTGGAATTGTTGTAAACAATGCGATTGTTATGCTTGATTATGTTGAAAAGAAAAGAATAGGAGGAAAGAATGTATTAGAGGCTGTTAAAGAAGGGGCTTTAAGAAGGTTCAGACCGATTTTAATCACAAGTTTTACAACCATTATGGGTCTTATGCCCCTTGCAATATTCAAGGGAGAAGGTTCTGAGACATGGAGACCGCTTGCAACCGCAGTTATAGGAGGACTCTTCTTTTCACTTTTAATAAGTTTAATATTCATTCCCGCAATGTATCTCATTGTTCAGAAAAAATTCTTAAAAAGATGACAATTGATTTTTGAAATAGTTTTACTTTAAAATTTAAAAACATGATACTTGAAACAACAGTTTATAAGGAAATATTCGGTAATGTGGTATTTCATGAAGTTCAAAAAGTTATAAAACTTGATAGTGAAACAGAGTTTGTTGAAAGTTCTTTAATAAGTAATATTCCGAGAGAGAAAATTTCAAAAGTTCTCGGAGAATTGGCTGTAATAGTTCCTACCAAAGATGAGAGAATTTTTCTGCTTGACGGTGTTTTAAAAGCAATCCCTCATAAGTGTCCGATAATAATTGTCTCGGGAAGTAAGAAAGAATCGCCCAATAACTTCAAAATGGAAGTTGAACTTGCAAAACATTTATACTCTTTGACAAATGCAAAAATAATTGTAATTCATCAAAAGGATCCGGGGCTGGGTAAAGCATTTAAAAAAGTAGGGTTTAAACATATCCTTGATAAGGAAGGATTTGTGAAAGACGGAAAAGGGGAAGCAATGATAGTCGGGATGTTACTCGCAAAATATATCGGTAAAAAATATGTCGGTTTCATTGATGCAGATAATTATATTCCGGGTTCTGTAAATGAATATGTTAAAGACTTTTCGGCAGGCTTTTTAATGAGTGAAAGTGAGTATACAATGGTGAGACTTTCCTGGAGACACAAACCTAAGGTAAGGAAAAAAAGGCTCTATTTTTCCAAATGGGGTAGAGTGAGTGAAATTACGAATAGATTTTTAAATTTATTAATAGCAGAGCATACAGGCTTTGAAACCAACATAATCGTAACAGGCAATGCAGGAGAACATGCCATGAGCATAAAGCTTGCAGAAATTATGGAATTTTCAACAGGTTTTTCAATAGAGCCTTATCAAATTGTATTCTTGCTTGAAAACATACTTGAAGAAAGAAAACCTCAGATACCCGGAGAAAAGATTGAAGTCTATCAAATTGAAACTTTAAATCCGCATATTCATGAAGAAAAAGGAGATGAGCATGTTAAAAACATGGTTTTAATGTCATTATCAACAATTTATAACAGCAAATTATGCACGGATAACATAAGGGATAGAATTTTAAAACAACTTCAAATAAACGATATAAAAGTAGGAAAGGAAGTTCCGAAACCAGAGGTCTTACCACCTATTAAAGATATAGATATTAAAAAATGGATAGACACCTTAAAAAAGGAAACAGAAACATTAGTAATATTGGGAAACATTTCGTAGTTTTTACGGATTTAGACGGCACTTTACTCGATGAAAATTACTCACCCGGAAATGCATTGAATTTGTTAAACAAAATAAAAAATAAAATTCCTGTAATATTTTGTTCGGGGAAAACAAGAGCAGAACAGGAGGTTTATTTAAAAAAATTTGAAATAAATCATCCTTTTATAGTTGAAGATGGCTCAGCAATATACATTCCTAAGGGTTATTTTCCTGAAAGAACAGGAGAAATTTATAAGGGATATGAAAGGATTATATTGGGTGATAAATATGAAAACATAATTAAAGATATAAAGAAAATTCAAAAAAGATATAAAATAAAAGGTTATGCTGATTTAAGCATTGAAGAAGTAGCAAAAATTACCGGACTTGATTTAAGTTCCGCAAAATTGGCAAAAGAAAGGGAATTTTCGGAGACCGTGGTAGAAGCAGATGAGGAAGCAATTGAAATTTTGAAAGATAAATATAATGTTGTAATAGGAGGGAGATTTATTCATGTATTCGGGAAAAATGCAGATAAGGGAAAAGCGGTTAAAATCCTCGCAGATTTATACAAAAAATATTTCAATAAAAATATCATTACAATCGGGATAGGGAATTACTACACCGATGAGCCGATGTTAAGGGCATGCTCAATAAAGGCACTTGTTAAAAATCCGGATGGTGGATGGGCTGATATTAAAATCCCTGACTTATTCAAGGCAGACGGGATCGGGCCGGAGGGTTGGATTTGTGTTATAAAAAAATTTATAATTTTTGACTATGAAGAAAAATAAAAAAGATGTAATATTTCTTTGTCCTCATACCCACTATGATGCTGTGTGGGTTTTTACAAAAGAGGATTATTTTTATATAAATATTGAATTGATTCTCAAAAAAGCTGTTGAATTAATTGAAAAAACCGATGATTACAAATTCCTCTTGGAACAAACATATCTCTTAGAAGAAGTTGAAAGAAGATACCCCGAAATATTTAAAAAATTGGTAAAATATGTTAAAGAAGGAAGAATTGAGATTGCGGATGGAGAATATCTTATGGCGGATTTAATGATTCCCCAAGGAGAAACCCTTATCAGGGAAATTCTTGTCGGTAAAAAATATATAAAAGATAAATTCGGTGTCAATGTGAAAGTAATGTGGCAGGCGGACAGTTTCGGTTTAAATGCCCAATTACCGCAAATTTATGTCAAATCAGGCTATAAATACCTGGCATTCCGAAGGGGCGCACCTAAGAATAAACCTTCGGAGTTTCTTTGGGAAGCTTTAGACGGTTCACGAATTTTGACACATTTCATGCCGCTCGGATACAGGGCTGGTCTTGATTTAAGCAAAATTCACGAAAGTTATAAAAAATTAAAAAAACTTGCAGCCACAAATTATATTTTAATGCCCTCCGGAAGCGGGGTTACATTACCTCAGGATGAAACATGTGAAATAGTTAAAAAATGGAATAAAGTTCATAAAAATTCCGAAATAAAAATTTCAACCCCGTCCGAGTTTTTTGAAAAACTCGAGGAATTTAAGGATAAACTCCCTGTTATAAAGGGAGAAATGTATTCCGGAAAATACTCACAAATTTTTCCTGATGTTGCTTCAACAAGAATATGGATAAAAAAGAATTTGAGAAAATATGAAAACAGGGTTTTATCTTTTGAAAAGTTCTCAACCATCAATTACTTATTTACAAAAAATTACCCGATTGAATTGAAAAATCTCTGGAAAAAGGTTCTTTTTCTTGCATTCCATGATGTAACACCCGGTACAGGAATGGACGATTGTTATAAAGAAGTAAAAGACCACATTAAGGTTCTTGAAACACATTTAAACAGGATTGAACCCGGAATTTTTGAATCAATCGTTTATACGGATTCTGATGAAAAATTTAATGGTGATATTGTAATTTTCAATCCCCTTTCTTTTCCTGTTAAAAACTGGATTGAGATTGAGATGAGCTTTATGCGCGGAGATATATACGATATAGAGGCACTTGAATCAGATGGAGAAGAAATAGAAATTGAAGTTTTTAAAGTTTCAAGATTTGAAGATGATTCAATCAGAAAGGCAAAAATAGGATTTATTGCAAATGTTCCTTCGCTCGGTTATAGAGTTTATAGAATCCTCGAAAAGAAAAGAAAAAAAGAAAAGAAACACAACGGAAATTATCTGAGATTAAAGGGAAATACTATTGAAAACAAATTTTTCAAAGTTATTTTCTCCCTTGAAACCGGTCTTATAAGAGTGGTAAAAGACGGAAAGGAGATTTTTTCCGGCAATGAGATTGTGATTGATGAAGAGATAGGGGATTTGTACCATCATAAAGAAAGTTTCAAGGGACCTTTAAAGACAGAAAGCGGAGAGGGAATTAAATACGGCTCATTTAAATTGAAAGATATTCATGTAAAAAGGAACCATTTAAGGGCGGTTATTGAAGTTGAGACAGAATATTATTCTTTAAGATGGCCTTACAGGTTGGTTCATAAGTTAAAGCCCAGGATATGGAGGCATAAATTTTTAACCATTAAGAAAAAAATTATAATTTACAGGGATTTACCGAGAATAGATTTTGTAACAGAGGTTGAAAATGATCACCCGAGAATCAGATTAAGAGTCAGGTTTAAACCTGCCTTTGTTATTAAAAACTACATCTGTGAGTCGCAATTCGGTGCTGTAAAGAGAAAAAAAGATTTATATTATTTTAAGGCAGAGGAATGGAGGGAGAAACCCTCCGGTGTATACCCCTCTTTAAGGTGGATTGATGTAAATGATGGAGCCAAAGGGATAACCGTAATCAACAAAGGCAACCCCGAGAATGAGGTAAGGGATAATTGTATATATTTAACACTTTTAAGGGGCGTTGATACTTTGTCCTCTGATGGAAGAGCAGGTCCTGTTATTCCCGTTCCGGAGGCAATGGAAAAAGGCAAACATATATTTGAATATGCGGTATATCCTCATGAAGGAAATTGGAAAAAGGCAAAAAGTTATTTACAAGGATGGGAATTTAATCAGAGACTCATTTCTCTGCAACTCCCGAGAAGCAAAAAATATAGGGTAAAGAATTCTTTTATTACAATAACTCCTTTAAATGTAATATTAAGCGCACTTAAAAAATCAGAAGAAGGTAGGGATATTATTTTGAGGCTTTATGAAGCAGAAGGTAGAAATACCACAACAAAAATTAAATTTTTCAAAAAACCGAAAAAAGTTAAATTATGTAATTTGCTGGAAGAAGAAATAAATGACAGGAGGAAGGTAAAATTATCAGGTAAGACAGTTGAATTGAATGTTAAACCTTTTGAAATCCTGACTCTAAAAATAAGATTTTAGATATGGGCAATCTTTTGTTTCTTTTTCTATTATTCGGCTTAAATAAATTATATTTTATTTCAACTCAACTTGTGCCTATTGAAGAAGCCGAGTGGTTCAGAAAAAATGTTCTTTCTGAATTTGAAAAAAGAAATAAAATAAAAGTTATATTCTTAGGTGCAAATTACGGAGAATTTCAGGACAGGATAAATGCGGAATACAAAGCAAAAAAGGGAAAGATATCCCTTGCAGGAGGACTTTCAAGTGATTTTGAGTCCATAGGAGAGGCTTTTATTGATTTAAAAAATTTTTTATCAAACCTTAAAAAGAAAAAAATAAATTTTTTACCCTTTGCTTTAAAATACAATAAATATAAAGGTAAAACAATTTACATACCCTGGCTCCAAGGAACATATATTTTTGTGGCAAATAAAAAGGCTCTTGAATACTTACCTCCTGGTGTAAATATTGATTCTTTAACTTATAATGACCTCTTATTATGGGTTAAAGGAATTTGGGAGAAAACCGGAGAAAGAAAATTCGGCTTACCAGCGGGTCCCAGGGGTTTGATTCACAGATTCTTGCACGGATACCTTTATCCTTCATTTACAGAAGCTCAGATTATAAAATTTGACAGTGAAGATGCAATAGAAATGTGGAATTATGTAAAAAATCTGTGGAAATACACGAATCCCGGCTCGGCAAGATGGGAAAAAATGGATACCCCCCTTCTTTCAGAAGAAGTATGGATTGCATGGGACCATATTTCCAGAATCAAGAGCGCAATAATTGAAAGACCGGATGATTTTGTAATTTTTTCCTCACCGATGGGAAAAAAGGGAAGAGGTATTATAGTGGTTCTTTCGGGTCTTGCGGTTCCTGAGACAGCTCCTTCAAAAGATTACGCCTTTTCCCTTATAGAGTTCCTTGTTAAGCCGGAAATTCAAAGGGAAATATTGAAAGGCACGGGATTTTTGCCTGTTGTAGAAAATATAAGTTTTGAGGGTCTTGAAAAAGGAATCAAAAAAATCGCAGAAGGAGTTAAAAAACAAAATTCTGGAAAAAACTTAATTGTGTCATTTATTCCCGGGGGACTCGGGAATAAACAGGGAGAATTCACGAAAATATACAGGGATGTTTTCAAGGAGATAGTAATAAAAAATAAAAATCCAATGGATATTCTTCCGTTTTATAAGAAAAAAATAATAAAGTTATTTAAAGAGAAAGGAGCTTCTCTTCCCCCTCCTGATAATGAAATTAAATGAGAAATATTTTCCCTATGTTTTACTTTTACCCCTCTTACTCTATATCCTTCTTTTCTTTTTCAATCCATTTTTTAATGCTTTAAAGCTTGCTTTTTTTGATGAAAATAACAAATTTACACTCATTTATTTCAGAGAATTATTGAGGGATCCGAGATTTTTTTCAGCAATCAAATACACATTAATGTTTGCAGTTACGATTGTTCCGCTTCAATTGATTACCGCATTTTTGATTGCTCTTTTTATAAACAGAAACTTTAAAGGTTCAAAAACCTTACTTTTTATATGTTCAATACCCCTTGCAATATCCGATCTTGCTGCGGGTTTAATTTTCCTCTCAATTTTCACTGAGCACGGTTTTTTAAATTCTTTTTTTTATTTTCTGGGTTTAATAAAAAAGCCCGTATACTTTCTCTCCTATGAAAACATACCCCTTTTATTTACATCAATCTTAATCGCCGAACACTGGAGGGCAACCGCGATTGTACTTATTATATTAATAGCAGGGCTTCAAATGATAGAAAAAGATTACATTGATGCTGCAAATGTCTTCGGAGCAAATTTTTTTAAAAGAATATTTTATATAATCATTCCTCTATTAAAGCCATCCATTCAATCAGCTTTAATAATAAGAACACTTTTTGCATTTCAAATGTTTGCAGTTGTGATAGCACTTGCCGGAGACATGATACCTGTTCTTTCGGGTGAAACCTATTTCTGGTATTACATATACAGAAATTCACACATTGCGTCCTGTTATGCGGTTGTTATAATAATCTTATCACTTTTATTAACTGCAATTTATTTAAAATTCTTAACATATAAGGAGCCGGTTTATGAAAATATTTAAAAAATTTGCACAGATTATAACATTCACAATAATTTCTTTATGGGTACTGTTGCCTGTATTTTTAATTACCGTGAGCACTTTTTCTTCCAAACAAGAGGTTTATAAATGGCCGAAGAATTTGCTTCCGAAAGACTTCTCCCTTGAAAGCATAAAATTCTTTTTTTCATCTTACGGAACAATATCCTCTTTTAAAAACAGTTTAATTGTTGCCTTTATCACACTTATTCTTGTTCTCTTTATTTCAATTCCTTCCGCCTATGCCTTTTCAAGATATTATTTTAAAGGAAGGGAAAGTTTGAAAATATTTATCTTAATGACAAGAATGTTACCGATTCCTTTACTTGCTGTTCCTTTAACAAGTTTTTATATAACGCTCTCCCTTTATGACAACCTTTTGGGAGTTGCACTCATTCATACCGCAATGGCTTTACCTTTTTCAATAATAATACTTTCAGGCATTTTTATAAGAATTTCAAAGGAATATGAAGAAGCTGCAATTGTCTTCGGTGCTTCAAAATTAAAAGCATTTTTAAAAATTCTTTTACCCTTATCCCTGCCCGGCATAGCTGCTATGCTTATTTTTACCTTTATAACCTCCTGGAATGAGGTATTTGCTGCAAGTATCCTGACTGTGGAGAATAGAACTTTATCTGCTCATATTTTGAATTTATTGGATGCTTCCCCTTTGTATTTCAAATATGCAGGAGGATTTTTCCTTTCCGTACCTGCAATTATTTTTATATTTTTTATAAGGAATTATCTTATGAAAATGTGGGGCGGTTTTTAAGATGATGAGTAAAAAGGGGGTGGTGCTTTTGAATATAGAAAAAAGTTTCGGCGGAAACAAAGTATTAAAGAATTTAAGCCTTGAAGTGAAAAGCGGTGAGTTTCTTGTTCTTCTCGGTCCTTCAGGATGCGGTAAAACAACGACCCTGAGGTGTATAGCAGGGCTTGAAAAAGTTGATAAAGGAAAGATTTTTATAGGTGATAGAGACGTTACAGAGTTACCCCCTTCAAAAAGAAACATTTCAATGGTTTTCCAGAATTATGCTGTTTTTCCTCATATGAAGGTTTATAATAACATTGCTTTCGGGTTAAAAATGAGAAAATTTCCGAGACAAGAGATAGACAAAAAAATAAAGGAGGTTTCAAAACTATTGAAAATTGATAATTTACTTGATAGATTTCCCTCTCAACTTTCCGGTGGACAAAAACAAAGGGTTGCTGTTGCCAGGGCGCTTGCGGTTGACCCGGATGTTTTATTAATGGATGAGCCATTATCAAATCTTGATGCTTTATTAAGAGCAGAAATGAGAACGGAGTTAAAAAAATTACACAGGGATTTGGGGACAACAACTGTATATGTAACTCATGACCAGATAGAAGCCCTTTCACTCGGGGATAGAATAGCAGTTATGTTTGATGGAGAAATAGTTCAAATTTCGAATCCTAAGGAAATATATGAATTTCCTTCAACAATAAAAGTAGGAGAATTTATAGGTATCCCTTCAATGAATTTTTTAAAAGCAAGATATGAAAACGGTGAAATCTTTATAGGAAATCAAAAATTCGAATTAAGTGATAAAATAAGAAACGAAATTGAAAGAAAAAAATTAAAGGAATTTATTATAGGTATCAGGGCGGAAAATATAGAAATTTATGCCAATAAGTGTAGGGGTTCACTTTGTTCAAAAATTCTTTTAAAAGAAGAACTCGGTTACACTCAGCTTTTAACATTAAAAATTGAAGATTTTACAATAAAAGCATTTTCAAAAGCAGAGATAGGTTTAGGGATAGATAATTATGTTTATATAAAATTTCGTGAAGATAAAATAAGGTTTTTTGATTGTAACACCCGAAAATTAATTTTTTAGCATAAGAGTCACATCTTTATGCAAATTTTATGAATGATGAATAATATAACGCAACATAATAAGGAAACCCTTTGCTTCATTCATTAAAAAGGTCTTTGCTCAACTTATGGATCCGGGTTTAAATAAAAGGGATATGAAAAATGGAACCCCTATTAATGAAGTAAATACACCTACCGGAATTTCTGCTCCGTTAAAGAGGGTTCTTGAAAAATCATCGCATAAAACCAAAAGGATTGCTCCCGTTAAGATACAAGGCATAATCATATTTTTATGAATACCGGAACTGGTCAATCTCCGTGATATGTGAGGCACCATCAATCCTATGAATCCGATAATTCCGGTTATTGAAACCGAAACCCCTGTTATTATTGAAATGAAAAACGCAAGGAAAATTCTTTCTTTCTTTATATTGAGTCCAAGTGTGATTGCTTCCTCATCAGATAGAAGCATAAGGTCATATTTTCTTGAATTAAAAAAAATATACCACACAGAGAGCATGAAAATAACCGTAACAGGAATAACATCTTTCCATTGAGCATATGAGAAACTTCCGAAGAGCCAGAAAAATATTTTTATTCTTTCCGAAGGTGAAAGGAAGATAAGTAAGGATAAAATTCCTGAAGCAAGAAGTGAAAGAGCTATTCCTGCAAGCAAAAGAGTCTCGCGTGGCAAAAATCCATCTCTCATTGATATAAAAATTGCAATTAATACAATAAGTTGCGAGAAAAGAAAGGCGAAAAATTGCCCCTGATAAGGGAATAAATTTAAAAAATATTTTGAAATAAAAGCTCCCAGAGCAGCACCCGCCGATATCCCCAGAAGATAAGGCTCTGCTATGGGATTCCTGAAAAGGGTCTGGGTCAGTAGACCCGCCAATGAAAGCAAGGCTCCTATAAGGGAGGCAAGAATTATTCTCGGTAGCCTTATTTCTAAAATTATAAATTTGTTAATTTCTATTACAGGTCCCATAAATATGGAAATCACAAAGAGAATTAAAAATATTAAAGAAAGAATTACGTTTTTTTTATTCAATTTATTTCGGAAAGAAATTTTAATGCTTTTAAAATCTTGGGAGAAGGTCTTGAAAAATAATCGGAATTCGGAACAGAATAGAATTTATTTTTCTTAATGGCTGAAAGTTTTTCAAGAAATGTTCCTTTAAAATAATTTTCAGGGCTTTTAAATGCAAATATCACAATATCAGGCTTTTCTTTCAGAATTAATTCCGGAGAAATAATTTTATAATCTTTAAAAACATCTCCTATATTTTTGAATCCGACCCATCTTAAAAGGTCAGAAATAAATGTATTTTTACCGCATGTCCATATACCGCCTGTCATATCTAAAATATAAAGGACTTTTTTGCCGTTTTTTTTATTTTTAAACAAATAAAGTGAATCAAGGAAACTTTTTAATAAAAATAAACTTTTCTCTTGCAAATTAAATTCTTTCCCTAAGATTAAAAAAGTTTCTGCTATGTCTAACAGTGTTTCATATTTAAGGGAAATGATTTTTATTTTTTTATTTCTTATAAATTCAAAATCTTCCTCAGGAACAAGCCCTGCTGTTATTATATGAGTGGGTTTTAGATTTATTATTTTTTCGTGTGAAATCCTCATTGAAGAACCTAAGACAATTTCTGCATTTATATAATCAGGGTCAAGGTAAGTTTTTCCGACGATGTATTTTTCAAGTTTAAATCTTATTAAAAAATCGGTTATACTTGGAGCAAGAGAAATAATTCGGGGTCCTCCGCAAAAGAGGACCCCGTAAAACAAAAATAAATTAAATATTTGCCTCAGCAAATACATAGATTCTTCTTCTTTCTAATGGATAACCTTTTATAAACTCATAAGGTTTATTATCAAAATTGGTTATCAGGATTAAAATCCGCAAGTAAGGGTTTAACTTGAACTTAAAAGATAAATCATTAAATACAATATGTTTTATTTCAACATTCCGGAATGTTTCAGGGTCATAAGAAAGATGAGGTCCTATAAATCTTGCTCTATAATAAAAAGAGAAATTTTTTAAATTTTCCCCTATGAGGAATGTAAATTGATATGTCGGAACATAGAAGAGTGTAGTTTCTATATTATTTTCTATCTGCTTTCTGTCTTTATAAAAAATGAAATTCATATTTAAGAGATATTCTTCTTTTTTTACATTAATCATTCCTTCGAGTCCTTGTGTTTTAATTTCTGCAATATTTTGAGGTGTCCACATCCAATTCTGGGTCGGTGCCCAAACGATTCCGTTAATAAGTCTTCTTTTAAAATAAGAAAGACTCATATAAAAACCATCAGATAATACCCTGATTCCTCCTTCCATTTCTTTTGATTCTTCACTTTTTAAATCAGGATTTCCTTTAAATAACCCTGTGTTAGGCCAGTAAAGATCAAAAAGGGTTGGTGCTTTAAAGCCTCTTGAATAATTGAAAAACAGGGATAAATATTCTGAATAAAAAATAAAACCCGTTCTGTAAATAAAAGGACTCTCTGTTTTAAAGATTCCTTTTAATTCCTTACCTCCTTCAAAATACGGAGTGAAACCGGGTATGAGTAAATCAAAGGAAAAATAGGGATATAGTCTTTCGTCCTCCGGATTTAAAGTATCCTGTTCTTCAAATAATGTTCCTCTTAAATACTCTTTTTCATACTCAAAACCCAATCTTATTTTTAATACATTTAAAGGTAAAACAAAATCCCCGAAAATTCTATTGGATACATTCCATGCTTTATAACTCTCCTTTTGTAAAACATTTATTTTCTCTAAGAATCCGTATGCCGTATCTTTGGTATATATTAAAGTGTCTATTTTGATCGATTCTTTTTTATACTGATAACCAATATTGAAAAACTTATAATTAAATCTGTTTCCGAAAAGCAGAAGTTCATCCTTTTCTTTTTTTACATAGGAGGTAGGATTACCTATATTATTTTTTGAATATAAAAGAATGGATTTAAAATTTTCATTTTCGATCAAGGAGGTATATTTTGATAGATGTGTTTCTTTATTTGGGGATAGGGGAATTGATGTATAGTTTGAATAATAAATATATGTAAAAGGCAGACCTATTTCTCCGGAAAAAAGGGTTGTTCTTAAATTACCTGCTCCTCCTTTAAGATTAAATCCGGGTTTTCTTTTTAATTTAAGATTAAGGACACCCGCGGGTGTATTTTCACCGTAAACAGAGGATCCAGAGGAGGAAAGCATTTCGATTCCGGAGAGAGGAAGTCCTGAAAGGAGTGAAAGATTAAAACTTCCGGAGCTTCTTGAATTGAGTTTAAATCCTTCAAAATATATGCCGGTTCTGGTTGAGGAAAAACCTCTTGAGGATACGGTTTGGAGATATCCGGGAAATCCATAGATATTGGCTGTTACCGAAGGAATATAGAAAACATTTGTGAAATAAGGGTCATAAGGAAAGGTGTTTAGGAGTGTGGAATCAACAAGATATGTTGTGCCTTTTGAGGATAGAATGTTTTCTTGATATTTTGCAGAGACTTCTATCGGGGGAATTTCATAGACTTTTGCTCCAGGTGTAATTCCCCCGTACACCTGGAGAATTATAAGGAGTTTAAGCATTTAAACCTCCTTAAATTAAAGGACCCGGGTCGGGAGTGTAACCCGGTTTAATAGCCCTTCACCCCGGGGCATTGAAAGGTCAGGTCGGTCTCCCGACTCAGGACCTTCTTGGAGGGACCCTTCCACCTTCCCAGGAAAAGAGCAAATACTCCTTATGATGGAGTATTACCCTTTTTCCCAGTGGCGGGCTTTTGCCCCGAAGGGTCCTCCCTACCGGTCCATCACGGTCGCGGGGGCGGTGTGGGATTTTCACCCACTTCCCGGCACCTGACCTTTTATTTATAAATAATAAAATAAAAAATATCTTAAATGCAAAATTTGAAAATATTTCAATCCTTATTTTATTATGAAAAAATGTTAAAAATAATCGGCGTAAATTATAAAGACAAGGAGTTTATAGAAAGCAGAAGAAAAATGTTACACTGGCGTCTGAAAGTGGGAATTTTTTTAGGAGCAGCAATATGGCTCTCATGTATCTTACTTGATCTTTATATAATGAATTCTCCTTTTTATCCGTGGTATTTCTTCGTAAGAATTACAGGAGCAATGGTTCTGATTATATTTGCCTTTCTCTCCTATACAAAATTAGCAAATAAGCATACAGATCTGATTGCATTTTTGGGCGGGCTTTCTGCTTTCTTTTTTCAAGGTCTCCTTACCTGGGCTACTCCGCAAGCCGCTTCACTTTATACCCTCGGTTCGGTCTGCATTTCACTCGGAGTCGCTGCAATTCTTCCGCTTACATTCTTTAAAGCAACTTCCCTACATTTTATCGGGTATCTTACGGTAATATCAATGGGGATCTTGATAGGTAAAGTTAACCTTACAACTGCTTATATATTTTACTTGGTAGTGATATCTCTTTGTTTTACACTTGTTGTAATCTATTGTTATTTTTTTGACCTCCAAAGCTATAGAGAATTCAAATTAAATAAATCACTTGAAGAAGCAAACCGAGCAAGATTAAGAGCTGCTCTTCGTTTTTTACCTGCTCATCTTGCAAAGTTAATTATCGAAAGCAAAAATCCTAAAGAAGAATTACAGCACATCTTGGATCCGAAAGAAAGTTTCGTCTGTGTTGTTCAAGCAGATTTAAGAAAGTTTACTTCTTTTCTTGAATCCCATGAAGACCCGAAATTTGTGATGCATTTTTTGAAGGATATTTATAAAGAATTGGTTCCTGCTATAAAAGACATTTCAACACTTAAATTAATAGGAGACTGCATTTATGCCTTCTGTGAAGAAAGATACACCCAGGGTAAAGCTTCTATTTACGGACTTCTTACAGCATGTATAATATCTTTAATTGCTCAAAGTAAAAAAGGAAAATTTCCGAACTTCAGACCGGTTTTCGGAATAGCAGTTGACTATGGAAGAGTACTTGTAGCAAATTTGGATGGTGAAGAATTCGTTGACTATTCTATATGCGGAAGGGTTGCTAACCGCGTTGCAAGATTTGAAGAGATTACAAAATTGGAGATTTTTAAAGATCTTTTCGGAGAGAATTATATTCTTATAAGCAGGTACGCACACGAAAGAATCGTAAATTATACAAAACTTAAAGAAATTAAAAAAATTAATTTTTCGGAATTTAAAGTAAAAGTACGTGATTTTCCTATGGAAAAGGAAGCATTTGTACTCCCATCAAATGCAGTATATGAAATATCGAATAAAATACTCGGAACAATTAAGGATGAAAATGTAAAGCATAAACTTCAAAAATTCATAATAAAAATAACTTAATCTTTAAAAAACTCCTGCTTTTTCAAAATTTTTATAAAATTTAAAACCCTATCTTTTCTATACCACCTGCTTTTGATTATAAGACTTTCCGCTTCCCTAAGGTATCTCTTTGCTCTTTTCTTGTTCCGATTCAATACATAAAGTGCCTCTGCTATGTAAAGCCTTACAATCCCCTTGTTATAATTGGAACCCTGGTCATTAATTTTGCTTAAAAGTCTCCTGTAAACTTTGAGTGCTTTTTCCCAATACCCTGATTTTCTGTAAGCACTACCGAGTGTGAAAAGTGTTCTCCTCAATTCCCCGTATTCTTCATAAAATTTCTCCGCCCATTCAATAGCTTCGTCATGCTTCTTTTCCCTCAAAAGAACCTCAATTAAAGCATCCATGGATAAAGGCTTCATAAAAATACCTTTCTCAGCAGCAAATTTTAATTCCCTTAATCCTTTTTCTTTTCTGTTTCCCCTTATAAAAATTTCTCCTATATATTTCTGTAAAACACTTGCTCCGTAATCGTATATTCCGAGCGCAAGATAAGAGTCGGGATAATTTTTAAATTTCTTAATCATGTTATATGCCTTCCAACCCTTTGAAAGAGCGGTTAAATAATTCTCTTTTAAACCTTCAAACATCGCGGAATATGCAATAAGTGTCCCTTTTAAAAAAAGAATTTCATTTTTTTCTTCTTTATTCAATCTTTTTTTTAATTTATAATCGCATAATCTGATACCTTTCTCTATGCTTTCCATAAATTTATTTTCGGAGTCAGGTTCGGAAAAATCGCACATTATTTCAAAATATCTTATGGTCCGTAATACATAAGGAAGGGGATGGTCTTTTAATCTTTTAAAAATTTCCCTTTCAACAAGTATTGCATTTTTGTAATCTTCTCTCCACAAATAATTTAATTCTTTTAATATAATTTCTTTTTCTTTATTTAAAGTTGTAAAGAAAATTAAAAAATATAAGAAGTTCAAATTTTCGGTAACATAATTCCTTTTTGTGCCTGATATTTCCCTTTTCTGTCTTTATAGGATATTTCACAAATCTCGTCTCCTTCAATAAATATTACCTGTGCTATTCCTTCGTTTGAATAAATTTTTGCAGGAAGTGGGGTCGTGTTTGATATTTCAATCGTTATATACCCTTCCCATTCAGGTTCAAGGGGTGTTATATTTATTACAATTCCACATCGTGCATAAGTTGATTTACCGATACATATTCCGAGAACATTTCTGGGTATCCTGAAGTATTCAACACTCCTTCCCAAGGCAAATGAATTAGGGGGGATAACACATTCTTTTCCTTTGAAATTTACAAATGATTTGGGGTCAAAGTTTTTGGGGTCCACAATTGTGGAATATACATCCGTAAAAATTTTAAATTCATCTGCAATTCTGATATCATATCCATAAGAGGAAACACCGAAAGAAATCACACCTTTTGTGACTAAGTTTTCGGAAAAAGGTTCAATCATTCTGTGTTTTAAAGCCATCTCTCTAATCCATTTATCATTTTTAATTCCCAATTTCAAACCTCCTTTTTGAAAATAAAAAGGGAGGGATTTTTTACCCTCCCTAAATTAATCTTTATGTCCTTCCTTGTTTTTTAAAAACTGGCGAAAGAATAAATTAAACTTAACGAATAAAATAGGGTACTTTGTTGTCCGGTGATAAAGTAAGGACCGTTATAGAAAATATCTGGTGAAGCAGCACCGTCAATTCTGAAGTTGCCCCTTTTATATGCAAAGCCCAGTACAAGAGGGAGTAGATCTTGTGACGATTCCGTGGCTTCCTGATAAGGGTCTGAATAGTATTTATCGCTGAAACTTGCCCATATATCTTTTCTTGCTGCAAGTCGCAAAATTAACCATCTTCCGATCTCCGCCTCAATTCCAACAACACCTGCAAGGCTTAAACTACTCACTTTTCCTTCCTCTCCGTAATCCCGGGAATAGCTTGACAAGGAAAGTCCGAGTATCAAATTCAATATATCAATAGGTTGGGTGTTTATACCGAAATTTAATAAAAAAGTTGATAGTTTATCTATTGTCTCAATTTTATCTCCGCCCATGATACTTTCAAATGAGTTATCCGATGTTAGAAAATGAAGCCCCACAACCATTGATGTGTATTCCGAAATACCCTTCCAGTATCTTGCATCAAAAGAAATATCACTTGTTCCTTTTGCTTTTGTTGTATCAGGGGGGAATTCGGCTTTTACATCAAAAGTATGCATGTTAAATTTGAAACCGATGTCTATAAAATCTGTTTCAGAGAGATAAAAAGTCAAGCCCGGATTTAACATAAAGTTTGATGCACTTTCTTTATTTTTAAATCCTCCGCCTGATGTGTCTTCGACCGTACTGTTGTACATTCCGAATCCCATGTTTAATCCAAAGCCGAAACTTTCTCCGAAATATTTTGCATAAGAAAGCATAAGCCCTTTTATTGTTCTGTAAGGATAAGTATAAACAGGAATATTAAGGTAGGTTCCCCATACCCCCATAGAATGATTTTCACCGAGTCCGAAATAGCCTTTAAGATATGCGTCACCGTTTATAAGTGTGGCTTCGTCTCCTGCTTCAAGAACTAACAAACTCGGGAAGTTCAATATTTGAGCAGGATAAGTAAGTGCAAGAACATCATCTTTCATAAAATCAGCCACACCTCCGAATGTGCTTACCCTTGTTTCTGTTGCAAATAAGACTCCTCCTGTTACTACCAGAACTGCTATTATTTTTCTCATATTACCTCCTAAAAAATTGAGATGGCCCCGGGTGGACTCGAACCACCGACCTTACGCTTATCAGGCGTACGCTCTAACCACCTGAGCTACGGGGCCATCATTTTTTAATTTTATCTTAAAATTTTACAAATTTCAAGAACCTATTTTCAACTTTGATATAATATGTGCCTTTTGAAAGGGAACTTATATCAATTTGTGCCTTGTTTTTAATAAAAAGTGATTTGCTTAAGACTTTTCTTCCCGCAATATTGAAAATAGAGACTTTCCTGTTTGCTTTTAAGTTCGTAAGAAAAACAACTTTATCTTTTACAAAAGACCCGGCAAGGGAAATGTCCGAATTTTTTCTTAAAGAATATGATTCTTTTATATCCGTGACCGTGGTAAAATAGAATCCGCGTCCTAAGGAATAGAGAAGGAGTTTCCCTCCTCTCGCAGGTATGAGTCCTACAAACATTTCATTCACAGGCGGAAGAGAAGCAGTCATAAGTGTCCCCGCAGGTATTTGCTTATAATATATAAGATACTCCTGTGTTAAAGTATCCTGATAAAGGGCATAAATTAGACCATCTTCCGAGGGATAAGCATTTATTAAAACAGAACTTGATGTAGGTGGAGTAAAAACAGTGCTGAAAATATTATTTACTATGTCATAACACCATAAATTAGAAAATGTATCAGGATAAAATATATAAGGTGTTCCCTTAGCCCAGTAAATATCATACGGACCATTCAAAAGAACAGACGCAAAATTAAATGTATCTCCTCCGTTATAACTCATAAGAAGGGTATCACCGGTATTTTTTAATATAAAAATTGTGTCTTCTTCTCCTTCAACCTTACCAATGTTTGAAGTATCTTTATAAATTATCTGAAAACTTAATCCTCCATCCCCTGTTCTTACTATGCTGTCCGAGTTCCACAAAAATAAGGTATCGGTGTTTGAACCGTAAAACATATCATAGAATGTGAGTAGGTTTGTGCTCGTATCTTTTAATGTAAAAGTATTTCCTCCGTCATTTGAAAACCATAGGGTTTTATATTCAAACCCTGTAAGCGGGAGTCTCATATAAGGTGTCACAACATACAAATTCAGGGGATTTGTTCTTTCATTTTTAATCATATTATTTCCAAAAAAGATTAAATTACCTTTAAAATTCAGCTGTGTGAAACCTGAGGGTAAATCGTAACTTCTATAAACAATTCCACCCCCTGAGATTAAAAACACGGTGTCTTTCTTTAGAGATATTGCTCCGGGACCCGGAATCACCACTGCTTTTAATTTTGTTTTCACCTGATTCCATGTATTTCCTTTGTTTGTTGTATAATAAATTCCGTCATTTGAACCTACATAGAAAGTATCTGAGAGAACACCATTTTTATAAACAGGTTCAAAAAATAAAGGAACAAATGTTGTATCCACCATTGAATAAAACCACATGGAGGTAAAAGCATCGTAAAAGGCTTTGTAAATTCCCTTGTGAATTAAAGAGGATAATAAAAAGGTATCGCTTGATAACGGAATAACATCAATTGCAAAACCGGGATATACAGGAGTACCGGGAAAGGGAGTTAGCCAAAGAGTATCCCAGGTAGTTCCACGGTCTTTTGTTACTATTATACCGCTTTCAGTTGTCATATAAATATTATTCGAATCAAAATGTGAAATCCTCAAAGAAAAGACGTTTACAGTATCCATAAATCCGAAGGTTATCGTGTTTCCTCCGTCAAAAGAATATGCATAATAACCATCAGAAATATAAAGAAAAATATCATTTGCATTGCCTGGATTTACATCCATAACATAGGAATAGTCTCCCGGTCCCAAGAAATTCTCAAAATCATAAACAAAATTAAAAGTCGCCCCTCCGTCAACAGACTTCAAAAGAGAATCTCCAACTATCATATACACCGTGTCATCCTTTCCTGTGATAAAATCTATTTCAGCATTCATATAAACGGTGTCAATTGTCAAAAAGTTATCCGATGTGAAATAATATGAGGTATCATTCCTTGCAAGTACAAATTGACTGTCTCCGGACATGACTCCTATTCCATTCGAAATTTTATAAAAAGAATATCCGTAAGGAATCACAATTTTAAAAGAATCGGTAAATATATTTTCACATTTATGATATTCAATCAATGATACTGCGACAACTTTTTTCGGGTCAGAAGATATGGGTTTGAATATAATTCCTCCATAGGGTCCAATATATCGAAAAGCAAGAGGATTTTTGTATGCCTTTTCACCTTTATATCTCACTTTCTCATAACCTTTCCATAAAATTTTAGGTTTAAAATCAATTAAACTTATTAATAATAAGAAAACCATGGCACACCTGTTTTTTTAAAAGGAATTGAACCTCATTAAATTATAATTCAAAATCATTAATAATACAAATCAAAAACTAAAGATTCTTGAAATAAAACTCTCATTTACCTTAAATATTAAAGATGAAAATTTATAATACATTAACAAAAAAAATTGAAGAATTCAAACCGATTGAGGAAGGTAAAGTAAGAATATATTTTTGCGGTATGACGGTCCAGGATTCTCCTCATCTCGGACATTTGAGGGCTTTCCTGGCAGCAGATATTCTTGTAAGATATCTTGAATATAAAGGATATAAAGTTAAATTTATTTTAAATATTACAGATATTGATGACAAAATAATTCAGAAGGCTAATAAAGAAAATAAGGATTTCAGGGAAATATCGGAAAGGTATGAGAAGGAATTTTTTGAAGTTTGTGAAAGGATGAATTTAAGAAAAGCAGATTTATATCCGAGAGCAACCCAGCACATTTCGGAAATATCGGATATAATAAAAAAACTTCTTGAAAAAGGACTTGCTTATGAATCAGGCGGAAATATATGGTATGATGTTTCGGAATTTGAAGATTACGGAAAACTTTCAGGAAAATCCCTTGAAGAGCTGGAAGAAGGAGCAAGAATTGAACCCGATCCCACAAAGAAGGACCCGATGGATTTTTCCTTATGGAAGAAAAGGAAAGAAGGATAACCTTTTTTTTATTCACCTTTCGGTGAAGGAAGACCGGGTTGGCATATTGAATGTTCTGCAATGAGCATGAAACATCTGGGAGAGACAATTGATATTCACGGAGGAGGACAGGATTTGATTTTCCCCCACCATGAAAATGAAATTGCACAGAGTGAAGGAGCAACCGGCAAAGAATTTGCAAAATACTGGTTCCACGCAGGTCTTATGAGAATGAAAGGGGAAAAGATGAGTAAATCAACAGGAATTGTCTTTAAAGCAAAAGATGCCCTTCAAAGATATTCACCGAATGTGATAAGGTATTTTTTATTAAAAGCCCATTACAGGTCCCCTCTTGAATATGATGAAAACTCACTTGAAGAAGCAAAAAGAACCTTTGCAAGAATAAAAGATATTATTGAGAAAGGAGAAGAAAGGAAAATTGAAGGATTCTCCGATGAGATTAAAAGTTTAATAAAAAAATTTGAAAATGCAATGGATGAAGATTTGAACACACCCCTTGCTTTTTCGGTAATTCATGAACTCGTAAGAATCGGAAACAGGTATTATGAAGAAGGAAACGATAAATTTTATGAAACAAAAAATGCAATTTTGTTCTTACTTAAAATTCTGGGCTTTGAAGTTAAAGAAGAAAAATTTGATAAAGGAATTGTAAGAAATTTGATTGAACTCATAATAGAAGTCAGACAAAGATTAAGAGAGGAGAAAAGATATGATATATCAGATAAGATAAGGGAAAGATTAAAAAATTTCGGGATAGAGCTTCTGGATACAAAACAGGGGACAAGATATAAGATCCTTTGAGGTTTATTATTTTCTTTACGGAGGATTGGGGAATGCAATTCTTTCGTATCCTGCACTTTACAATCTTTCAAAGGAATTTAAATTAAAAGTATTTGTATTAAATAAACTGCAGGAAGAGTTTCTGAAAATTTCGGGTCTTAAAATTGAAACAGAATTTCAGGAAAATTTTTTCAAATTAATGAGAAGTTTAAAAAATAAAAAAGTCTTCGCTTCAACTCATAATCTTTATGCTCCTTATAAAAAACACCCTTTTATTTATTTATTTTTGAAATCAAAAATAAGAATAGGATTGAAAGGGAAAGATTATCTAAAAATTTATAATATAAAAGTTCCTTTTGTAAAAAAAGAAAAAATAGGAAATTTGGAACTTGTGAAGCCGATTTTGAAGAATCCTTTTTTATGGAAACCGAAGGAAATAAAAAATAAAAAAGGACCTTTGCTTTTATTTCCCGGAAGTTCAAAAAAATTTAAGTATTTTAAAAGATGGAAATTTTTTCCGGAAATAGGAGAATGTTTAAAAAAGGATTTTGAAGTAAGAGTAATATTGGGACCCGAAGAAAGGGAATTAAAGACATTATTTGAAGAAAAAAAATTAAAAATTATTTTTCCAAAAAATTTAAAAGACCTTATTTCAATTATTGACAAAAGCATATTTTTTATCGGGAATGACTCCGGTATTTCTCACCTTGCAAGTTGGAGGGGATTAAAAGGGATAATTATTTATACATCGACTGATTTTCAAAAAAATGAACCTTTGGGAAAATTTATCCCTGTTAAGCCCGTTATTTCCTGTGCTCCGTGTTATAAATTTTTAAAAACAAAATGCATTAACAAAGAAAAATATAAGTGCACCGAAACCATTGCTCCTGAAGATATATTAAAAGTTTTTTTTTAGCACTTAGTAAACCCTTATTACAACTCAAAGAGATACAAATAAAAGAACCGTAATGTCCCGATTTATTTCATAAATTCTGTTCTATTTAAACCGGATATGCTTCTCTTTCTATGGTATAATCTGCTATTTTTCTACCGATTGAAATCAAATCAGGTGGAATATACCATTTTGTAAATTTTCTCAAGCCCATCAGTAAGAGTTTAAGCTCGTCTCCCTTTTTCGTATTTGTAATAATTTTTTTTGAAAGTGAATCAATTTTCATCAGAAAATCATAAGCATAGTATTGGATTATTAAACGCATGATTTCGGAATCCTTTCCTTTCTTTCTCATCTTCTCATATCTTAAAATTCCGCTTTCAAATGCATATATTTCGGTTATCATATCGGATAATGATGCCAGAACCTCCTGTTCTTCCCTTAATGATTCCTTATATGTCTGTGCAGAAATTCCTGCTGTGAGAAGTAATATTTTTTTACCCATATTTAAGAGTAGTTTTGAAACATCTACAGGATCATTAGGCACTTTAAGTGAAACAGGACTGAAGGTGAGAAATTCTTTTGATACTTTATCTATTTCTTTCAAAAGGGGCAATTTACCTTCAATTGCTCTTTTCATGAGCATTCCGGTGATTACGAGCCTGTTTATCTCATTTGTTCCCTCGAATAATCTATTGATTCTTGAATCCCTGTAATATCTTTCTACAGGGTATTCTTCGGTAAATCCGTATCCTCCGTAAACTTGCACTGTTTCATCAACTATAAAATCGAGTGTCTCCGAGCCGTAAACTTTTAATATGGAACACTCAACAGCATATTCTGCTATTCTTTCCATTACCTTTGCAGGATAATCCTGAGATTCGGGGTCAAGTTCAAGTAAATTTTCATCAAGAAGTCCTGCCAACCTGTAAGCCATACTTTCTCCCATATAGATTTTTGATACCATTTTTGCAATTTTTTCTTTTATGAGCCCGAATTCTGCGATTTTTCTTCCGAACTGAACTCTTTCTTTTGCATATCTTACGGCATCCCTTAAAGTTCCCTTTCCTGCCCCGATTGTTCCTACACCAAGTTTATACCTACCTATATTAAGGATGTTAAAAGCAATCCTGTGCCCTTTACCTATTTCATAAAGCAGATTTTCCTTAGGAATTTTCATATTATCAAAAGTTAAAGAACATGTGGAAGATCCCCTTATTCCCAGTTTGTGTTCTTCTTTTCCTATGATAAGTCCCTGTGTTCCTCTTTCAACGAGAAATGCAGAAAATTTATCTCCGTCGACCTTTGCAAAAACAGTAAATAAGTCCGCAAAGCCTGCATTTGTGATAAATTGTTTTGAACCATTGAGTATAAAGTATTCTCCTTCAAGAACCGCCTTTGTCTGGATATTCATTGCATCAGACCCTGCCTGTGGTTCTGTTAAAGCGTATGCGCCTATATACTCTCCTGAAGCAAGTTTCGGGAGATATTTTTTCTTCTGTTCTTCATTACCGAAAAAAACAATCGGAAGTGTTCCGATTCCTGTGTGTGTTCCCCATGTAACACCGAAAGAGCCTTGTGCAATCATCTTTTCCGATATTAACATTGAAGAAACTTTATCAAGTCCCATTCCTCCGTATTTTTCAGGAACATCCGCACCGAGAAGACCGAGTTCCCCCGCTTTTTTCATAAGTTCCCTTTGGATATCAAAATTTTGCTTTTCTATTTCATCAGACTTAGGGAGCACTTCTTTTGTTACAAAATCCTCTGCTGTCTTGGCAATCATTTTATGCTCTTCCGTAAAATCCTCAGGAGTAAAGACATCCTCGGGTGGAGCATCTTCTATCAGAAAACCACCGCCCTTTTTATATATTTTTTCTTCCATAAGTTTAATTATACTTTCATTTTCAAGGTAATTCAAATATTCCTGCTGCTCCCATTCCCCCGCCTATGCACATTGTTACCATACCGAACTGCACTTTTCTTCTTCTCATTTCATTTAAAAGGGTTACCGTTAATTTTGCCCCGGTACACCCTAAGGGGTGACCTAATGCAATTGCCCCTCCGTTTACATTTATTATTTGAGGGTCTAATTCAAGTTCTTTTATAACGGCAAGGGATTGAGCAGCAAATGCTTCATTAAGTTCAATAAGACCTATATCCTCTTTTCTCAACCCTATTGATTTAAATGCTTCGGGTATTGCCTTGACGGGTCCTATTCCCATTATCTCCGGCGGAACTCCTGTAACTTTATATGTTCTGAATATTAAAAGAGGCTCTAACCCGAGTGCTTTTGCCTTCTCTTCTGACATCAAAATCACCGCTGCTGCACCGTCCGTCATCTGTGACGAATTACCTGCTGTTACCGTCCCGTTTTCCTTAAAAACGGGTTTTAATTCCGAAAGTTTTTCTATTGATGTATCCGGTCTCACTCCTTCATCAATCTCAAGGGTTATATCCTCTATTTTTTGTTTCCCGTTTTCATGTCTTATCACTTTCGTTTTTACAGGCACTATTTCATTTTTGAATTTTCCTTCCTGTATTGCCTTCCATGCTTTCATATGACTTTCATAAGCAAATCTGTCTTGTTCTTCTCTTGTAATATTATATTTTTCTGCAACTTTTTCTGCTGTAAGTCCCATTCCTAAATAAACTTCAGGATATTTTTCCATAAGATAAGGATTCGGAGACATTTTAAAACCACCCATCGGAATTCTTGACATACTTTCAACTCCTCCTGCTATAACACATTCCGCAATACCTGCTGTAATTTTTAAGGCACCTAAGGCAACTGCTTCGAGTCCTGAGGCACAAAATCTGTTTATTGTTGAACCCGGAACCGAAACAGGTAAACCGGCTCTTAAAAGAGCAATCCTTGCAACATTCATACCTTGTTCTGCCTCCGGAAAAGCACAACCCATAATCACATCCTCTATTTCCTCAGGATTCAAATTTATCCTGTCTATGACTTCCTTTATTACAAGACTTGCAAGTTCATCCGGTCTTGTATCTTTCAATGAACCTTTGTTTGCTTTACCTCCTGGTGTCCTGACTGCTGAAACAATAAATACCTTTTTCATTTAAAAAGCCTCCTTTTTAAAAATAATTTAGAATTTGCAGATGTTAAAAAAACTTTCCCTCCTTGCCAAAAACAAACTGTGATATTTTCTCTTCAGAATAAAGTATTCACCTGACCGGCTTTAAGAACCAGATTTCTATTTCTTCGGGTAGATTCTCCCTTTTTATTTCAAATTCTCCCTCAGGGAATTCTTTTTTTGTATAATCTTTCCCGATTTCAAAAAATATATCCACCGGTTTAATCGGAAATTCAACCTTTTCATTTTTGAAATGCATGGGAATAAAAACACGAGGTCTTAAATTCTGGAGTATTTTGAATGCCTTTTCGGCATCTATGGTAAAATAACCACCTACCGGAGCAAGCACAATATCAATTTCTCCTATTTCTTTCAACTCATTTTCTGTAAGTTCATGTCCTAAATCTCCGAGATGCAATACTTTAATTCCATCAACTTCAAAGAGAAACATTGTATTTTTCCCTCTTTCCCTTCCCTGTGATTCATCATGATAGGTATCGATTCCTTTAATCTTTATTCCTTTTACTTCTTTTTCACCCGCACCCTTCACAACTTCAGGACTTCCTTTCACTTCATTTATTGCATTATGATCAGCATGATCGTGAGAAATAAGAACAATATCCGCTTCCTCATTTACGGGTTCATAATGAAGTGCTCCGAATGCACCTCTTTTATAGGGGTCAGTTATTATTCTGACCCCTGAATCCGATTCTAAATAAAAACATGCATGCCCTAAAAATCTTATTTTCATAATATAAAGATTACCCCAAATGACTTTAATTATTCAAATCTTTTATCCTTCTTTTACCTCTACCTTATGCCCTTCCTCCTTTTTTTCTTCAAACTTCTCTATTTTTCTGTCAATCAGGGTTCTTATTGCAAGCATAAACTCTTTTACGGAGTTTTTGAGATGTGTTTTTGTTTCTTCAGGGACAACCGCCTTCATATCATCAATAAAGGCATCCACCGCTTTTGATAAATATTCAATCCATTTTTTTTCCATTTCATCACCTCCTTGTATAAAAATTTTACCTTCCTTTTTTTGATTTTTCAACTTCGCCAATTTTATCCGCGGGGATAAGACAAAAAACGCATAAAGGGTCGCTTTTATGTGAGTTAAATTATAGATTTGTCTTCATGTCAATAATAAATTTTTTACCCTACTCCCGTTCTTCCTATTAGGAGAGAAATACCCTTCTTTCTTCAAAGGTGAATTTAAAGTTAAAAATAAATGCGGCTGAAAACTTTGTTATTCCCTTTTCAACTCCAGGGGATGCTCCTCCTCATAAATTTCCTCAGGGAGTTTTCCCGTAAACATTGATTTGTTAATAGGATATATGAGAGGGTCAAAAACCACCCAATAAAGATGCCATACAAGAATTGCAAGGGAGGCAAGAATCGCTTCATAGAAATGCACAACAAGAAAGAGGTCAATAACCCATTTTGGAACATAATTTAAACTCTGATTCTTAAACCATAAAGCAATACCCGTTATTCCCATCACAAATGTTCCCCACACAAGTGCCCAGTATTCAAATTTTTCGTAAAAAGTAAATCTCCCGAATTTCGGCTTATTACTTGAAAGCCCTAAGTTATAGAAAAGAAGCAAAATCGCATCCTTTATATCTTTCGGCTTTAACAATAATTCAAGAAATTGCTTTCTTCCTCTTTCGGTGAAAATCATGCAGAAAACTTTTATAAGAAATACCGCTATTATGAGCACTCCTGCAGCACGGTGCAAATAACCCCTTAATGTTCCTCCTCCGAGTTTTGCAATCCAGCTTGCCCATACTGCATCGGGATAATGATGTGCAAAACCCGTGTATACCAAAATAATAAACGAAATAAGATGAATAAGATGTAAGGCTCTTTCAAATTTGTTGAATCTTAATATTTCTCTTCCTTCCTCTGTATAACGATATCTCACCCCTTCCCTTGCCTTTTTCAGAAAATCAAGGAAACAGTAAACTATCATTCCTCCGATGGTTATAATGATGAGATAAATATAAATCTTTCTTACTATATCTATCACCCTGGCACCTAAGGAAGATATTTGCTCATGAACGGAATGTATTTTTGCAGTGGATTTGATACCCGGATGACATTTACCGCATGTTTGCGGAAGATTATCAGGGTAAACGGGAGAAAGGGGATTATCCGAACGGAGAATTCTGTGGTTCTCATGACATGAAGCACAATTCGCAGCAACCAAATTTCCTGCTTTTAAAGCAAGCCCGTGATAACTCTCATAAAAGGTGGATAATCTTTTTCCGGGTAATCCGTATTTTTGAATAAGTATGTATCTCTCATGACAATCAGAACATGTTTTCGGAATGTTTAAAGGATAAATGGGACTTTCGGGATTATCCGGAGGAAGAATCCTGTGTTCCGAATGACAATCATTACAGACGGGTGACTCTTTAACCCCTATGATATATCCTTTCCAATGAATACTCTCTACATAATCTTCATATTCTTTTTTATGACATTTTGAACAGGTTTCGGGTATTCTGTATTTATTTATTTTTGACTTAGGACTCGTTGAGACATCTATGTCATGAACACCGTGACAGTCCGAGCAGATCGCTCCCTTTTTACCTTTTAAAATGGCATAATAATGCACACTTTCTTCATACAGTTGATAGGGATTTCTTATCGGAATACGATATTTCTCGGCAATTTCTTCCTTTCCGTGACATCTTCCGCATGTTTCCGGGAGATTCTTATAATAAACAGGAGATTCTTCTTTTTCCACTTTCACTATTTTATGACTTCCGTGACAGTCATAACAGTGAGCAGCTTCTTTCACTCCTTCTTTTATTGCCCTTCCGTGAATACTCTCCACATGTTCAAAATATTCCTTTTTATGACATAACCCGCATTCAGGAGATTCCAGTTTTTCGGGATGAGGAATCTTTTTTACCTCCCTGTGACAGTCACTGCATCCTAAAACTGCATGAACCGATGTATTTAAAGTATCCCTTACCTCCTTATCATGACACTCAAAGCATTCCTTCTCCGCAATTTTAATCGTGTGATAAACTTTCGGAGCAATTACATTTTTATGACATTTTGTACAAAATATTTTTTTCCTTGACGGATGAAGCGGTGACCTGACATTTGAGGGAGAAAGAATCTCATGGGTTCCGTGACAGGTTTTACAATCCGGGGTCTTTTTGCCTTTTAAAGAAAGAAGATAGTGAATGTCTTTTTTATACATACTTTCTATATCTTCGTGACATTTACCGCATTTTACTTTTTTCAGAGGGGTCTTATGAGGCAGGTCTTTTATATCGGAATGACAGTCAACGCATTCAATTTTCTCGTGTGCGCCCCTGATTTCTTGTTCGTGACATGTAAGACAATCCTCTTTTGTAAAAAAGAATAAAAAACCTGTTAATATAATCGTTTCCATGGTCATTCACCCCGCATTGTAAGGAAATATTTAAAGCCATCCGGCAAAACTTTCAATATAAAAACATCCTTTACCGGTTCCCTGCCTTTTTTAAAAGATATTCTCCCGGTAACACCCTCAAATTCAAAATTCTTTAACATATCCATAAATTTTTTTCTGTCAGGCAATTCAATTTTTTCAAGAATTTCATAAACAATATTCATAGCATCGTAAGAGAGAGCAGAAGCAAAGTTAGGGGTTTTACCGTATTTTTCCGTATATTTTTTAACAAAATTTTTTACTTTTTCAGAGGGTAAATCAGGAGAAAAAGGTGAAGAGATATAAGCATTTATATTTTTTATAAGTTCCTTATTTTTATCAATTAATTCCTCACTGTACCATCCGTCTCCTCCTATAAATATGGGATTTAATTTGATTTCAAGGGATTGCCTTATTATGTCTTTAACATAATTTGCATATACGGGTAAAAAAAGTACTTCCGGATTAAAAGAGTTTATTTTGTCCAGTTTTGAATAGAAGATGGAATCTTCTTTTGTAAAGAATTCGGATACCAATATTTCGCCTCCCAAATTCTTGAATGCCTTTTCAAAATTTCTTGAAAGTGCTTCGGAATAAGGCTCATTTGCCTCATACAAAATGGCAACCTTTGTTTTTTTCAGATTTTCATAAACAAACCTTGCGAGCATTGCTCCCTGAACAGAATCATTGAAGGTAACACGAAAAACATAATCACCGATTTTTGTAAGAAGGGGGTGGGTTGCTGTCGGAAGAATGACCGGCAGAAAGTACCTTTGAGATAAAATGGCAGAAATAAAGGCATTCTTAGAAATTGCAGGACCTATTACACACAGAATTTTTTCATCTTTTCCCCATAAAGTAATAATTTCTCTGGTTTTATTCTGTTCACTTTTATTATCCTTTATAATAATTTTCACATTTTTATTCCGGAGTTTTTCCTGATGTTCTTCAACAGCCATTAAGATGCCATCCAAAGCCTCTTTTCCATATATGGAAGCCTCTCCCTTAGAAGGCAATATAATGCCGATTTTTATAGAAGGTTGTTTACAATTTGAAAGGAAAAGGGAGAATAAAAAGACACTTTTAAATAAAAATTTAATCTTTTTCATGATAGTTAAGGTTGTTTAATAAAAAATTAACCTTGTTCTTCCCAGGTATCGATTTGAGCCTTCTGTAATTTACCGGAGAAATCAATATAAACGGTTTTCATTTCTGTAAATATCTCGTAGACCGTCCATCCCCCCTCCCTGTGACCGTTTCCGGTATGTTTTACCCCTCCGAACGGAAGATGACATTCTGCTCCTATGGTTGGACCGTTTATATATGTGATTCCTGCTTCAATTCTTTGAATAGCCCTCATTGCATTATTAACATCCTGTGTATAAATTGAGGAAGAGAGCCCGTACATTGTTCCATTAAGCACATCAATTGCTTCATCCAGATTTTTAACTTTTATAAAAGCAACAACGGGTCCGAATATCTCTTCTTGGGCAATTCTCATATTCGGGTCAACATCAATAAAAACAGTAGGTTTATAGAACCACCCTTTATCATATTCACCACCTTTAAGAGGTTCTCCTCCGAGAATGAGCTTTGCTCCTTCCTTTTTACCGATTTCAACATATTCATGTATTTTATTCCTCTGTGCTTCATTTATAACAGGTCCCATCTCGGTTGTCTCATCAAGAGGATTACCGACTTTAAGAGCCTTAGCCCTTTCAACAAACATTTCAAGAAATTTATCAAAGACTTTTTCATGGACAATAATCCTTGATGTTGCTGTGCATCTCTGTCCTGCGGTTGCATATGCGCCCCATATTGCTCCCTCAAGAGCAAGTTCTAAATTTGCATCATCCATAACAATTTGAGCATTTTTACCGCCTAATTCAAGGGATATCTTTTTCAGATGTTTTCCTGCAACTTCAGCAATTCTGGAACCGACCTCTGATGAGCCCGTGAATGCAACACCTCTAATGTCAGAATGAGTCAAAAGGGCTTCTCCAACCTCTCCTCCACCACCGAATACAAGATTTATAACACCGGGTGGAACACCTGCTTCTTCTAATATTTTCACAAGTTCGTATGCACAACCCGGGGCATCGGACGGAGGCTTGAAAACAACTGTATTCCCTGCGAGAAGGGCAGGAAATATTTTCCAAGCAGGAAGTGCTATCGGAAAGTTCCAAGGAGTGATAACAGCAAAAACCCCAACAGGCATCCTGAAAGTAAGAGCAAATTTATCGGGTAATTCAGAAGGAGTGTTGAAAGAAAAAAGTCTTCTTCCTTCTCCGAATGCATAAAAAGCAGTATCAATTCCCTCCTGCACATCTCCGCGGGCTTCCTTCATTATTTTTCCGTTTTCTTTTGCAAGTAAAGTTGCAACTTCTTCTTTTCTTTCAAGAAGAATTTCAGCAGCCCTTCTCATTATTTCACCTCTCTTAGGAGCAGGAACTTTTGACCACATTTTATATGCTTTTTTAGCAGATTGAACCGCCTCTTCAACATCCTCTTTTGTTGACTTGGTAAAGATTCCTATGATTTCATCCCAATTTGCCGGATTTCTGTTTTCAAATGTTCTCCCTGACTTTGAAGGAACCCATTTCCCATCAATGTAATTTAAATATTCTTTCATTTTTTTATCCCTCCTACGTTAAATTTATGTTAAATTTAACATATATGTTTTTATTAAGAGTGGTTTGGTATGGAGTAGAAAGAGAATTGGGGAAGGGGGACCACATTTTATATGGGCAAAAAGCCCCTACAGGAGTGAGTCCCCTGCTT
>JAJRUZ010000020.1 GCA_024277525.1 Caldifarciminota bacterium | reverse complement strand
TGTTTTCAATGATGTAATTTGCTTTTACTTTTCTAAATCTTACTTTATATAACTCTTCGTAAATTTGATTGTAATCTCCCTGAAAAAGATATCCCTTTTTTTCCATATTTAAAACAGCCTCCCAGCATAGTTTCGCCTTTGATTGAGGGGTTAAGAGGCAAAAAATAAACTCCTTAAAAATTTCCCTGTGATTTCTTCTTTTCCATACGGACTTAAATTCCTCTATTCTTTTTTGAATTGTATCCTTAACACTTTTATACTCTTTTATTAAAACTTTAAAAACTTCTCTCCGGGAAGTCCACAAATCGGACATTTTTCGGAGGGTTCTCCTGTATGAGTATAGCCACATACAGGACATATATAAATATCGGATATCTCAATATCTTTGCCTTTGAGAACCTCCTCTTTTGCCCTTTTATAAAGCTCTGCGTGTATTTTTTCGGCTTCAAGAGCATAATGAATTGAACGCTGTGCGTCTTTTTCTTCCTGTAATTCCGCAATTGAATTATAAGCAGGGTACATTTCTTCAACTTCAAAAGTTTCACCTTTTATTCCGGCTTCCAGATTCTCGTTAGTTTTCCCTATATATCCCAGATTTCTTGCGTGATTCTTTGCATGAACAAATTCCGCATATGCAATAGCTTTAAACAGTCTTGCAATATTTTTGAATCCCTCTTTTTCGGCAATTTCACTGAAAATGAGATACTTCATATGAGCCATTGATTCACCTGCGAATGCTTCTGAAAGAGATTTTTTTGTCATCTCTTTCATATAGAGACCTCCTTTCATTTTTCAAGCAGACTCACAAAAGTGTCATGGTGTTCTTCCTCATCTTTAAGAATTTCTTTAAACAGAAATGCGGTGGTTACATCTCCCTCCTCTTCTGCTTTTTTAATTATTTTTTTATAAAGTTCTATTGCACTTTCCTCATCTTTTTTATCCTGTTCAAGCATTTCTTTAAGATTGTCTCCGATTTTTATCTCAGAAGGCTGGGTTGTGGGTCTACCTCCGAGATAAAACAGTCTTTCGGCAATTGCCTCTGCATGTTTCATCTCATCAATAGCAATTCTTTTAAATTCATCCTTTACAGCAAAATGTTCGGTACCGCTCCATAAAACATGTTGCCACATGTATTGGATACATACTTGAAGTTCACCTGCTATTGCTTGGTTTAAAAGATCAAGTAGTTCTTTTGATGCCATTTTTTCTCCCTTTATATTATGAAAAGGATTTGAACCTGTTTAAAATTTTATTTCTTTTGAATTAGCCCACAATCCGTGAACATTGCAGTGTGAAAAAACAAAAATTTCTCTTTCTTTTTCTGTTTTAAATTCAAATATAACAACGGGCTCTGTATAAACGGTGCTCGTGTCCGTTCCCCTGGTAGAAGCTCCGTGAGATAGAAATTCAAACCTTCCGATATGATAGGGAAACTTCTCATTCACCGGTAAAAAGAACACATCCATCCACGAGACATGATGTTCGGTTTTGTTAGGATGAGGTATTTCTTTTCCGATACTTATTTTTACTTTTATTCTTTCGCCTTTCTTTACTCCACCGAGTATTTCTATTACAGGCACATGTTTTTCTTTTTTCCAGTCTGCGGATTGAAATAATTCTTTAAAATGGTGCATTTTAAATTCTCCTTTTAGACTGAATTTTAACTTAAAAATATAAAAATTTCAAAAAATAAATTAAAAACAGATTTATAAAAATTTGACAAACTCTTCTTTCGGTTTTCTCGGGGGCGGAGAAGGAATTTCTTCCGGATAACCCAGAGGGGTTATGGTTGCTATATAGTGTTCTTTCGGGATATTAAGTTTTTCTTTAACATCATCCCTGTTCATTGCAGCAATCCAGCAAGTGCCGAGTCCGTAAGTAAAAGAAGCAAGCATAAAATGATAACCCGCAATTATAGCATCTGCTTCGGGTCTTTTTGTTTTGGAAGGATCAGAACATATAGCTACTGCAAGAGGTGCTCTGCCTATAGGAGCAGAATTACTGCTTCTGAGAGAGGAAAGAAATTTAAGTATTTCCTTATCCCTTATAACTACAAAATAATAAGATTGGGAGTTTTTGGATGTGGGAGAAAATCTGCATATTTCAAAGATTTCCCATAAAATATCTTCAGGAATATCGATATTTTTAAAATGTCTTATGCTTCTTCTTTTTATTAAGAGTTCCTTTGCATCCATTTGTTTCCTCCTGAAGTATAATTTGAAGATGACTTACAATCTATAAAAATAAACCCCCGGGCTACGACCTACTCTCCCATACCCTTGCGGGTATAGTACCATCGGCCCTGGAGGGCTTAACTTCCGTGTTCGGAATGGGAACGGGTGTTACCCCTCCGGTATGGTAGCCCGGGGATATTATTATAACAGAAAATTTTAAAAATTTCAAGAGTTGAATAAAAAATTTTTAAAAAAATATAATTTAAAATGGAAATCAATCATAAAGCACATGATGAAATTTATAAAATATTGAAAAAAGAGGGTAAAATAGGGTGGGATGATGAAAAGGTATATAAAAAAATACGGAAGGAACTTTTAAAGATTCTCGGTGAGAAACATGTGCCAAATGAAGGAAAATTCCTGGAATCAGGATGCGGCGCAGGTAATTTAACATTGTGGTTTGCAAAAAGGGATTTGAAGTATACGGGATTGACATCTCTGAAACCGCCATACAATGGGCAAGGGAAAACGCAAGAAAGAGAAAAATAAAAGCAAACTTTATAATAGGGAACGCGGTGTATCTGAAAGAATTTAAAGATAATTTCTTTGACTTTATTCTTGATGGACACTGCCTTCACTGTATAATAGGGAAAGACAGGAAAATATTTTTGAGAAATGTTCACAGAGTTTTAAAACCCGGAGGAATCTTTATTGTTATGACAATGTGCGGTGAAGTAAAAGGCCGGAATTTAAAAAAGTACTTTGACGAAAAAACACGCTTAATAATAAAAAATAGAATTGCTGTCAGATACATAGGTCTTGCAGAGGATATTTTGAGAGAAATAAATGATCAGGGTTTTAAGATTATTAAATGGAAGATTAAAAAAGGAAATCGCTTACTGAACAGGATGAACTTATTGTCCAAGCAACAAGATTTTAATTTAATTTGGAAATTTTTAAAGTATCGTATCCAATAATTCTTGAACAGAAATTGTGCAAGTTCTCTTATAATTAATAGGAATGAGTTTTGCAAATTTATTCTTCGGAGGTGAAAAAATGAAATATTTAAAAGTATTTTTATTTATAATTTTTACCGGTTGTTCAGTCTCCCTTTTTAAGGGAGAAGTGCCTATGCTAAAAGATGAAACCAGCGAAATTTCTGCTCCTTATCCACGTGACCCTATGATAGGTCTTTCCTTTGATGCAATCTCACGAGACAAAAATGCAGTTGTTTTTGCTTCTTTACAAGGCGGGTACACCTGGAAAGGAGAAGCAAAATTCGTGTCTCCTGACACCCAAATAGGAATTGAAACAAAATTTACATATTTCCAAGGCTCAATAAATTTTGGAGTTGTTCCTTTCTATAAGATAAAACCATTTATTTACCCTTATGTCGGAATCGGGCTCGGAATTTTGAATATGGAAGCATACGGCATATACGAAGGAAGGGTCATTTCTATGATCTATCCCTATTTAAGAGGCGGAATGCAGGTCTCCTTTCCTTTCCCGAAAAAATGTGTAAAAAGAAGAAAAAGCAATTTTCATCCCTCCCTTAATATAACTATAGGATATCAATTCTCATTTGAAAGATGGCTCCAGGGACCGTATTTCATCGCAGGATATTCAGGCTTTTTTCCACCCGAGGGGATATGGGCTATTTTACTCGGGTCAATTCTCATATTCATAGGAGGCTGAAAAATGAAAAAATATTTTATTTTATACTTTACCCTGTTTTTTTCCTGCATCTCGGTATATGTAGAAGGAACCCCTCAGTTTGTTGATATAAATGGCTTAAATTCCGAAATTGAACTTATTAATAAAAAGAACCTCAAAAATTTCTCCTTAGGATACGGATTCGGCGCGGGATTTTATTATCCTTCTGTCTTTCTCCTGAGAATGAGGTTTTCGGAACAGAAATTTGAATCAAAGGAAAAAATTAATAAATTCTATTTCCAAACCGGATTCATAGAAGGGGGTGCCAATGTTTTTAAATCAAAAGTCATCGGAATTTATCCTCTTGTGGGAATAGGTGCATCATTTCAAGAACTTTTAATAGACGGTAAAAGCTACAGAAATTATATTTATCCCGTTATTAACGGGGGATTGGAAGTCAATGTTAATTTAACAAAAGACATGCCGGGAATTTTTGCATTATATTTGAGATTGGAAGGCTTTTATTCATCCGGATATTTTCTGGACAGACCGGATTATTCTGATTTTGTAATTTCAAATCCCTTGAAAGGCATTTCCCTTTCCTTCGGATTTTCAATGGGCTATAAACCGGAAGATTGAGAGATATAATTAAAAGATTTCTGTTTTCAAAGGGTTTGTTCGGAGGCACATTCTGGAGTTTCATAGGACTTGTTGCTAATTCTATCTTTGTTTTTTTTTATCTTTCACTTGTAGGTAAAAAGGCAGGACCGGAAATTCTCGGTATGGTGGGTGTTTTTTATTCTTTTTATATGTTCATATCTTTTCTTTTCGGTTCGGGCTTCAGGGATTATGTTGTGAGAAAAATATCAAAATATGCAGCAAAAAATGAATACAAAAAAGTTAAAAATCTTGTTGATGAAGCAGTGTCCTATTTGATTTTTGTTCTGATTTTAAATATTTTTTTATTTTTGATTTTTAATTGGCTAATTTTAAAAAAACTTTTTAACGGAAATTATTTCCTCTTTTTTAGCTCATTTTTATGCTTTTTTTTATTGACTTTCGGAATAGTAGGCAGGGGTTTTGTTGTAGGAAAAAAAATTTTTTCTGCATTCGGAATCTTGTTTTTTCTGAGGGGCTTTCTTTTATTTTTTTCGGGTCTCTTTTTCTATATAAAAGGTTTAAAAGATTTGAAATTTTACATTTATCCTTTTATAATTGCCGAATTTTCAAATTTCATTCTTTATGCTTTTTATCTCATTTATTTAAAAAGGGGGATATTTTTTAAAATAAACTTCAATCTTCCTTTGAACGAAATATTTTCAATGTCTTTTTCAAATTCGGTGCTCAACAGCTTCTTCACCTTACCTTTAATTTTGCTCAAAATCAAAAATGTTTCAGAAAATTTAATAGGTAATTTTACAGCAGAAATTTCTGCTTTCAGAGGATTGAGGGTTTTTTTCGCTTCTTTTTTTGTGCCTGCTTACCCTGCGATTTCAAGTTCCTATTACAAAGGAGACAAAAAAAATTTCAGAAAAATAATTTATCTATCTTTTTCCCTTATCTTTTTTTTTGTTGCTATTTTTACTTTTTTTATAGTCCTATGGGGACAAAGTTTTCTTTATATTTTCTTTCCGAAAAAAGATTTTATTTTTTATAAAAAGGAATTCTTGCTTTTATCCGTTTCCCTTTTATTTCATCTTATAACAAGGTTTTTTACAAGAGTTTTCTTCGGTTCCGAGAGACATAATTTTGTATGGAAAGTTTTATTTCTATGGGTTTTAATACTTGTAATTCCTTATCTTCTTATAAAAACAAAAAATGAAATTAATTTAATTTTAATTTTTCTTATAATTTCAACTTTGATATCTTCTTTAATTTTTGCTTATCTGTTTCTTAAAATTTTTAATTCAAAGGGTTCAATTCCCTCAAAAAGTGAAATTGTAGAGGAATAAAATGAAAATTTTCGCTGATACTGCAAATCTTGATGAATTAAGAGAATTAAAATCATTGGGCATAATTGATGGTGCAACCACAAATCCTACTCTTTTATCTAAGGAGATAAAAAGACTTTATCCTGATTTTAGAGCTCATAACAAGGAAGAGTTAATGGAAAAGGGAAAGGAGGTTTTAAAAGAAGTCTGCGAAATTGTAGATGGACCCGTGTCTGCTGAAGTTATAGCAACCGATGCGGACGGAATGGTAGAAGAAGGTAAAAAACTTGCAAAAGTTCATAAGCATATAGTTATTAAAATTCCTTTCGGTGCAGAAGGACTTAAGGCAACAAAAAGATTATCAGCAGAGGGTATAAGGGTTAATATGACCCTTGTATTCTCTCCTTCGCAAGGACTTCTTTCTGCAAAGGCAGGGGCAAGGTATGTCTCGCCTTTCATAGGCAGAATGGATGATATTTCAAATTCCGGAATGGAGGTGGTCAGGATTTTAACAGAGGTTTTCAGTATATATGATTTTGAAACAGAGCTTCTTGTTGCGAGTGTGAGGCATCCCATGCATGTTGTTGAAGCTTCCCTTTTGGGGGCTGACATTGTAACCGTTCCTCCCGATGTAATAAAAAAGATGTTAAAACATCCATTAACCGATATCGGTTTAAAAAGATTTTTGAATGACTGGGAATCATTATTAAAATAAATTATGTCAAAATTGCTTTTGTTATATTTAATCGGTGTTTCAGGACAGAGCATAGCAAAGGAGAGGGAAAATGCAATTGTAAAAGCAGTCAAAAAAGCGGAAAAGTCAGTTGTATCTATAACATGTTTTCAGACAAGGTATGTATCACTTGCTCCGGGTTCAATTTTAAACGATCCCTTTTTCAGAGAATTCTTTGAATTTTTTGATTTTCCACAATATAAAGAAAAAATATCATCTCAGGGTTCGGGATTTATAATAAGTTCGGATGGCTATATTTTGACCAATGAGCATGTGATTCACGGTGCTGATAGCATAATTGTTACTTTGCCAAATGGTGGAAAATATCCTGCAGAACTGATTGGTGCAGATTTTGCTTTAGATATAGCACTTTTAAAAATTGATGAAAAAGGTCTTCCTTTTCTTAAATTTGCAAATTCTGACAATCTTGAAAGAGGAGAATGGGCGATAGCAATGGGTAATCCTTTCGGTTACTTATGGGAGGATACACAGCCGACAGTAACCGTCGGTGTTATAAGTGCTGTGTCCCGAACTTTTAAAGGAGAAGGAGAGAGAATATATCGCGGAATGATTCAGACAGATGCTGCTATAAATCCAGGAAACTCGGGTGGTCCTCTTTTAAATTCCGATGGAGAGGTTATAGGAATGAACACATTTATTGTTTCAAAATCAGGAGGATTTGAAGGAATAGGTTTTGCCATACCTTCAAATACCTTGAAAGAAGTATTACCTTACATTAAAAAATACGGTTATTATCCGAGAGCCTTTATCGGGATAGAGACTGCTCCTTCTGAGCAAGGGGTTAAGGTGAATGCTGTTTTCGGAAAGGGACCGGCAGGTAGAGCAGGGCTTGAAACCGGAGATATTATATTAAAAATAGGAAGGCAGGTTGTGAAAAATTATTCCGATTACAGAAGATATATTGATTTACTGAGAGATAATGCAAAGGTGGTAATATTGTTGGAAAGGAACGGAAAGAAAGAGGTGATAAATTTTAGAACAATTTCACGATATGAAGGAGCATTAATGATTCTGGGTATAGAGTTAGATGAAGATAAATACGGTGTGTATATAAGAAAGATTAAAAAAGGAGGATACGGTTCGAGGATAGGTTTAAGAAAGGGAGATTATATAGTGGAAGTAAACGGAGAAAGAGTTAATAAAATAAGTGACCTGAAAAGAATTCTATCAGAATATGTGAACAGAAAAAAAGATTGGAAAATTTTAAGAGGCAGGTTTACTTATGAGTTTACTTTCAAAGAGATGGATTAAAATATTTTTTGGTTTAATTTTAATTTTTGCAGTATTGTTAACCGGGTTGTATTTCTATTTCTCAAGAGACCTCCCCCCCTTAGAGATGATTTATTTTTATCAACCTGCAAGGGTGACTTATGTCTTTGATAGGAACGGAAATGTGGTATATGAGTTTTATACTGAAAAAAGGGTTCCTGTGCCTTTGGATTCAATATCACCGAAAATTATAAAGGCTTTTATAACACTTGAAGATAAGAGATTTTACAAGCATTTCGGTATAGATGTTATTCGTCTTGTGAAAGCCATAATAACGGATATCAAAGAAAGAAGATTAGCACAGGGTGCTTCAACCATAACTCAGCAGTTAGCAAGAAATATGTTTTTAACATTCAAGAAATCATTTAAGAGAAAAATAAAGGAGATGATACTTGCATTAAAAATAGAAAGAACCTTTACAAAAAATCAAATTCTTGAGAAATATCTGAATCAGATCTATTTCGGAGATGGTGTATACGGAATAAAGGCAGCGTGTCAATATTTTTTCAACAAATCACCGAAAGATGTTACATGGGCTGAAGCTGCTTTATTAGCGGGTATTCCCAGGAACCCGAATTATTACTCTCCATTTAAAAACCCGAAAGTGGCGAAGAAGAGAAGGGATTTTGTTTTGAAAGTTTTATATAAAAATGGTGTTATAAATGAAAAGGAGTTTAAAAAAGCAATAGAAGAACCATTACCCGAAAAAAAGGAAAAAGATGAAAGCAAAGAAGTAGGTAGGTATTATTTTGAAGAGGTGAAAAAGTATATAAATTCTTTATACGGTATTGATTTTCTTTATAAAGAGGGAGTTAATATACATTTAGCAATGGATTTAAAACTCCAGGAGATAGCGGAGAGTGTGATTGATTCTTTCTTACCAATATTTGACAAAAGAGTTAAGGCATATTACAAAAAGAAGGGATATAAAAAGGTTGATTCTTTAAGACTTGAGGTTGCTCTTTTAGCAGTTGATGTGGAGACCGGCGAAGTTCTTGCCTTAGTGGGAGGTAGGGATTTTCTGATTTCTCAGTTTGATAGAGCGATACAGGCAAAAAGACAGGTAGGTTCTTCATTTAAACCCTTTGTATATCTTGCGGGTATTCACTCCGGTATTTTCCCGGGAGACCCTGTTGAGGATCTTCCTTTTATAGTTGATGATGATGGAACAGGTAAACCTTGGAAGCCTTCAAATTTTGATAACAAGTTTCTGGGCTTAATTACTGTGAGAGATGCATTGGCACATTCAAGAAATCTTGCAACCGTCCATGTTCTTGAGAGGGTGGGCCCTGAGTCTGTTATAGAGTTTGCTCACAGGGCAGGTATAAAAGGATATATCCCTCCTGTTTTATCAATAGCCCTTGGTTCCCCCACTTTATCTTTATGGGATATGGTTTCGGGTTATTTAACCATTGCTAATATGGGTGTGAGAAAGAAATTGCATTTAATAAATGAAATTGAAATGGGAGACGGAAGTGTAATAGAGAAGTTTCATTTTAAGCCAGATACGGTCTTTGATAAAAAGGAGGTTTATATTTTGATTGATATGATGAAATCAACATTTAAATACGGAACGGCTTCAAGAGCAAAGTATTACGGTTTTAAAGGAATCGCGGCAGGTAAGACCGGAACAACAGATGATTTTACCGATGCGTGGTTCATAGGATTTACACCCAAATTATTATGCGGAGTCTGGGTAGGTTTTGACTCATTAATGACGATTTATGAAAAAGCAACCGGAGCAGCACTTGCTTTACCGATCTGGTCAATCTTTATGAAAAAGGCAAATAAGGAACTGCAGATACCAGATTCTCTTGATTTTGAAGAACCCGAGGGCATAGCGAGAGTGAATATCTGCATTGAAACGGGTAAACTTGCAACCAAATATTGTCCTAAAAAACGGGAAGAAATATATATTGAAGGAAAAGAACCGAAAGAAAAATGTACTTTACATTTCAAAAAGAAAAAATTACCTTTTAAAAGAAAAAGAAGGAAATTCTGAGTGGAAATTTTTTTTAAAACAGGAATAATTCTGGTTTTATCTATACCTTTCGGACATCTTGCAATCAGGTTTAAACTGCCACGGATACTGGGGTATATAACAGGCGGGGTTATTTTAGGTCCTTATGTTTTTAATTTAATTGACAAAAATTTTTTAAAATCCGTTGAACCTTTTTATGTTTTCTCTTTATCTTATATTTTATTTCTCCTCGGCACAAAATTAAAAATAAAAAAAATAGGTGAATTCATAAGACCCATCTTATTTGCTTTTCTTTTTCAAGGAATTCTATCTCTTATTTTCATTTTTTTACTCGGTTTTTTTATAACTAAAAATTTTTTATTCTCTCTTATTTTCTCCGTAATTGCACTTGCGAAGGCTCCGGCAACAGCACTTGCTGTCATTGATGAATATGAAGCAGAAGGAGATTTTTCAAGATCTGTATTGTTTTTTATGGTTATAAATGATTTGGTTGTTATTCTTTTATTTTCCCTTTTATTTCCTTTGATAAAATACGGAAACAATGATATTCTGAATCAGATTTATCTTTCTTTTTTAAAATTCATAAGTTCAGGACTTCTGGGAATTATTTTCGGATTTATTCTTTCTTATCTTGAAGCAAGAACAGAAAGCGATATAAATTTAACCTTTTCTGCGATAGGAATTGTTCTTTTCTTATTCGGATTACTTGAATATTTTGAAATGAGCCCTTATATAGGTGCTATATTTTTGGGATTTGTTGTTTCAAATGCTTCAATAAAACACAAGAAGGTGCTTAAAAATCTTGAATTTTTTGACAATCTTGTTTATGTAATGTTTTTCTTTTTAGCAGGGGCGGGTATGCATTTGGATTTATTAATTTTTATGCTGCCGTTTGTGATAATGTATGTGATCATAAGAGGTTTAAGTGTTTATTTCGGTAGTTATTTCGGAGCCTTAAAAGGCGGTTTTGAACACGAGGAAGCAAAGAATTTTTCCCTTTCACTTTTGGCTCAAGCAGGACTTGCCATAGGTTTTGCACTGCTTATCGGTACCTCAGGTACAGAGACAATAGTGAAACTCAAAAATACCATCCTTGCATCGGTTATTATCTTTGAAACGGTCGGAGTAATTTTATTGCGAAAGGCTCTTTTAGCAGTAGGAGAAATTAAAATTTTTCATGTAATTGAGAGGGAACTTGAGCCGATTTTTGATTTACACCTTGATAAAATTATTAAAGAATTTCTTGAAGAAATAGGAATTAAGACAAAAAAAGTGAATGTAAAGGAACTAAAAGTGAAGCACTTGATGATGAAAGTTCCGCTGACTTTGAAACCTTCTGATAACCTTGATAAAATAATTGAGTCTTTTGAAAGGGCAAGATGTAATTTTCTTCCGGTTGTGGACGAAGAAGGAAGATATTTGGGAAGTATAATACTTTACGACCTTGAGGAACTTTCCATTGATAAGACGTTAAAAAAATTACTTGTTGCTCAGGATTTAATCAGGGTCGGCTTGCCAAGTCTTGAGCCTGAAGACAGTATAGAAAAAGCAAGAGAAATTTTCAGAGAAAAAAATTTTGATTCCCTTCCGGTGATTGAAAACGAAAAAATCGTCGGAATTTTGTCAAGAAGGGATATTATAAGATTTGTTTAAAGATGTCTACATTTACACTCCCGGAGTTTTGAAATCGCGGTTCGGAAACCGCTCCTACTTTTAAATTTGTGCGATAAATCGCACCGCTACTTTTCATCTTATCTTTATTATTTTAAAGGTTTTTTCCTTTGTTTTTATAAAATATATTCCTTTTTTCAATTTTCCCTGCAGGAGCGACTTCCGAGTCGCGATTATTCTTCCCGTTATGTTGTAAATTTTATAATCTCGCGG
>JAJRUZ010000019.1 GCA_024277525.1 Caldifarciminota bacterium | reverse complement strand
TTGAACCCAAAATTAAAATACTTTTTTCTTATCTTTAACTCCGCAAGCCTTTTCTCAAAATTTACCGGATGGCGGAGGAAGATGCGTCAACCATGGATGTAAAAATCCGAAAGGAAAAATTGAATAAATTTCACCGAGAGAGAGAGAACTCTCATATTTGAATAATACCTCCCTTTTTCCAGTTTTTGCAAATTGAAAATACAAAATAAAAAATTTCATCAAAACTACTCCTTTTTTGTCCGCCTGATTCGGTTTTGCATTATATAATACCATCAAAAAATAAAAAATGCAAGTTTGATTATTTATATAAATAATCGGCGGGAATAAAAATTCTTAATTATTTAAAAAAATTGAAAATAAAAATCCCTGTTGCACAATGATTTCTGAATTCAAATGGCAAATGCGGTCTTAATCTACTCTCCGTAATTTTGTTTAAAAATTTTTTTTTTTGATTTCAGAATATACATATACATAACATAATTCACTTTCTTTATCCGCTTTGATACTGTGATTTGTATACGGACCGAAATAAACAATGTCCCCTTTTTCAATTATAATTTTTCTATCCTCTGTAAAAGCAGAGCCTTTACCCGAAAGAATTATTAATATCTCTTCACCGTTTTCCGTACTGTGCATTTTAACCTCTTCATCTTTTTTAAGATATACTATCCCTGTTTTCGTATTAATTGCATATTTCGAAAATAATTCTGTATGTTTCTCTTTGCATTTCAAGGCATTCTTTTTGATCCATTTTTTATTTTTAAAATCTTTCTTTTTCATGATTTTAGATGATAAATAAAAAAATAAAGGTAATTCAATTTATTTTTTGAAAACTTTTTTTCCGAAATTTTAAAATTTACTTTATGTATAAAAATAAAATTCATGATATTCCGAAATCACTCAGACCCAGAGAAAAATTAATAAAGGAAGGGCCTGATAAACTTTCAAACTCTGAGTTGCTTGCTGTTATTTTAAGAACGGGTAAAAAAGGAGAGAATGTAATTGAACTGGCCAATAAAATTTTGAAAAAATTCGGGGCAGAGAACCTGCCTGATTTAACTTATGAAGATTTAAAGAATTTCAAAGGACTCGGACCGGCAAAAGCATGTCAAATTGTTGCATGTTTTGAACTCGGGAGGAGATTGTTAAAGGATAAAAAAGTCAAAATATACTTGAACCCTGAAGATATATGGAAAGAACTAAAGGATGTAAGAGATAATAAAAAAGAGCATTTTGTTGTTTTCTATCTTAATACAAGAAAACAGGAAATAAAAAGAGAAATCATCTCTGTGGGAACATTAACAGCAAGTTTGGTCCATCCAAGAGAAGTCTTTGAACCCGCAATAAGAAACTTTGCTGCAAGTGTTATAATTGCCCATAATCATCCTTCCGGTAACCCTGAACCGTCAAGGGAAGATATTGAGATAACAAATAGACTGATAGAGGCAGGCAGAATACTCGGAATAGAAGTTGAAGACCATGTGATAGTTACAAAAAATGAATATTTCAGTTTTAAAGAAAAAGGACTTATTTAAAATTACAGTGAGTAATTCAGACCCTCAATAAACCCGAAAACCCGAAACGCAACAAATCCGATAAATACAGAATCGTAGCGGTGCGATTTATCGCACAAATATACTATTAAATTGTGTTAAAAATTTGTAAATCTTTCAAACTCAAAAATAGGAGTATGACCTTTTATCTCAACCACTCTCCCTATTAAGAATTTACCCGGTTCGTATATACCTTTAATTACCCCTTTTATATTCTCCCTTGTTTTGCACCCTGAACAACCTTCAAATTTTTCGCTTTTACCCTCAATCAAAAGAGTAAATCTTCTTCCGAGCATTTCTTTTCTTCTTTCTTCGATTATATTATTGACTTTCTCTATCAGAATCTGGAGCCTCCTGTTCTTTTCTTCCTCGGGAATCTTATCTTTATATTTTCTCGCAGAAGTATTCGGTCTTTCCGAATATTTGAACATGAAAGCCATTTCAAACCTCACTTTCTCAACCACATCAAGTGTATCCTCAAAGTCTTTCTCGTCTTCACCCGGAAATCCTACTATAATGTCTGTCGTAATTGTTGCATCAGGAAATTCTTCCCTTATATAATAACACAAATCAAGGAATTCCTCTTTCGTATAGTCTCTCTTCATTCTTTTCAATATTTTTGTTGAACCCGATTGTAAAGGTAAATGGAACCAATGTGAAATATGTTCGGAATTTTTTATGGCATTGAAAACTTTATATGAAAAATCCCTGGGATTCGGCGATAGGTATTTAATCCAATAATTTCCCTTTAAATCTTTATCCAAATGATAAATTAAATCCGCAAAATCAAATCCTGTCACATTGTCAAAATATGAATTGACATTCTGTCCGAGCAAAAATATCTCCTTTGAACCCTTTTCTATTAACTCCTTTGCTTCTTTTAAAATAGAATAATAACTTCTTGTAATTTCTCTTCCCCTTGTATAAGGGACAATACAAAAAGAACAGAAGTTGTCGCATCCGATTGAAATATTAACATAAGAAGTAACAGGATGAGTAGGTTCAGGGACAAAATCAAATTCTGGTACTTCATCCAGTCCGACTTCAATTATTTTTTTATCTTTGTATAAATCTTCTATAATTCTATCTATTTTATGTATTTTTCTCGTTCCGAGTACCGCATCCGCTCCGATTTCAAAAATTCTATCCTTCTCATTTTCCGCAACACAACCCGCAAAGATTATTTTTTTACCCTTTCTTTTAAACTCTCTTACATAAGTCTTTGCTCTGTTTGCTGCTTTTTCCCTTACCGAACATGAATTTATGACGATTATGTCAGCATCTTCCGGTTCTTTTTCTTCATATCCTTTATTTATTAAAATACTTCTCATTGTTTCTGAATCTCTGACATTCATCTGACAACCGAAAGTAATTATTGAAAACCTTTTTTTATTTTCCATTGTCTAAAATTTTAAAGTCCGGATTGAAAAATTTCAAGACTTAAAAATAAAATTAAAATAAGGAGGGAAAAAATGAAAAAAATTTTAGGATTAATAATTATTGTAGGAGTTTTATTTTCATGTGTTCAAAGAAGGGTGATAGTTGTAAAAGAAGGACCGGGCGCTGATGTTGTAATCGTTAAAGAGGCTCCCCCTGCTCCGAAAATAGAAATAAGACCTCCGAGACCGGGAAAAAGGTATGTCTGGATTCCGGGGCACTGGATTTACAGAAACGGAGAATGGATTTGGGTTCCCGGGAAATGGGTAAAAGCACCCAGAAGGGGAGCAATATGGGTGCCGGGAAAATGGGTAAAAACCCCGCATGGCTGGAAGTGGGTCCCGGGGCATTGGCGATAACGTGTTAAAATATTAAAAAAGGAGGAATCACAATGAATGTAGTCCTGATAGGAATAGGAGAAATTGCCAAAAGAGTAATTGAAGGCACAAAGTATAAAAAATCCTTGAAAATAAAAGGCGCGGTTGATATTGACGATAAAAAAATCGGAAGAACATTAACAGAGATAACTGGAATAAATGGATATGAGAATATCATAGTAAAAAAAGAACTTCCAGAAGTTGTAAACGATGAAAAAGACGCGATCTTGATTCACATGACTAAATCCCGCATTCCTGATATTAAAAAAGACCTTTTGTCACTTATTGATTTTAAAAGACCCATAATAACCACCTCTGAAGAGATGACCGATCCTTATTTGAAACATCCTGAAGATGCAGAAGAAATTGATAGAAAGTGTAAGGATAATAATGTTACAATATTGCCCTGCGGAATTAATCCGGGTTATCTGATGGATTTTCTGCCTGCTTTTTTTTCAGGTGTTTTCAAAAAAATTGAAAAAATAGAGATTATAAGAATTAACAATGCAAGTAAAAGGAGATACCCTTTACAAAAAAAGATAGGTTCAGGCCTCAAAAGTGAGGAATTTTATGAAAGATGGAAAAAAGGAGAAATAGGACATGTCGGACTCGCTGAATCAGGAAGTATTTTATGCAAATGTCTCGGATTGAAAATTGAAAAATTTGAGGAAAAGTGTAACCCGAAAATCGCGAAAGAGAATATAAAAACAGAATATTTTGATGTTAAAGCCGGAGAATGTTGTGGAATACTTCATAATGTGAAAATTGAAACGCAAGAGGGCATAGAAATAAGTTTATTTCTTGAAATGAGCCTTGATGCAGAAGATACAAGAGACGAAATTTTCATTAAAGGAGAACCTGAATTGAGATTGAAAATAGAAAAAGGGACGCCGGGTGATGAAGCAACTGCAAATGTTGTGTTGAATTGGATAAATAAAGTAGAAAAATTGCCCCCCGGGATTATAACCATGGATAAACTCATATTTCCTTCATTCTGGATTTGATAAAATTTGAAAGAAATATTTGATAAATTTTATAAGGATTTTCCTTCCGCATGGGTAAAAGGAATAAATTATGAGATATCCAGATTCCACAGGATTCAAGTCTCCGAAGGATATAAAAAGGCAATAAAAGAAATTTCATATATATTAAAAAATGAGAAAATAAAATTTAAAGTTCATAAGTTTCCTTTTACCGAAAATTCTAAATATTTTTTTCTTAAATTTTTTCCATATTGGAAGATCAAAAAAGGATATTTAAAGATAATTGAGCCTTTTACAGGGGTAATATGTGATTATAATGAAACTCCGCTTTCTGTAATTCCGAGAAGTAGAAGTGTGCAAGGAGTTTATGAAATAGTTGATTCCGAAAAATTTAGGGGAAATATAAACAAAAAAATTCTTTTGACCACGGATTTCAGAAAGCGAATGTATGATATTTACAAGAAGGATACCGGGATTCTGTATTATGGAATGCCGAAATTGGAGGGAATAAGGGAAGAGGGTGAAATTGAGGATGCTATACATTATGTTTCCTTTTGGGAAAAAGGATTTTTCGGATTTGCGGTATCCCCTGCAAAAGGTAGAAAAATTAAAAATTTATTAAAAAAGCATAAGAAATTAAAAGCAGAAGTCCTCATTGAGACAGAATTCGGAGAAAGAGAAATTGAGGTAATTGATATCCTTTTTAAAGGAGAAGAAAATAATGAACTATGGTGTATTTCACATTTATGCCACCCTGCTCCATTTGCAAATGACAATGCATCGGGTTGTGCTGTTTCTCTCGGAATTGCAAAATATTTAAATGAGGAAATCAAAAGAGGAAATTTAAAATTAAAAAGAAACATAAGAATTTTACTTCTTCCTGAAATGACCGGAACGGTTGCTTTTTTAAAAAGTAATCCCGAATTGGTTAAAAAAGTAATTGCTTCAATAAATCTTGATATGGTGGGGGAGGACCAGAATAAATGTTTAAGCGTGATGCAGGTAGAAAGAGAGCCCTTTTTCATCAGGAGTTTTGCGTGTTATATAGGAGAATATATTCTTACCATTTTCCCTGAAAAGGCAAAAAATTTTCATGGATCAACCGAACTTCCTGTTTTTCGCAAAGTAATCTCCGAATATTCGGGGGGTTCCGACCATTATATACTGATTTCACCTGACATAGGAATACCTTCAATCATGATAAATTATTGGCCTGATAAGTTTTATCATACAACCGCGGATACGATTGATAAAGTATCAAAGGAATCCCTTCATTTATCAGGTACTTTCACTTTAACTTATTTAACTTTTCTTTCAGACATTTCAAAAAAAGATTTAAACTTCATAAAGGAAAAAATGAAACAGATTTTTAAGAGAAAAATTTATGATTTAAAAATAAAAGAGGAAAAAGAAGAAAAATTCATTAATGAGTATAAAGGATTTATTAATGCTCTTTATTCTTTAAAAAAATTGGATAATACCCTCTCTGTGGAGGATGATATAAGAGAGATTAATGAATTTTGTAAATCGGAAAACATTCCGAAAGAATTAAATGAAAGGTTCAAAATTAAAAAGAAATTTATTTTGAGGAAAAGATATAAAACGGTTCCCTTTTTCATTACAAGGCGCCTGAAAGTTGAGGAGAGAAAAGAATTTAATGAAAAAGTTAAAAAAATAAAAAAAGCAGGTTTAATAATTGACCTTTTATCTTATCTTTCGGACGGAAGAAGGGAAATTTCGGATATTTTGAACAATTTAAAGATAGAAATCGGAGAGTTTGACCCAAAGGATGTTTTTTATTTAATAAACATTCTTGAAAGGGTAAAATTTCTGGAAAGAAAATAAGTTTAGTGGTATAATTAAGTATGAAATTTGAAGAAGGATTTATTTTTAAAATTGTAAGGACAGCGCGGGAGGAAACTCCCGCAAGATTCCTTGCTCCTCCTGCAAATGTTTATGAGACCGAAAATGAGTGGATAATTGAGATGATTTTGCCGGGTGTTGAAAAGGATTCTTTAAAAGTTGTTCTTCAAGAAAACCGTATTCAGGTAGAGGCAAAAAGGGAAAAAATGGAGGAAGAAGCCGTATCCCATCATTGCTATGAATGGCCTTACAGCAGATATAAAAGAATCATTGAATTGCCCAAGGAAATTGATAGTTCGCAAATTTCTACTATTTATAGAAACGGAATTCTTAAAATCAGAGTTCCCAAAAGGGTTAAAAAAATAATTGAGATTGAAGTAAAGGAGGAATAACATGCAGGAAAAGGAATTTGGGCCTCAAATTCCGGAATTATTGCCTGTTATTCCTGTTAAAGGAGGGATCATTTTCCCCGGTATGGCAATTCCATTTACTGTTAAGGAAGAAAAATATCAGATTCTCATTGACGAAGCTTTAAAAGGAGATAAAATATTCGGTGCATTTTTGCAAAAAGAGGGAGATAAAAAGGAAATTGAGCCCGGGGATATACATAAAATAGGTACCGCGGTTTACATCCACAGAATGATGAGAGTACCTGACGGAACGATGCACCTTTTTGTTCAGGGTTTGAAAAGAATAAAAGGAGTTGAATTTGAGAAGAAAGAAAAAGGATTATACGCAAAAATTGAAATATTAAAAGATGAAATTCCCGAGGATAAAAAGATACTTGAAGCATTAAAGCAAAGTATACTCTCCACATTAAAAGAAATAATTCAGGCTGCTCCTTATTTTCCTGAAGAGGCTCTTTTATTTTTATCAAGCATTGAGGATTATTCAATTTTTACCGATATGGTTGCCTCTTCTATGAATTTTGATCCTAAGGAAAAACAAAAAATACTTGAAACACTGAATGTGGAAGAAAGGATGAGAAAAGTTCTTTCACTTTTAAGTGCGGAAAAAGAGGTTGTGGCACTTTCTGCTAAAATAAGGGAAGAGGTGGATGAATCCTTGGAAAAAGCAAGAAGAGAGCATATTTTAAGGGAACAGTTAAAGGCTATTCAGAAAGAACTGGGAGAACTTGATGAAACAGAGAAGGAGATACAGGAATTAAAGAAAAAGATTGAAGAAAAGAAAATGCCTGAAGAGGCAAGGGAAGTTGCTTTAAGAGAAGTTGATAAACTTGCCCGTTTACATCCTGCTTCCCCTGAATATTCCGTTTCAAGGAATTATATTGACTGGCTTCTGGCTCTTCCGTGGTCAGAGGAGACAGAGGATATTCTTGATATTAAAAGGGCTAAGAGGGTTTTGGATGAAGACCATTATGATCTGGAAAAAGTTAAGGAGAGAATTCTTGAATTTCTTGCTGTGCGAATTATAAAAAAGGGAAAAGTCAAGGGTCCTATTGTATGTTTTGTCGGACCGCCCGGAGTGGGAAAGACATCTCTGGGAAGAAGTATTGCAAGAGCGCTCGGAAGGAAATTCATAAGAATGGCTCTGGGAGGAATAAGAGATGAGGCAGAAATAAGGGGGCACAGGAGGACGTATGTGGGTGCGTTGCCCGGAAGGATAATTCAGGGAATAAGACAGGTAGGAACAAAAAATCCTGTTTTTATGCTGGATGAGGTTGATAAAATAGGGATTGATTTCAGAGGTGATCCTTCTTCTGCTCTCCTTGAAGTCCTTGACCCTGAGCAGAATCATACATTCAGAGACCACTATATTGAAGTTGCTTTTGATTTATCTCAGGTATTTTTTATAGCCACCGCAAACACGACTCATACAATCCCTCCTCCCCTTCTTGACAGAATGGAGGTTATTGAAATTCCGGGTTATGTAGATGAGGAGAAACTTTATATAGCGACAAAGTATTTAATTCCGAAACAAAAAAAGGAAAACGGACTCGATGGAATGGATATAAAATTCAGTAAAAAAGCCTTACAAAAAATTATTTCTCAATACACCCGTGAGGCAGGAGTCAGACAACTTGAAAGAAAGATCGGTGCCATTATGAGGAAAATTGCGATAGATGCGTTGAAATCAAAAGATGGTAAAACAAAATTCAGAATAACACCTAAGACAGTGGAAAAATATCTCGGTGCTCCGATTTTTTATTCTGAAACAAAAGCAAGAAAAGGAACAATAGGGGTAGCGACGGGTCTCGCTTGGACAATGGCTGGTGGGGAAATTCTTTTTATTGAATCTGCGAAAATGCCGGGGAAGGGTGCGCTTATCTTGACCGGAAAACTCGGAGAAGTGATGAGGGAGTCATGTCAGGCAGCTTTAACTCTTATAAGAGCAAATTCAAATGTGTGGAGAATTAACCATTCAGAGATTGAAAAAAGTGATATTCATATTCATGTTCCGGAGGGTGCGATTCCAAAGGATGGACCATCTGCAGGTGTTGCGATTTTTGCCTCCTTACTTTCTTTATTTACGGAAAAGCCCATTGACCCTGAAGTTGCAATGACAGGTGAAATAACATTAAGAGGAAAGGTGATGCCTGTGGGAGGAATAAAAGAGAAAGTTCTTGCTGCAAAAAGAGCAGGAATTAAAAAAGTAATATTACCCAAATGGAATGAAAAGGATGTAAAAGAACTTCCACCGTATATCATTAAGGGAATGGAGTTTATCTTTGTGGATAACATAAATGAAGTTGTAAAAATTCTTTTCCCTGACATGGAAACAGAAAAAATAAATACAAAAAAATAATCTCTGCATAAAGTATATATTCAGTATATCCCAACAAATTGTGATCAGAAAATTGAATTATTAATTCTTTGCATATATTATATCCCAAATCTTTAAATAAAATTTTTCCATATTATTAATTATCTCATAAATTTAAAGAAAAAAATCAAGTAAATGGAATAAAAATTTTTCACCTTTCGGGTGAATTAGGGGCAAAGCCCGAGACAGCGGAGCTGTCTCTGAATTTTTTATCAAAAATAAAAATTTTCGGGGAGTTTGAGGGGTGAAACCCCTCAACGTTAGGGGACAAAGTCCCCCAAACCCCCTGTTTTTAATTTTTAATTTTTTTCAAATTTATTTTCGGGGAGTTTGAGGGGCAAAGCCCGAGACAGCGGAGCTGTCTCCTTTTTGAATAAAAATTAGAATTTCGGGGAGTTTGAGGGGTAAAGCCCCTCAACGTTAGGGGACAAAAGTCCCTCAAAGTTCAGGTATTATATGTTTTTAGCGGTGGGTTATACAGTGAATCATGCAAGGCAGAAGGTATTAAAGGTTATCGTGTGGAGTAAAAAGTGGTGGAGAATTTTTGAAGATGCTTTAAGAATATCAGGTTTTTTCAGTAATTTTTCAGAATTTTAAACAAACCGAGAGGGGTGAAAATCAAAACCGGATTCAAATCTTTTTCTTTTCTCATTAATTTTTTTGAAAATCTTCATAAATTTTTGACTTTATTTAATGATTTGGGTTATACCATCCGCAAACTCACCACAGAAAATTCCCAGCCCCCACCTTCCCTATTACTTAAAAAATTCGGAGTTAGAGTTTAAAAATTCTCCGAAGACGAATCCATTCTCGGGAGCTCGTCTAAGGATTTTAAACCGAAAAGTTTTAAAAATTTATCAGTTGTACCGTATAAAAGGGGTGCTCCCCTCACTTTTTTTCTTCCGACAACCTTAACAAGCCCTCTTTCCAAAAGTCCCTTTAAAGTCCAATCAACCGAAGTTCCCCTCAATATCTCCATTTCAGCCTTTGTTATCGGCTGTTTGTAAGCAATTATTGCAAGTGTCTCTAACATTGCCTTTGAAATTCTTATAGCACTGTCTCCTCTTAATTTTCTTATATAATCAGCATATTCCTCCCTTGAATACATAACATAACCTCCGGCAACTTCAAATATTCCGAATGCCCTATCCTCTCTATAATATTCTTCTTTTAATTTTTCAATTTCTTCTTTTACTTTCTGAATCGGGAACCCTGTAATTTTGGATAACTTTTTCAAAGACAAAGGCTTTGATGACGCAAATAAAAGCGCCTCAATTATTTTTTTTAAATTTCTTGGAGTTTCCATTTTTTCCTGAAATAAAAAAAGAATATTAAGGATAAAAAAGAATCAAATGAAAATTCAATAAAATTATTAATAAAAAACTTTTTTAAAACAATAAGCGAAAAAATTAAAGAAATTATTATAAATTTTAAGAATTCTTTTTTATCAATAAATTCAGGCGTATAAAAATTAAGGGTAAGGAGGGCAAAAAAGTTTGCTATTGATGAAGAAAGAGCAAGTCCTGCATATCCCATTGTTTTTAATAAAATAGGAGAAAAAACAAGAAATGAAGTAAGCATGTTTAAGTAAGAAATATTCGCCGGAATTATTTTTTTTCTGGAATAAAAGTAATTCAAATGAACATTAAAAAGCGAAGAAGGTAAAATTCCTACGCAAAACAAAATAAAAGCAACAGAAGTTTTTAAGGTATCAACATGAGTAAAATTTCCCCTTTCAAAAAATAATTTAACAATAAAATCCGAATGAATGATTAATAAAAGAACAAGAGGAAAAAGAACCGAAATTGAAAGTTTGTAAATTTTTTGAAGATAAAAAAGCTTGTCTTTATTTTCACTCATATAAGTAAGGGATACGGTTGCAAGTCCTATTCCAAGTATTGCAACAGGAAAATGTCTTAATCTGAAAGAATAAGAAAGATAAGAAAGCTCTCCTTCGGGTAAAAAAGAAGCAAGAAAGGTTGTAAAGATGATTATGACTTCATTTGTGATAACACCCATAATCGCAGGGATAATCAGTTTAAAGAAGTCTCGGAGTTCAGGTATAAAGATATTCTTTGTTAGATAAATTTTAAACCTTTTTAAAATGAACGGAAATTGAAAGAATGCCTGAAAAAAACCTCCTATTACAATTGCGACCGAAAGCGAATAGAGGAAAAAATTTCCTTTAAGCTTTAAAAAAAATAAAGAAAAGATACCCACAACCAAAAAGAAGAAATTAAAAAAAAAGGGAGAAAAGGAAGGCACAAAGAATTTTTTTTCGGAATTTAAGAGTGCTCCGAAATAGGCTGATATCACAATAAAGAAAACAAAAGGAAACATGATTTTGAGTGTATTCTGTGCATAAATAAATTTAAAAGATATTTTTTTAAATCCAGGAGCAAAAATTGAGATGAGAAAAGGAGAAAAGATAATTCCCAAGATTGATAGAATAAGTGAAATAATAAAAAAGAGTGAGAAAGTTGCTCCTATAAATTTTTTCAGTTTCTTTTTGTCATTTTTCATTGATACAAGTAAAGGCACAAGGGACACTTGCATCAGTGACTCACCGAGAAAGACTCTCAAGAAATTTACAATCCTGAAACATGCGTAAAATACATCGGATAAGTGTGAAGCGCCAAGAGAATAAGCAAGAAAAATTTCCCTTAAAAATCCGAATATCCGTGATATTAAAGTCCCTGAAGCAAATATTAAAAGGTTTTTAAAGGTTTTTTTTCTTATTGTCTTACCTGGATTGCTTCTTGGGGAACCCATTTCTCCCAGTCAGCCCTGCTGGGCTGTTCCTCGGGAATGGAGGAGTATATCAGAATGTAATTACCATCCTGATTGATATCGGAAAAAATGAATTGCATTCTTCTCGGTTCGTTGTAAATCCAGGATTCCCATGCTCTTTCTGCTTCAGGATAATAAGAATTTTCAACCTCAGCAGGCTTCCCGTATTTAATGTAAATTCTTCCCCTATCCGTATATCTACCCAATCTTTTGAGCCCGAGCGAAAAATTCTGATCGGCAAACTTTATTCTCTCAATCAATTCATAAATAAATTCATTTACAGGAGTTTGTGGATCAGGGTCAAATCTTTTCCAGAATTTTTGAACAAACATTTTCTTTGCTTCAAAATTTTTTAATTTTCTGAATTCGGAAAGTTCACTGGGTAATGCGAAGTAATCGATAAAAAATAAATATTTCTCATAAAATTGATGAACTCTCATCTCTTGTAATTCCTTTTGTGAGATATACTTAACTTTTTCCTCTCTCTCAAATAATAATTGCTCATTTCTTATAATTTTTACTTTGAAAACAAAATCTCCTGAACCGAACTTATATATGGGAATTCTACCGTATGTAAATCCACTTTTAACTTCGGGTGCTTTTTCTTCCTGAGAGTATATCACTTTGTTGTTTTTTATAATTTCATAAATGACACTTTCGTTTCCCTTAAATCCATAAAGTTCATAATAATAATAAAAAACAGTATCAGGATACACGAATTCAAAGGGAAATTTTATCTCAAAACCGATATTTTGTCTTTTAAAAAAATATTTTTCTTCCTTTCCCATGGAAGGTGAAATAAAAATGTCAGAAATAAAAGGAAAATCAGAATTTAAATTCTTGTTAAATTTCACTTCACCGGATCTTGACTTTGTTTCAAATATAACAGCAATTTCGTAATTTCCCTTTTCAAGGTTAATGGAAAATACATCATAAATCTTTGTCTCTCCTGAATGTCCGCCTATTTTAAACTTTTTAGTCCATCTTTCGCTTTTTTGTTTACCCTTGGATATTTCTTTCCATTTCACTTCAATATCAAAACTTGCTTCCTCAACTCCTCCCTTTTTTTTGAGAGCAGTATTCTTTACATTGAAAGAGTACCATATTTCGATCGTGAAGACTCCTTTCCCTCTGTAAACTACATAGGGGAATAAATAAAAATCAAAGTTTCCTTTTGATGTATAAATACTCAGAAACAAAAATAGATTTATCATATCAATATTGAGGATAAATTTCCCTTATGTCGGTCTCAAGTTCATAATCCCCGAACCCTGTCTTGTCAACAAACAAAAATTTAAGACCGTATTTATTGTAATACCATATTTGGTATGGATAAGTACCCCATTCATAAGGATGGTCTTCTATAAAATCGGGTGGACCGTATTTTAAGTAAATTCTTCCTCTATCAGTTCTGTAACCTTTTAAGGGTCCACTGAAGTTTTTCATTACATATTGAAACCTTTTCAAAAATTCGATCTCTGTTTCATTATGAGGAGTGGTTGGATCAGAATCATACTTTTTCCAAAATTCTTTCCATAATTTCTTTCTTTCTTCCTTCTTTGCTTTATAAAGTTTTTCAAGTTCCCTCCTTTGAAAAATTATATTCATTGCATTTAAAAGATCCTCCCACTCATATACGGTGAAAATATCAACCGGTTTTATAAAAAATTCTTTATGGTATCTATAAGTTTTGTTATTCATAATATATGTGATTTTAAAACCTATTTTTTCCTCAAATTCTGGAGGGTTTATAATAAAGGTCTTTTTGTTCAATCCCTGCCTGAATTCAAATTCTTCCTCGGTGTAAATTTTTTTATTCTCAAAGATTTGAAATTTTGCTTTTCCGTTTGTTTCTGCATAAAAAGTTAAGAGGATAGATATAAGAGTATCTTTTAAAGGTGGAATAATAAACTTTTTTTTGTCGTCGGTTTCCTTAAAGAAAATAGGATCCCCTGGTTCAAAATTCTTCTGTAAAATAAATTTTCTTTTATATTCCCACCTTTTCCCTGAATTAATATCTTTTAAGACTATATGGACATTTTTTACTTTTTCTTTAAGCACAATCCATTTTTCAAAATCAATTTTCTTCTCCTTTTCTCTTGTTTCTTCATATGTTTCAAAGTCAATTCTCTTGATAAATCTTACAAAACTTTTCTTTCCGTTCATTAATTCGGCATTAAAGTCTATACTTATTCCCCCCGAAAAACCCTCTTCGGTTTTCTTGAATACCATAATATAAGGAGAAATTTTAATACCGAGCAATAGAGAATCCCCTTTATCAAATACTTTTTTGAAAATATAAACATTCAGGGTATCAACATATATATAGTTGGTAAAAAAAAGAAAAAAAAGACTATAAATACTTAACATTTACCACCCACTTCCTCCGAATTGAGAAAAGTAATTTGCTATAAATGCAGAGAAGATCAGCGAAAATATCAGAATTATTATTCCTATGACAAGACCTATGATTATGAATATTCCTATGAGTTGGAAGAGAAACTTAATTTTGAAATGGTATTGAATGAGGTCTGTTTCATTTTTATTTATACTCGCCTTTTCACCTGCGGATGCTGTTTGCAATGCAACCACTCCGACCCATATCGGAATCCATGCCCATAAGATCCCGACTATCGTTAAAGCTTGAAGTCCGCCCATTATTATGTTTATTATTCCGAAAAATTTAATCCATCCCGACCCTTTGGATGCACTTTCGTAAATATCCATGATATTTTTTTTATTTTTTGCGGATTTGAACCTATTAAATTTTAAATTTTTTTATACTCCGAGTGCAAAAGAAATGTTTGAAAAAACACCGGTTAAGAGTAAAATTCCGAGTATAAGAAGAAAAATACCTGCAATAATTTCAATTTTCCTTAAATGTTTCTTGATACCCGAAAAGAAAACAAAAAAGAGATTAATAAAGAGTCCGGATATTATAAAAGGAACTGCAAGCCCGAGTGAGTAAAAGGAGAGAAGTATAATTCCTTTTAAAGGTGAGCCGTAAGTTGCTGCAATTGCAAGGATTGCAGAGAGAATGGGTCCGATGCATGGAGTCCAGCCGAGCCCGAACGCCAAACCGACAAGATATGACCTTAAAAAGGGAACCGCAATTTGAGCAGGATTCGGTTTTTTTTCTATGTCCAGAAATTTTAATCTGAAGATCCCTGTTAAATGGAATGAAAGAATGATTATAAATATGCCTGCAATTTTCTCAATTATTGCTTTTTTGTTTATAAAAAATGAGCCGATAAAAGAAGCAGAAAAACCCAGAAAAATAAAAATTGTGGAAAACCCCAGAACAAAAAGTAAGGAATGGAGAAAAATGGAAAATGATAATTTTTTTTCTTTCCTTAATTCTTCAATTGAGGTTCCTGTTATATATGAAAGATATGCAGGGATAAGGGGCAATATACAGGGGGATATAAAGGAAAAAAGACCACCGATAAAAGCAGCTATCAGGGAGGGTGATTTCACATTATCTGGCTAACCTTATCTCTCCAAGTATTTATAAGTTTTAAAAGCCATCATTGTTTGGGTGTCTTCAATTCCGCCTATTTATTGGATCTCTTCAGCGAGAATTTCACCGAGCCTGTCATATGTGTCAGTCTCAATTATTACCAATATATCAAATGGACCGGTTATCATAAAAATTTCCCTTACCTCCCTTATATTGTAAAGTTTTTGAACAACCGAAGGAACTTTACCTACTTGAACCTTTATCAAAACAAAAGCATAATGTTTGTTAGGCATTTTTATTTGTTTTTTTTCTCCAAGGAATCGAACCTTTTTATTTTCTCTATTTCATTCGGTTTAAAATTTCCGACATCTGTTATAAAATATCTTATCAAATCAGGAGGAGTTATATCAAAGGAAAAATACAAAGATTTATAATTTTCCGGAATCCACTTCGTTTTCCCCCATCCTTTCATTTCTTTACTTTCCCTCTGTTCTATAGGAATATTATGATAATTTATCAAGTTAAAATCAAAGGTCGAAATCGGAGCAGCGACATAAAAGGGAATGTTAAATTCCTTTGCACAGATTGCAAGAGAAAGTGTCCCGATTTTATTTGCAACATATCCGTCATTTGTTATCCTATCAGCACCTACTATTACCGCGTCAATTTCTCCCTGTTGCATTAAAAAAGCAGATTCACTGTCAAGAATAATAGTAAAAGGGATTTTTGTTTTTGAAAGCTCATAAGCAGTTAATCTTGCACCTTGAAAATAAGGTCTTGTTTCGGTCACAAAAACATGCTCAATATTTTTCCTTGTTTTATATATTACTCCCAAAGCGGTTCCTATTCCTCCTGTTGCCAATTTTCCTGTATTGCAATGCGTTAATATCCTTTTAAAACGAGAAAACAGTTTTTTTCCGTTTGTTCCAATGAGTTCACACCTTCTTTTTTCCTCCTCAAAAATCTTACTTATTTCTCTAAGAATTTCATCAAATTCTGCTCCGTTTTTTATAAGATTTTCTATTCTTAAAAGTGAATAATGCAGATTGTATGCTGTTTTTCTTAAAGATAACAGTTCATTTTTCATCTGATAGAAGTTTTGAAGGTTAAACTTTTTCCTCAATCCCAAAATGACCGCATACGCTCCTGCTATTCCTATTAAAGGTGCACCCCTTAATACCATTTTTTTTATGGCGTTCTTGACATCAGAATATGTCTTTGCCTCGTAATATGTCTCTTTAAATGGAAGTTTCCTTTGATCCAAAATTTTTAATACCTTACCGGTGAAAATTAAAGGCTCAGGGATTCTTTTCATTATAAAATTGATTTTAAAATAATAAATCCATTAAAATCAAAACTATGCTTTTAATATTTTTGATTTTTCAAACTCCGCATATTCAGAATGCGAAACCAGAAAGGAATATTTACTACTATGTTCCTTCTTCTTTTATTCCTTATATTTCTTCCACAAATGCATATAGTGTTCCCGCTAATTATAAAGTGAATAAAGGAGACATTCTATTATTCGTTTTTTACGGAACTTTTAATCAAATTTATATGCAACAGGTAACAAATTCCGGAGAAATATGGATTATAACTTCTCCGACCTCTATAAAATCATTTTCTTTGAGTTCTCCGTTTGAAACAGAACCATCATCCGAGATCAAAGGTCCGAATTTGGGATTTTTTAAAGTCGAGGGGAAAACATTGAAAGAAATTGAAAGAGAAATAAGTGAAGAATTAAAGAAGAAATTTGCTGGCATAACACTGCGGGTATATCTCGCAGAACTCGGAGAAATTGAAGTTCAAGTGGTCGGAAATGTTAATAATCCGGGAACTTTAAGATTGAGAAGGTTATCAAGAGTGTATGATGCTTTAAAATCTGCGGGTGTTAAAAATGAAATTAAAAAAGTGGTTTTATACAGAGAAAATAAAAAAGACACGATTTATATATGGAAATATTTAAAAGAAGGAGACATGCAACAGAATCCCTATCTTGAAGATAAAGATATAATAATTGTGCCATGAATTTTGATGTTATTTTAAAAGTTTTTTTAAAATGGATAAAAATTTTTTATAAATTTGTGATTATATCAGTTATTCTTGTTGTAATTGTCACTTTTCTTGTTCCGAGAAGATATATAATAAAAGCTTCTCTAATTCCTTATCGAACAAAAATAGTGGGAGAGGGAGAAGTTTTACCTGCGGAATACATAAGATTGATGGAAGGGCTTCCAAAAGGATTCGGAGGAATCATCACACCTTCGGATATTTTGTCTGCCTTTGCAAAAAATAGAGATGTAATCGAGCCGGTCATAAAAAAATTAAATCTTATGGATACATTCCGTGTCGGAGATATAGAACAGGCACTCTCCAAGTTTGAGGAATTTTATAAAGTGAAGACAGGACCGGAAGGGATGGTGAATTTGATCTTCTTGTACTCCCATCCTCAAACCGGAATCAAAATACTCAATAAAGTAATAGAAAATCTGGACAATTTTATAAGAAAAATTTATACCCAATTTTATGAGCAAAGGATGAAGTTACTCAACGAAAGATTTACCGAAATAAAGAATGAGTTAACCGCTGTGGAAGATTCCTTCAGATTCATGCAGGAAAAATATAAGGTGCATAGTTTAGAGGGAGATTACGGGGAGTATCGCTTTATATTTGAAAACTATGCACAATTGAAAAAAGAAGAAATAGAAGCAGAGATATATTATAAGACTTTACTTTCCACCATAGGAGATACATTGAATATTGAGGTTAAAAGGGCAAAGAAAAAGTGGAAAGAATTAAAGAAGAAATTAAGAGAAATTGAGAAAGGAGGAAAATCAAAAGGATACGGAGCCGGCTTCGGACTCCCTTTGGAAAAAGTACCGGAAGCAAGTATTACATTAATGAGACTTTGGAGAAGACAGAGAGTTTTAAGTGATTTGTATTCTTTAATTTTAGAAGAGTTGGAAAAAACGAGAATAGAAGCTTCTAAGTCAATTCCCTTTTTCAGTGTTGTGTCAGAGCCCGATTATAAAAAAAGGGAAAAAGTGCCTAAGAGAAGTGTAGTATTAGTTGGCGGTCTTATTCTTTCTTTATTTTTCTCAATTCTCATCATTTATGTGATGGAATTCATTGATCGTCTTCAAAAGGATGAAAATATGAAATCACTTAGAGACTTCTTTGAAACCATTAGTTCTGATTTTAAAAGAACTAAAACCTGATTTCTATCTCAACCCCTCCCTGTGCACTTCCCTTTTCATCCTTTTCAGCATAGATGGAAATACCCGGCAAAATGAAATATCTTATAAGATAAAGATTCTTGGATTTATCCACAATTCCCTGTAAATATTTAATGTAAATGTTTTCGGAAACATACGTTCCTACCGTAAAAGTGGGGTCTCCGTGCAATAACCCGGTTATCATTAATTCTTTTAATTTCAACCTTTTCCTTATTTCCTGAGATATGGTTCCTTCTATTATTTCTGCACCCGGTAATTCACCCCCCATTGCAAGCATCTTTATTATCTCCGATGAACTGTAAACGGGAGGCTCACTCTTTAAAATGAACCTCGGCGATGACAGACTTCCCTTAACCGAAATAATGATTCTTACCTTCTCCTTATTTTGCGGTGAATAAACATATGTCTCTGCCTCCAAATTTAAATCCGGCTCAAAAGAAGATACCCCTTTCAACAACAAATACGAATTTTCGCTTATATCAAAAATTTTACCCAGGTAGAAAACATTTCCCCTTTTTACCCTGAACTTTCCGTTATAAAGCCTTCTTACATAATCAGGACTTTTAATACTCAGATTCCCCGAAAGCTCTGCATTAAAATAATCACTTATTATAAAAATGTTATCACCCTCAAAATCCAAATTTATTTTGGTCTTGGAAAAAACCGTTCCTTTATTTTCAAATTTGGGAGTTATAAAACACTTATTTATAAAAAGATTGCCGTTTACCTCTAAACCTGCTGCATCCTTTTTATACTCAATTTCTCCGTTTACATTTGCCTCTATCTCGGGTGTTACATATAAATCGGTATTGAAAACGCGTATTTTCCCTCCTGTAACAATATCTTTACCCCATTCAACAGCTCCCCACCCGCTCCCCCTTATTTTACCACCTTCACTCAGTCCTGTAAAATCATAAGTAAAGGTATCATTTTTTGAATTGAGTATAACATGCACATCATGAAAACTGACCCCGATAGGATAAAAAATTCCTCCGACCCTTTCAAAATTGAATTCCGCTTCATAAGTTAATTTTTTGTTTTTATAATAACCCTCAATATTAAAATCATAATCTCCTTTCTTAAAACTGAATAAATCCTTTAAAGGAATGTTAAATTCCCCAACATCAAAATCATTTCCGTATATTTCAAAATAGATATTCTCAGGAGAACTCAAAGAAATATTTATTCTGCCTTTCCCTTTTTCCTTTTCAAATTCTCCCGTCAGTTCATATCCTTTTTCATCTCCTGATAAATTCATATTAATCTCATTAAGAGAAAAATATTTATAAAGGAAATCTTTTATATTTATTGAAAGATTCACATTTCTGATTTTCGGGAAATCCATTGAAAACTTACCGTTTATGTTAACTTCTCCCAATATATTGATATAAGGTAAAAAACTTAAATCTCCTTTTTCTAAAGAAATTTCATATTCTCCACCTTTTTCTTTTATTCTGAGACGACCCCTCATAAATCTCAAAGAATCAATGTTTATCTTAATCTTCGGATAGATATCTATTCTACCCGATTTTGCAATTAAAACTTTTTTATCCTTTTTGTTTATAAAATAACCCTCCTCCTCAAAATCTCCTGTAAAGGGTAAAAGGGCTTTAATTTTAAAGTTTATACTGTCTTTTTTCCTGAATCTGATGGTCAAAAGGTCAATATTTGATTTTAAATTCCTAAAATAAAACTCCGGAACGGATAAATTTAACTCATTTAAATAATTCTCTCTTCTGAATGTAAAATTTATGAAATCGATTTTCAAATCTTTAAAAACAAACTTTTCAAGGACTCCCTGCATTAAAATGTCAAAGTCATTTTCTTTTAATTGAATCTGCCCTTTACTCCTCATAACAAAATGTAAGTCTTTTTCAAGAACAAAAAATTTTTTTATCAAATCACTGTCCAATTTTTTAATGTTAAATACAAAAACAGAGTCTCTTCTTTTTCCGTTTAATTTTATTAAGTCTGATGTAACATAAAGAGAGTCAGGGTATATTTTCTTCTTATCCATCTTTCCTGAAAAATAAATTCTTTCAAAATTTATGTCCTTATAGTTAAAATTTGACAGAATTATTTTGCCGTAAAATTTTTCTTTTTTTAAATCAATATTAAAATCGGTCAAAAATTTGCCTTTAAATTCTTTATAATTTAAAAATCCTTTACTTTTGCCTGATAAGGTGAGATTTTTATAAATGAAAGAGGAATTTAACTTAACAATGTTTGATTCAATATTAAACTTTTCGAAGTTGATTACATTTCCCTCTATTTTACCCTTTGCATCTATATTTTTAAAAGAATATTCCTTGAATTTTGAATTAAAGATTATAAATTCAAAATCCTTTCTTTTTAATTCTGCATTAAAATTTAAATCAAATAAATCGGATTTAAAATTTTTCGTGAAAATTTTGAGCGTGTTCTTTCTTTTGTATATATTTAATGAACCTCTTAAATTATAAAAAGAAGAGCCGAAATTAATTTGTGCGTGAAGTTCATCCCCTTTCAAATTTAAGGAAAAAATTATATTTTTAAACACAAAAATTTTATTTTTATAATGAAGTATTAACCGATTTACTTTTCCTCTATTAAGAACAAGAAAAGATTTTAAAGGACTGACAATTTTTTTCTTTTTTTCTTTTTTTAATTTTAAATTTCTTATCAATGAATCTATATTTATCTCCAATTTGTCAACATAAAGAAAACCGAAATTTTTAAAAGTAATAACATCCAACAGATTATAATTCAATCTTAAGTTGTTAAGTAAAATGCCTTTGGTTTTAAACTCTTTAATTTCAATATTTGATAAAGACAGAGAAAAATCTTTGTAATCTGCTTTACTTTTCAAATTTTTATTTATTTCTTTTATTATATCCTTTCTTGCTTTCCACAATGCATAGCGATAAGCAGAAAAGGCTATCGCCCCCAAAAAACCGAGGATTAAAAAACAAATTAATAATTGTTTGATTTTCATGTTATCTTTATATTATAAATTCAAAATGAAAAACTTCCAAAAAGGTTTAACTTTTGATGATGTTTTAATTTTGCCAGGAAAAAGCAATATTTTGCCTTCTGAGACTGATTTACAGACTTTTTTTTCAAGAAATATTAAATTAAAACTGCCCTTTGTGTCTGCTGCGATGGATACTGTAACGGAATCCAAAATGGCAATTGCTATAGCACAGGAAGGGGGGATAGGGGTGGTTCACAGAAATTTAACACCCGATGAGCAAAAGGAAGAGGTGATGAAAGTTAAAAGATATGAAAGCTGGATTATAAAAGACCCGATTACCCTGACTCCGGAAGATACGGTAAAAAGAGCAAAGGAAATAATGAAAGAAATGAATATATCGGGTATTCCCATTATTAAAGATGGAGGCTATCTTGTGGGTCTTATTACAAAGAGGGACTTAAATTATATAGAAAGGGAAGATATAAAACTTAAAAAGGTTATGAAAACGAATATTATAACAGGTAAAGAAGGAATTACCGTTGAGGAGGCACACAAGCTTTTGATAAAAAATAAGATTGAGAAATTACCGGTAATTGATAAGAAGGGAAGGCTCAGGGGACTTATTACATTGAAGGATTTATCAAAAAAAATTGAACACCCGAATGCAACATTGGATGAAAAAGGGAGATTGAGGGTAGCGGGTGCAATAGGGACAGGAGATGATTGGGAAGAGAGATTTTATAAATTAATTGAAGCAGAAGTTGATGCGGTTGTGATTGATACGGCACATGCACATTCAAAAAGGGTGCTTGATGTTTCAAAGATCATTAAAAGAAAACATCCGGAGGTAGAGTTAATTGTGGGTAATGTTGCTACGGATGAAGCATGTGAAGAACTTGTGAAGATAGGAGTTGACGGAATAAAAGTAGGAGTCGGACCGGGTTCGATATGTACTACAAGAATTGTGGCAGGAATCGAGGTACCGCAATTGACTGCTATAATGGAATGTTATAAAATTTCAAAAAAATATAAAATCCCCTTAATTGCGGATGGAGGAATAAGGTATTCCGGAGATATTGTAAAGGCACTTGCAGCAGGTGCGGATTGTGTAATGATGGGTAATTTACTCGCCGGAACGGATGAAAGTCCGGGTGAGACTGTGCTTTATGAAGGGAAAAGATTTAAAACATACAGGGCAATGGGTTCAATCTCTGCAATGAAAAAAGGTTCAAAGGATAGATATTTTCAGGAAAAAATGACAAAGTTTGTTCCCGAAGGAGTGGAGGGAATGGTTCCTTACAGAGGACCCGTGAAAGAGGTATTGTTTCAACTTGCAGGCGGTGTAAGGGCAGGAATGGGATATGTAGGAGCAAAGGATATAAAAGAATTGAGAAAAAAAGCAAAATTCATTGTTATAAGCTCTTTCGGTTTGAAAGAGAGCCATCCTCACGATATAGTAATCACGAAAGAAGCACCTAACTACGAGCCTCCCAAATATTTATAAGTTAATTTTCCTTCTTTGAGCAATTATAAAATAAGGGGTATCTTTGAAATTTTTAATAATATAATCCAAAAATTTTATCGCTTTTTCCTTATCTCCTTTTTTTAAACTCATCTCATAGCCTTCGAAATATACAGAAGCTATCAAATTTTTATTTATAAATTCTTCTTCAATTTCAACAAACTCTCCTTCTTGAATTTTCTTTTTTAAAATGAAAAACTTTTTCCATTTATCACCGAGTTTTTCTATTTCACTCCCTAAATCTTCACCTTTTTCCAATCTTTCATCAAGTTTGATAATTAAAGAAATATTTTCTTTTTCCTCCATTTTAATAAGAAAATAGATAAAAAGTGCTTTATATACTGTATCATTATCAGGATACCTTAAAATTGCTTTTGAAATCAAAGAATCCGCCCTTTCGATTTTATTAAGAAATATATTTGACTTTGCTCTCAATAACAAAGAATAAAAATCTTCCCTGTTTTTTAACAAAGAATCACACATTTTGAAATTCCTTAATTTGTAAAAAATTTCTCCTATGTATCTTTCATATCCCCTAAATTCAGAGATATTTATATTTTTTACCATTGATTCTCCTTTAAAAACATCATTCCTTGCCAGATAATATTGAATTTCGGATAAAATTTTTATATTTTTGAATTTTTTATCTTTGCACTTTTTTAAATAAAAAAAAGATTTATCAAAATCACTTAATTTAAAATAAATTTCACCCTTTTCACAATCATTCATTTCTTTCTCAATTATTTCTTCAAATTTTTTCCTGTCTTCCTTGTACAGCACACTCAAAATGGAATCCCTCGTCTCTTTTTTGTTCATAAGTTTGTACAATGTGAATAAATTTGAATACATTTTTCTTTTTAAAAATTCTGATTCGAAAATTTTTAAAAACATTTTATTGCTTTTATTTCTAAATTCTTTTTTAAAGACTCTCAGCAGAAAATTTTTATCAATCTTTGAGAGGAAATCCTTAAATATATCAATATATCCCGAATATCCGGGGTATCCGCGTCTAAATCTTATATTCCTGAATTCTTTATAAAATTCTTCATATTTTTTTAATCTTAAAAGACAAAATAAAAGGTCTTTTTGAACAAACTTTTATTTTTAAATTTTTTCCTCGCTTTCTCAATGAGAAGGATTGTGAATTCATAGAATTTATTTCTTTCAAGGCTTTTAACAACAGGGAGAATGAAAGAAGGAGAAGGATGTTTTTTAAATAATGAATCAATAAAGACAGCGAACCTTTCTTTATCATTTAATCCTGCGAGTGAGAGCAGATAATCCGAAATATAGATAAATTTATAGGGTTCCTTTTTTAAATTTTCATAAGAAATTTCGGAAAGTTTTTTAAAATTTTTTTCTTTAATAAGTTTTTTTCTTATTTCAAGATAATTTTGTGTTTGAAATTTAAATAAAATCAGTGAAAGAAGGAGGATAACCACTCAAACAATAGAAAATGGATTCTCCCTATTAAAAGGGAAACACGAGCCATTACGGTGTAACCGAAGGATGCACCGAAAGCAATCATTATAAAGGTTATACCTATTCTCGAAAAGACCCCTAAAACACCTTTGTGTTCTTTTGAGAAAAAAAAGTAAAAAAGAGTGGCGAGGGTTGCAATCACTATTATGAGATTATTGAAACTTGTAAGGGGATTACCTGTCCAGAGGGGGAGAAGGGTGGCTTGTGTTTGAGGAATTATGTATCCCTGAAGTGCACCCGTTACACCGAGTCCTGCTGCCATTCCCACGGTAAATGCTATTGCCCATCTTGAAAGCCAAGCGGTCGGAGGAATAAATCTTAAAAGCATGCATATTGAAAGGAATATCGGAATAAAAAGTATCCATTGTTCTGCTCCGAAATGTGCCCACATTCCAGAGAAGCCGTATTTATGGAAAACTTCTTTAAAAGGCCCCAGAATTTTGGGTTCAACATCAAAGAACCAGAGATAAAGAAACCAGAAAGCAGCAGCAGAGCCCACATAAATATGTTCCGCAACTTTGTAAAAAGGGTTATCTTTATATAAAAAGGAAAAAATTGCAAGGGTTAAACCGGCTGCAATCCATATAAAAATTACCTCAACCATTATCTCATCCTCCTTAAAGCGAAATATCCTATATTTCCGAGAAGTATAAGTGCGATTATGATAACATGAATGACAGTCTGGGCAGTCATTCCTGTGTAAGCAAATCCCTTTCTTTTAACGAGAATTTCATAATCAGCTGCTCCTCTCAACCCTCCTATAAGACCGACAATCTGCCCTGCTTGGTAATAGGGATAAAGATCGGGAGTTACAACCGCGGTGGAAGTAAGAATTATCTTCTGCCCGAATCTTGCCTGGGCAAACTGAACCCAGAAATCTCCGACCGAGCCTGCCTCAAATCCTATGAGAAGAGCAATGTCGTCATAATTATGAACCTCCCTCATCATGGGAAGAGAGTCAAGTGGTACTCCTTTATAATCCACATCAAATACCATTCTGATTTCTTTCCCCATATTCAACATCACAGCAGCAATACCGGGTCTGTACCCCAGAAAGACATAATCATATCCGTACTTCTTATCCATCTCCTTTGCAATTTTTTCAAGGGCTATCTGTCCGAGAGGAAGACCCAGAGGCCAGTGTCCCATCATGATGACCTTCAAATTATTCCTGAAAAGATGCCTGAGCATGACTTCAAGAAGAGGCTGAAGTTCGGGCATGCTTGCAGCATCATAATCAATTGAAATCAAAACATTTGAACCTTCCGGCAAATTCTCTATGAAATTGTAAGCATTTTTAACTTCGGGAAGCGGTTTGAATTCAAACCCTTTCCTCGTAAGAAGCGGAATTGTAACTCCTACAAGAACAATCAAATATATTATTCTTCTATCAATTTTTGAAATTCTTTCAAAAAATTCTCTCATTTCAGATAAGTCCTTTCAATTCCGAGGATAATTCTTATTGCCATTGCAATGGCACCCAGCCATATTCCTATGAAAAGTCCCCTTTTTGCACCTAATTGCGGAACATTCATTATCCAGTCAGCAAGAGCAGGAAGATACTCTCTCAGGAGAATTGATAAAGGTATTATTGCAATAAGCGAAATCAAAGCCAGGGCAAAATATAAAAGTCTTTCATAAAGACTCACCCTTGCAACCGCTTCGAGAACGAAAATAATTGCAATCAAAATAAGAGTTATTGCAATAAAGAAAGGAACAACAATCTCTCCTTTCGGAACCCTTCCCAGCATAACGAGTCCTGCTGAAACAAGGAGAAGGGTCGCATTTAATCCCCTTGCTCTGAATGCCCTGTAAGCAGCCGAGGCAATAAAGAAAGCAAGAAGGGCAAACATTGTTGCCTGCAGCGGAACAAACATATAAGTATAGAAATATCTCAGAAAGGTTGAGGCAGGAGCAAAAGGATTTCCGTGTTTTACTCCGGAATATATTCCCCATAAAAGAACGGTTATGAAGGTGATAATGAGAATTATTGAGTAGGGTGCATCTTTATCTTTTGTTTTTATCTTTCTCCAGTGATAAAGAAGAAGAGAATCAACCCCGAGAATAAGCGTGAAACCCGAAACAATTATATACCAGTCATTAAATCTTTCCTGAAGACTTCCGAAAGGTTCATGGGGAATAAATAAAGCAACTATAAGAAGAAAGCCCGAAATAAAGGTTATAATTAAAGGGACCTCTTTTTTCATTTTAAATTATGGTAAAAAATTGTTTTAAAAAATGAAGCAGAGGTATTTTTAAGAAATATGCGATTGTTTCGAGAGCAATTCCGAGTACTATTACCGCAATGAGAAGAATTTTTACCCAGTCCTCTCCTTTTATTGTCGCAAGGAAAAGTGGATCTTTGGTGAGATAGGCACTTGCAGCATACATTTCCTCTCCTATAAGTGTATAATCGGTTGCTGCAATGAAAAAAGGAAGCTGTGTAACTGCGGTTGTTCCGGAAATCTGTATTGCACCTATGGAGTTCCCTGTTTCTGCAAGGATAAGGGATTCCGCATAAAAATACCCCTGAAGAAATATTGCTCCGGGTTTTTCCCTTACCATGATTCCATCAACACCTGCTGCGTATCCGAACTGGTCATAAGAAAGGAAGAATACATTACCTTCCTTATAAAGGTCGGGTCTCCCTGCTTCCATATATCCTTCCTTCACAGTTTCCTGTGCTGCGACATAAACAACAGGATCAAAACAGGGAACAATCAAATCCGTTTCGTATTCCGCTGCTTTCTTGGAAACTCTTTTCAGGATTGAAAGACCCGCTATCGTGGGAATGTCTGCTATTGTTCCCAGACCCAGAGTAAATAAAAGCGGTTTACCCATCTCGGTCGACCTTCCCACCGCCTCATCAATTGCATCAAGTCCTGTAATTTTTCTTATAAAAAGCTCCTCTCCCTTCCTTGCCTTTTGAATAAAAAACAGAAGCAAACCCACAATAATTATGAGAAGAATGAGGGCACTTGCTCTTTTTTTATGAAACCACTGTGCGGACGAGATTGCAATATTTGAAGGGGAACTATCCACCCATTCTTCTCCCTTCACCGCCCTCACAATATACCTATATTTAACTCCATCCTTGCAATCCGTATCCGTTATTTTTGATAATCCCCTTTTAACAATCATTAAAGTCTCAGGGGTGCTCCATCCTGCTTCCGTTTGAGTTTGTCTGAAAATAATGTAAAAATCAAGTAAGGAATCATCGGGTGAAAGCTTCCATGTGACTTCAATTTTACCCCCTGCATCATTTGGAACATCCCGGGCTTTTACATTACCCGGAGGGGAGAGTAAAAAAATAAAATAAAGAAATAACATAAGTCTTTATTTTAAAAAAACGAACTTGAAAAAATCAAATTAAAAAGGTAAAATTTAAAATATGAGAAAATTGCCTTTAATACCTTTAAGAGAAGTAGTGCTTTTTCCGCATTCAATTTATCCGCTGGTTGTAGGCAGGGATTTTTCAAAAAAGGCACTTGAAAAAGCATTGTCCACAAGAGAAAAGGAGGTTCTTTTTGTAACCCAGAAAGACCCCTCAATTATTGAGCCATCAAAAACACATCTTTATAAAGTCGGAACAGTCGGTTTTGTGATCACTGAATTTCAGACACCGGAGGGCACATACAGGATAATCGTTGAAGGAATCTCAAGGGTTCGTCTTCTGGATGTTAAATTTAACGGCAGTTTTTATGAAGCAGAATTTGAAATTTATGAAAGGGAAGAAGTTGAAAATGAAAAGACCTATGCTCTTTCAAGAATAATAATGGAAAATTTCAGAACACTTACAACATATCTTTCCGGTTTCCCGGAGGACCTTTTGGCTCATCTTTTTGCAAGAAAGAGACCGCTTGAAATTGCGGATTTTGTGAGTGCGCATTTACCCATGAAAGCAGATATAAAACAATCTTTACTTGAAATTAACGATACGGTTAAGTATCTGGAGACATTAAACAAGAAGATTCTGGAGGAAATAGAGTTCAGAAAGTTGAAGGCAAAAATAGAAGAAAGGGCAAGGGAGGAATTGCAGAAAGGACAGAAACAGATTTTTTTACATGAGCAGATGAGACAAATTCAAAAGGAATTGGGTTATAAAGAAGGAGATGAATTGTTCGGACTGAGGGAAAAGATAGAAAAATCCGGTATGCCGGAAGATGTGAAAAAACATGCTTTAAATGAATTGAGAAAACTTGAGATGACTCCTCCGATTTCTCCGGAAGCATCTGTTATAAGAAACTATCTTGATTGGCTGTTAGCAATGCCATGGGACAAAAGAACAAAAGACAGACTTGATTTAAAAGAGGCGAAAAGAATACTTGATGAAGACCACCATGGTCTTTTTGAACCCAAGAAAAGAATTCTTGAATATCTATCTGTTTTGAAATTAAAGGGAAAGATAACGGGGCAGATTTTGTGTTTTGTGGGTCCCCCGGGTTCGGGTAAGACCTCACTTGCAAAATCCATAGCAAGGGCGCTCGGCAGGAAATTTGTAAGGATGTCACTCGGAGGAATAAGAGATGAGGCAGAGATAAGAGGACACAGAAGAACATATGTAGGGGCATTACCCGGAAGGATAATTCAAGGAATAAGAAAAGCAGGCTCAAAAAACCCGGTTTTTCTCCTTGATGAAATTGATAAAGTGGGAATGGATTTCAGGGGGGACCCTTATGCCGCATTGATGGAGGTTCTTGACCCTGATGTCAATAAACACTTTGTTGATCATTATCTGGAAGTTGAGTTTGACCTTTCGGAGGTTCTTTTTATAACAACCGCAAACAATTTGCATTCCATCCCGCTTGCTTTAAGGGACAGGATGGAAATAATCTCCCTTGCGGGCTATTCCGAAGATGAAAAACTGATGATCGCCAAAAAACATTTGATTAAAAGAATTTTAAAAGAAGTAAATTTGAAACCAGAATATTTCAAAATAACGGACAGAGCAATTCTTGAAATAATAAGAAGATACACAAGGGAGGCAGGGGTAAGGGAATTAGAAAGAAAATTGTCAAGAATTATAAGATATGTTGTAAAACAATATGTGGAGAAAAAGGAAAAAACAGAAGTTGATCTGAGGAATCTCAATAAGATACTGGGTCCTCCGCCTTATACAATGGTGGAAAGTGAGAAAAAGTTAAAACCGGGTGTTGCTTACGGACTTGCCTGGACCGAATACGGGGGAGAGATAATGAAAATCGAAGTTTTATTAATGGAGGGAAAAGGAGAACTCACCTTGACAGGGCAACTCGGAGATATACTCAAAGAGTCGGTTTATGCTGCTTTAAGTTATTTAAGATCAATGGGAAAATTGCTCGGCTTACCCAAAGATTTTCATAAAAAATATGATTTACATCTCCATATCCCTGAAGGTGCAATACCTAAGGATGGTCCCTCAGCCGGGCTTGCCATTTTATTTGCAATTTTATCCGCACTTAAAAAGAAGGAATTACCCTCTGATGTTGCTTTTACAGGAGAGATAACTTTAACAGGAGATGTGCTGAGGATCGGAGGGATTGAAGAAAAGGTGAATGCTGCAAAAAGGGGAGGAATAAAAAGAATTATCTTACCAGAAGAATCAAGAAGTGATATTAAAAAACTGAGAAAAGAACTCAAAAAAGGACTGAATTTTTATTTTGTAAAGAACATAAATGAGGCAATTAACCTGATTTATCCCGAACTTTTTCATAAAAAAATAAAAACAGAAACTTTTTCGCATTTAACACCACTTAAATCTTGAAGGAAAAGGCAATTCTTGTTTATGTTTTCAAAAGCGGAGAGAAAAGGCAGGATGCGGAACACAAATTGCAAGAACTTGAGAGTCTTGCCGAAACAGCAGGAGCAACGGTTGTCTCCGAGGTTATTCAGTTCAGGGAAGAAGCAAATCCTAAATATTTGATAGGAGAAGGTAAACTTGAAGAAATTAAGAAAAAAGTTGAAGAATACAACGCAGACCTTGTGATTTTCGGCACGGATCTTTTTCCGAGACATACAAAAAATTTGGAAGAATATTTGAATATAAAGGTAATTGACAGAACCGAGTTGATAATGGATATTTTTGCACAGCACGCAACCTCAAAGGAAGCCAAAATTCAGGTTGAGTTAGCTCAACTTCTTTACAGGTTATCCAAATTAAGGGGTATGGGAAAATTGCTTTCAAGATTAGGCGGTGGTATAGGAACAAGGGGTCCTGGTGAGAAAATTCTGGAAGTAAAAAGGAGAAATATTATGGAAAGAATTAAGAATTTAAAAAGAGAATTGAAAAAAATTGAAACTCAGAGAAAAATACAGAGTAAAAGAAGAAAAAACTTTTTTAAAGTTTGTCTTGTAGGATATACAAATGCAGGTAAAACATCCATTTTGAATGCTTTAACAAAAGCAGGCGCAAAGACAGAAGATGCCCTTTTCGTAACCCTGGATGCTCTTACAAAAAGGTTTTTTGTAAACGGCATTCAGGTATTGCTGAGTGATACGGTCGGATTTATTGAAAATTTGCCTTTGCATCTTATTCATACCTTTAAATCAACATTAAAGGTAATTGAGGATGCTGATCTTTTGCTTCACATAGTAGATGTTTCGAATCCGCGTAAAGAGGCGCAAATAGAATCCGTTAATGAAGTTTTATATGAAATGGGTTTACTGGGAGTAAAAGAAGTTTTATATGTTTTTAACAAAAGTGATTTACTTCTGGATGAAGAGGAAAAGTTTTATCTTAAAAATAAATATTTTCCTTCATTTTTTGTCTCAGCAAAAACCGGTGAAAATTTGAACAAACTTATTGACAAAATAGGTGAGTTTGCTTTAAAATGGAAAAGTGAAATTGAGGTGAAAAAATGGACAAAATAATTTTAAAACCTTATGTGCCACTTGAAAAACTTGAGGAAATATTTAAAAGAGAAGATAGAGTGAAGGCATTTTATGAAGAGTTAAGGCCCAAGATTCAGGATTTAGTTACTCCTATTTTGAATACACTGGAAGAAATTTTGGAAGTTGATATATTTTGGCATTCCAAGATTTCGGTGATTCCGTCGCTTCATGAAGAAAAAGCAGATTTTGTGGGCTACGGAATTGAGCCGAGGAAAAATGAAAATTATCAAAAAGAGAGTGATATTTTAAAGATTTATCTGAGATTTGAAATACACTCACCCGAAGAGTCCGGGGTGTATTTGGGAATTAAAGGGAGATATGAGAAATCAAGATTTGCTTTTCTTTTTCATCAGTTTTCGGAAAATGTAGTTTCTGTGATACAAAATGCTTTTATATATGCTAAAATTCTTGATAAACAGGTTGATTTAACTTCAACCGAGAAGATAATAAATTTTCTTGATGAGTATTTTACAGAGGCTGAAGAGGTTGTTTTTTACGGTCCTGTTGAGATAACCCGTCCGAGGGAAGAAGTAAGTGCGGGCATTGTTCTGAGATTTTTAACCTTATTTCCGATATACCAGGCAATGATCGAATATTCATTATCCGATGAATCCAATTTTAAAAATTATTCCAAAAGGGTTTTTGATTTTCTTCTGTCTCCTTGAGGAAAATAATCGTAACAGAAAATTGCCCTTAATAAGAAAAATTTAAAGAATCATAAAATATTCCATAAACTTGAAATTTTCAAAAAAAGATGTTATTTTATTATATAATTTTCTTATTTTCGAAATTTAAATTTTGCTCTTAAATAGAAATTGAATAAAGATTGATTTAAGAATTTAAAAAGGAGGAAGAAAATGAGGGAAAAAAATTATGAACTTGAATATAAAATTTTTCCTTATGAAGAAATTGAAGAAGAAAAAAGATTATCAAAGGCAGTGATCCTTGCTGCGGGTATCGGCAAAAGATTAAGACCTTATTCCGAAGAAATTCCGAAAACACTCCTTAAAGTCGGCGGAAGGGAAATCCTTTACAGAAACATAAAAAATTTGCAAAAATTGGGTATTAATGAATTTGTAATAGTTACAAACCCTAAGTACGAAAAAAAGATAAGGGAATTTTTAAACAAAAATAATATAAATGCAAAAATTATAATAAATCCTTTTCCCGAAAGGGAGAACGGTTATTCGGTTTATATTTTAAAAGATTATATACAGGAAGATGAGGAATTTATCTTACTTATGGGTGACCATATTTACGAAGAGGATTTTTTCTATGAGGCAATTCAGGGAAGGGGTTTAATAATTGATGAAGAAGGAAAGTATATAGATAAAAAAGAGGCAACAAAGGTTTATCATGAAGACGGGAGAATAGTTGATATAGGTAAAAGCATTGAGGAATTTAACGGATTTGATACAGGATTTTTTATTCTTGACGGTAGTATATTTAAATATGCGGAAGAACTTGAAAATGAAAAGAACAAAATAAAAATGAGTGAAATAGTTAAAAGAGCAAATCTCGAATGCACTCCGGTTTCCGGTTATTTCTGGATGGATGTTGATACTTTTTATGATTTGAAAAAAGCAAGAAAATTCTTAATTAAAAACTCGGTTAAGACACAAGGAGACGGATTTATTTCAAGATTCTTGAACAGAAAACTTTCAACAAAGATAAGTGAATTTCTTGTTGATAGAATTACCCCTAATCAGGCAACAATTTTTTCCTTTTTAACAGGAATTTTGGCATCCTTTATTTGTATCTTTAATATCCCCTGGGGGGCGATTTTATATCAGGTTTCATCCGTGCTTGACGGAATAGATGGTGAGATAGCAAGGGTTTCAATGAGGAGAAGCAGATTTGGAGGATGGATGGACTCGGTATTGGATAGGGTTGTTGATTTTCTGTTTCTGACCGTTTTAACGCTTAAATTAAATCCTCAAAATTATTTCCTTTTTATATGTTTGCTTGCAATTTTCGGTTCATTAATGGTGAGCTATGTGTCCGAAAGATTTAAAGGTGCTTACAAAAGGGATATATATGAAGTAATTCCTCAGATGAAATGTTTAATCGGAAAGAGGGACGAAAGAATATTTATTATATTCCTTTTTTCGATTTTCGGATTGTTAAAAGAACTTTTTATAATTATTGCAATTATTACGAATCTAAGGGTGATTTTGACCTCTTATTTTGTATGGAAAAAATTCGGTAAGGAGACATATAATTAAAGATGATAAAATTTCTACTTTTTTTTACTTTAAATCTTCCGAGCAGTATTTATGTAATAAATGATACGGTTTATATTGCTGAAATAGGAGAAGTGGGACTTCCTGACGGTTCAATATGGAAAATTTCCTGTAAGGATTTTATACGAGGAAAAAGAGATTATAAAAGGGTGTTGAAAGGTCTCATTGACCCTCAGGGTTTTGTATTCTTTAAAAATAAATTTTATGTTGCGGATATGGACAGAATATGGGAAGTTGACTTAAAAGGAAAAAAACGGCTGTTTCTGAAACCCGGTGATTTTGAAATAAAACCTTCATTTTTAACAGACATTACAACCGACGGAAAATATTTTTATGTATGTGATAAAGAAGACAATAAAATATATAAAATTTCCATAAAAGATAAAAAAATTGAAGTTCTGACGGACAAGATAATGAAACCTGTATCCCTTTTTTACAAAGATGGAAATCTTTATGTATTAACAGCAACATTTCCCGGAAAAATATTTTCTTTAAAAAATGGTGAAATAAAGACGGAATTAATTTCCGGTGAAATAAAAACAGGAGGGAGAATTCTTATTAAAGGAGATATTGTTTTCTTAACAAGTTCAAGAAACGTTAGAATAATTGCTTTTAATTTAAAAGAAAAGAAAATTAAGATAATAAAAGAAAATCTTATTTATCCCGTTGATTTGTTTCCTTATGACGGCAAAATTTTTTACACGGAATTAATAAAAGATGGGGTGGGTTTTATAAAAATAAAAGATTGAAACTTTTTGAAAGTTTATTCGTCATTTAATATATGAAAAAGGAGGACTTTGAAAAATTTTATTTACAGACGAAAGATAAATGGATAAGGTATGTTGAAAATATTGTGAAAGATCGGGATATCTCAGAGGATATTGTTCAGGAGACTTTTATAAAATTTTATAATAATATTGATAAAATCAGAAATCCCGAAGGTTTTTTATACAAAGCCCTTAAAAACAGAAGTATTGATTATTTGAGAAAGAAGAAAAGAGAAAAGAGGGTAGAATTTGATGAAGAAAAGCATTCTCTTTATGTGAATAAGGACCCGATAAAGTTATTTTTGATAAGAAAAAGACTTGAAGAAGAAATAGAGAAATTGCCCGATGCTTTGAGGGAGGTTTTTATTCTCAGGGATATAGAGGGATATTCGTATGAGGAAATTTCAAGAATACTTTCGATTCCTCTCGGTACAGTGAAGTCAAGAATTTCAAGGGCTCGTCTTCATTTAAGAGAGAGGTTGAAAAATGTTCTGTGAAGAATTTATAAAAAAAATTTCACTTTATATTGACGGATATTTAAGTGAGGCTGAAAGGGAAGAGATTGAGGCTCATATGGAGAAATGTGATTACTGCAAAAAAATTTATGAGGATATTTTAACAATAAAAATTCTCGCTCCTTCTCTTGAATACAGGTATAATTCAAATACATTAAGAAGGAGACAGAAAAGAAAGAAAATTTTAAAATTTGCCTCTCTTTTTATGCTTCTTTTGCTTATATTTTCCTTGGTTTTTAATGAAATTCACAGAGTTAAAAAAATAGAGGTTGTAAGAAAAGAGAGGAAAAAAGAAGTTGTTTTGAAAAGAAAAGTTCGTCCTTTTCCTGTAAAGATATATTACACTGATATGAGTTATGAAGTTTCTTATGAACAGACTGTACCATGAGGATTTTTTTATTTTTGCTTATTTCTTTCAATTTAATTTCCGCTCAGGAGCTTGAGAAAATAGAAAAAGAGATAAGAAGTATATATAAAAAAATTTCCAATTCAATTTTTGAAATTAAATTTAACAGATTTTACTCGACGGGTTTTGTTTTTGAAAAAAATGTAGTTATAACAATTCTTCCAGAAGTTGATACGGGTGAGGAGGTATTGCTTATTAATAATGAAAAGAAAATTAAAGGGAAAATCAAAGGTTGGGATGAATTGACTCATATTGCAATAATTGAAGTAAATGAGGACCTGCCTGTTCCTGATTTTGAGAAATTTGAAAGAAAATTTCCTCAGCTTGCTCTTTGCTTTTCGTTAAAAGGTAAAGGGAATTTTTTATTTTTTTCAATTTATGATGAGAAAAGCGGGAAATTATATCTTGATGGTGTATTTCCGCCGGGTTTTTCAGGGGCACCTATTGTGGATACAAAAGGAAAAATCATAGGGATATTGAGGGGGAAAGCATTTGCTTTTGAAAATTTTGAACAATTTTTTAATAAGAAACTCAGAAATTTTGAGCCTTTTTTTTATCTTTATGATATTTCTTACAAAATAAAAGGTTATACCTATTCTTGTATCCTGAAGAGGGTAAATTTGATGAAAGAACGGGGTAAAGTTTATCCCGGATTTCTCGGGATAGTGATTGATTATAAAGAAGGTAAGGGAATTTATATAAGAAAAGTGCTTAAAAATTAACCGGCAGATGAAGGGGGACTCAGGGAGGGAGATTATATTTTGAAATTCGGTGGAGAAAAGCCGGAGGGCATTATTGATTTTGTAGAGAAAGTAAAAAGCACTCCCCCGGGCACAAAAGTGAATATTGAGATAGAAAGAGAAGGAGAGATAAAGGTTATTGAGATTGAGATAGGAAAAAGAGAAAGAGAGTTTTATCATAACATAAGGGAATTAATCAACAAAGAGTTGAAGAAATGGCTTGAAACGGAAAATATAAAAATAGAGTAATGAATCATATTATTGTGATAAGTATATAGCAGTATGTTTTGTCACGGTAAATATTTACGGTTAGAGACTACCCCTACAATTTTCGGCATTCGGAGATTGACTTTGTTGGGTTTATGGTTTTTGTAGCAATTGCATTCATGCGACTTAAATTATTCATTTTAAAGAATATATTCCGAAACCCTCGTTTCTTACAATTCCTTTAATTTCAAGATTTAAAAGAGCGGATAAAACCTCCCCGGTATTTTTATTAACATATGATTTAATTTCATCCACACTCTTTCTTCCCTTTTCTTTTAAAAATTCATATATTTCTTTTTCGATTCCTTTTAATTCTATTTCTTTTTTTTCTTCTTTAAGTATTTCTATTCCCATATCATAAAGAAGTTCCTCTGGAGTTGATATTAACCTTGCTCCTTCCCTTATAAGAAAATTGGGACCTTTGCTCTTTTTTGAAAATATATCACCTGGTATCGCAAAGATGTCCCTTCCTATATCAAGCGCCCATTTCACGGTTATGAAAGTCCCTGATTTTTCCCCTGCTTCAACCACCACCACCCCCTCGGATAAGGAAGCAATCAATCTGTTTCTCATCGGAAAATGATAAGCAAATGGCTTTGTACCCGGAGGATACTCCGAAATTAATATCCCCTTTTCTTCTATCTGTCTGAAAACTCTCTTATTTTCCGGCGGATAGGGAACATCAATTCCTGATCCCAATATACACACCGTTTCACCTGTTCCATCAATTGCTCCTTTATGTGCCATCGTGTCAATACCCCTTGCCCCACCGCTCACAATTACAACTCCGTTTAAAGATAATTTTTTTGAAAAAATATAAGCAACATCTCTTCCGTATTTTGTAGGTTTTCTCGTCCCGATTATTGCTATTTTCCTTCTCTTTTTTAAAACCGAAGGCTGACCCCTGTAATATAAAACCAAAGGCGGATAATAAGGAATTGTAAATTCAACAGGATACTCCTTATCCATAAAGGTCAAAATCTTAATTTTTTTCTTCTCACATTCTTCAAGAATTCTTTGTGCTTTTAATATATTCTCTTTTTTTGGCTCTTTTTCAATTCTTTTTTCTTTGACCATTCTCTTTATCTCATCATTTTTAAATCTCTCAAAAGTTAAAGCAACTATTTCTTCCAACTTCATTTGTTGAAAAATTCTCTATACAATGCTAAAATTTCATCAGCCATTTCTTTTTTCTGGACAGATAAAAATATCTCCCTTACTTTTTTCAATATATTCGGATTAAAATCCTGCGGAAGAGCGGGTAATCTTTTAATTGTGCTAAACAAAGAAAGGGCAGCTTTTTCTCTTATTAAACTGTTTTTATCATTTAAAAACCTTACAAATAGATTTATATCTTTTTCATTAGCCCATTCACCCAGAATTTCAAGTGTTGCTGCTTTTTCATACCAGAAACCGTTTTCGAGTATTTCCACAATTTTTTCCCTCAGGTGTTTTCCTGTTTTTGAAATCGCTTTTGCCGCTCTCTCCCTTACAAGAAAACTCGGATGGGATAAATAGGGAAGTATCTTTTCAGGCTCCCTTTTTTCCTCCAGTTTTTTTATTTCTTCAATTGTTCTTATAATTTCATTCATTTAAAAGCTCCTTTATTTTTTCGTCCAGTTCATTAAGCCCTTCACCGGTTTTTGCGGAAACCTCAATCACTTTATTTTTAAAAGGATTTCTAAAACCATCCAGGTCTTTTTTATTTAAAACCAAAATATGCTTTTTTTTCAATATCCGGGGGTTGTATTTTTTTATCTCTTTTAATAATATTTCATAGTCTCTTTCAGGATTTTCAGATGTTCCGTCAATTAAAAAAATAAGAGCCTTTGCCCTTTCAATGTGTCTTAAAAATAAAAGTCCGAGACCTTTACCTTCACTTGCTCCTTCTGTTATTCCCGGAATTTCACATATTGTAAATTTTCTCATTTTTTCATCCCTTTTTACTCCTATGTTCGGTGTAAGGGTTGTAAAGGGGTAATCAGCGGCTTTTACATGTGTTCCTGCTAATTTATTCAATAAAGTGGATTTTCCGCTGTTAGGCAACCCTATGATTGCAATGTCTGACAAAATTTTGAGTTCCAAGATAAGTTACTTCTCCTCCCCTTCTTCTCCCTTTTCGCATATTCTGGGTGCTCTATTTGTAGGACTTACAAAATGTGTATTTCCCCTTCCCCCTTTTCCTCCTTTGCATACAAGGATTCTTTCTCCGTGTTTCAAAACTTCTCCTATGATTTCTCCGGTCTTTGCATCTTTTATTACGGTGCCGAGGGGCACTTTAAGAATTAAACTTTTTCCTTTTTTACCGTGCATATTTTTCCCTTTTCCATGTTCACCCTTTCCTGCTTTGTAAAATCTTTTATACTTATAATCAAGGAGTGTCATTAAATTTTCATCTCCTTCAACATAAATGTCTCCTCCGTCTCCTCCATCTCCTCCATCAGGTCCTCCCTTAGGCACATATTTTTCTCTTCTGAAACTTATACATCCGTTTCCTCCTTTCCCCCCTTTTACTTTAATTTTCACATAATCAACAAATATATTTTTTTTCATTTACCTAATTTTTTCTTTATATATCTTTCAATTACAGGAGGCACAAGACCTTTTAAATCACCTCCTAACATTGCAATTTCCCTTACCATTGTTGAAGAAAGATATGCATATTTCTCTGAAGGCATCATAAAAATTACCTCAATTTCAGGATTCAATTTCCTATTCATCCATGCCATCTGGAACTCATATTCAAAATCGGACACAGCCCTTAATCCTCTTATTACCACCTTTGCTTTTTTCTTTTTTGCAAATTCAATAAGTAATCCCTCAAGTTTTTCAACACAAATTCTTTTCTCATTTTTGAACACTTTTCTTATAAGGGAAATTCTTTCCTCTATATCAAGAAGCGGTTTTTTATATCCCGGTGATCCGACAGCAATAATTACCTTATCAAAGATATACAATGCTCTTTTGACCAGGTCAACATGTCCCAGAGTTAAAGGATCAAAACTACCCGGATAAATTGCCAAAGAAGAGAATTTTGGTTTCACCATACATTTCCTCCCTTTTAATTAAATCATCAAATTCATTTGTTTTTTCTCTTTTCGAAATCTCCAAAATAAAAATTCCGTTTCTACTCAATATTTTAATTACATCCTCTACGAATCTTCTTTTCAATTTGTAATTATAAGGCGGATCAGCAAAAATTATATCAAATTTTGATTTAACGGAATTTACAAACTTTGAAGCATCTCTTCTCACTATTTTAAAAGAATCGGAGATTTTCAAATCATTTAAATTTTTTTTTATTATACTTACACATTTTTCATTTTTTTCCACAAAAAAACATGATTTACATCCCCTTGAAATTGCTTCTATTCCTATATTTCCGGAACCCGCAAATAAATCAAGAAACAAAGAATTTAAAATTTTGTATCCGAGTATGTCAAAAATTGCTTTCTTCACTTTTTTTTGTGTGGGTCTTATAAATGATGGTGTGTAGATTCTTTTGCCTTTCAATTTTCCGCCTGCTATATAAAGATAGGGCATTATTTTTTGAAGGGTAATTTATATTTTTTCAATTTATTGTAAATAAGTTGTCTTGAAAGACCGGACAATTTGGATGCCCTGTTAATATTATAACCCGAATTTTCGAGTAGTTTTAAAAAGTAAATTTTCTCAAATTGTTCTTTTGCCTTTTTATAATTCACATCAAGATTTTTTGTTTCATTTAATATTATCTGCAAAGGGATATGTTTTGCTTCTATTTTGTTTTTTTCAGCCATTATATACGCGTATTCTATTACATTTTTCAATTCTCTCACATTTCCGGGCCAGGAGTGATTGACGAGTATTTCTATTGCTTCCCTTGTTATACTTTTGATCCCTTTTTTATATTTTTTCTCTAATTCATTTATAAAATGTCTTGCAAGGGGCAAAATATCTTCCCTTCTTTCCCTTAAAGGGGGTATTTCTATTAAAAAAACCTTCAGACGATAATAAAGGTCTTCCCTTAATTTACCTCTCTTAAGTGCTTCTTCAGGAGGTAAGAGAGAGGCTGCTATTATTCTGACATCAGAAGTTTTATATTCGGTTGAGCCCAAGGGCATGAATGTCTTTGTCTCAATTGCTCTGAGTAATTTTGCCTGAATATTGAGCGGAGCATTTGTTAACTCATCAAGAAAGAGCGTACCTTTATCAGCCAACTCAAATAAGCCTTTTTTGTAAGATGTTGCACCGGTAAATGCTCCTTTTACATGTCCGAAGAGTTCATTTTCAAGTAATGTTTCCGGAATTGCTCCGCAATCCAAAGTTATAAACGGTCCCTTATTTCTGAATGAGTTTCTGTGTATGAATCTGGCTATTACCTCTTTTCCCACTCCGCTTTCACCGGTAATATATATAGGAGCATCAGATTTTGCCGCCTTCCTGGCAAGGGTAAGAATTTTCCTCATTTTTAAAGACCTTATACTTAAAAAATTTCTTTCCTCAATCTCCTCAACTCTTTCTTTCAGGTTTTCGAGTTCAAGTTTATTATTATATTCCTGAAATGCTTTTTCTATATGCACAACAAGTTCCTCTGCTTTCAGGGGTTTTTGAAGATAAGATGTTGCTCCCAATCTCATTGCTCTAACGGCATCCTCAATCTCTCCGTAGGCTGTTATTACTATTACACTCGATTTTATCCCTTCCTTTCTTATTTCTTCCAGAAGTTTTATTCCATCAATTACCGGCATTTTGACATCTGTTATAATTAAAGGATATTCTTCTTCATGATTTTTTAAATGCTTAAGTGCAACCACAGGATCATCAAAACATACAGGTTCATATCCTTCACTTTTTAAAAAACTTTCGAGAAAGAACAAGACATTTTTATCATCTTCAATACATACGACCTTTTTCATGCAGATTTAAGATATATACTTACTTTTGTCCCCAATCCCTTCTTACTTTCAATTTCTATTTTACCTCCCATTTTTTCCACAAGCCATTTTGCACTTGTTAGACCCAGACCTGTTCCGCCTTTTTCTCTTTTTGTGGTAAAGAAGGGTTCAAAGATTCTTTCCATAATGTCTGAATCAATTCCCTCTCCGTTATCAATAACCCTTATTATCACATTATCGTCTTTTTTCTCTGTTTCAATTATAATTTTTCCTCCAAGAGGCATTGCGTCTATGGAATTTAAAAGAATATGCACAAGTGCCGATTCAATAGCAGAGGGATTTGCAATTATTTTTAAATTCTCTTCTCCTATTCTTTCAAAAGTGATGTCCAAACTTTTCATTCTGTCCGAGACAACAGAATAGGCAATCTGGATAATCTCATCAACATTTACTTTTTCGGTCTGAAATTTCTCGAGCCCGGTTATGCTTCTGAGTATTTCAAAAGTATTTTTTAACTCGTTGAGTTTGCTTTCTATGGATGCAATTAAGGAGGAAACAGGTACATCCTTAGTTCTTTCTTTCAGGATTTCCATTTCCTTTTCAGCCATTTCAAGCGGAGAAATGATATTTTTGAAAAATTCAGAACCCAGTTCAACAAGCAAACTCAATGTACCTGTTTTGATTGAATGAAGGTGAATATTCCTTAATTTTGTAAGGGCTTCATTTAATCTATGAGAAAGATAATTCTTTGTTACAAGTGTAGAAATTTCATCTGATAAGAATTCAAATTTTTTTATTATGTCTTCTTTAATTTTTTCTTCATTTTCCAGAGCAAATATAAAAAATAAATTATCTTCTGGTTTGTAATAACGTGTCAGAATTTGTTTGTTTTCTATCTTTGAGATTTTTGTTATCCCTTCCTCTCCTATTTTTTTCGGTTCTTCAAGAATTTCCTTCAGACTTCCTATGTCATATTCTGTTTCGGGCGGAAAAGAAAAAATTTCCTCAAAAGGCAAAAGCAGTATAAGGTATATTTTAAACTTATTTTCAAAGGCATCATACAGGACCTTCGGGATTTCTTCAAGTAAAGGTTTGAATTCATGTATTTTTATTAAACTGTGCCATATATTGTAAAAATATTCATACTCACGGTATCTGAGTATTTTTTCTTCGATTTCTTTTCTTTTTTTCGCTCTTTCAACCGCAAATTTGAGCATTTCCCTGGTAACGGGTTTCTCAAGAAAATCATAGGCACCGTATTTGACCGCCTCTATTGCAGTATGAAGTTCTCCGTATGCGGTTAAAATAATCGGTATGACATCTATATTTCTGTCCTTAATTTTTTTAAGAACTTCGATTCCGTCCATTTCAGGCATTTTTATATCAAGAAAAACCACATCAAAGTTATTCATTCTCATTTTTTCGAGCCCTTCCTTGCCTGAACTTGCAGTATCCACTGAATATCCCAAGGAATTAAGAAGGGCGGATACCGCAAACAAAACATCTTTTTCGTCATCTACAACAAGTATTTTCATATTTATATTTTACTTGACTTAAAAATTTTTTTTCCATAAAATTATAGATATGGGAAAATATAAAATATTTTTGATAATTATTTTGTTAATCTTTGGTATTCCTTTTGTGATAGCTCCGAGATTTTTGAATGTCCAGAAAACAAGTAAGGTTGATAAAACCAACTACTTCTTGTCAAAGCAACTCGGAGGAGTCCTTCTTACTCTTGCCCAAAATCTTGTTGATCCTATAATTTTGGATGAAAAACCCACCTTGGGGAAAATAGTTGCAGAATTAAGAAAGGTTGAAGGAATTGAATACGCTTCCATATGCGGTTCGGATGGTAAAATAATATCTTCCATAAAACCGCAGGAGGAGGGAAAACCGCTAAAAAATATAATCGGAATTGATGTTAATTTGGGAAAGTTTCCTCAGATAAATTATAAAGAAGATTTTGGACTTTATTATATAAGGACTCCTATAAAATTTGAGGCAGCAGGAAAAGAGAAGGTGGTCGGAAATCTTGTGGTTGGTGTCAGTGCAAACTTGATAAAAGACCTTTTTTCTCCTGCTACAACTGCTTCCTTTAATCTTTTTCCTTATGTAGGTCTGTTAATCGGGTTGATAATTTTTGCTTTTATCCTGGCGCAGGTTTTAATCTTTGCTCCTGTGGGTAAAAAATTGGAGGCTCTGGAATCCAGGCAGAAAAGATACCTCACTTATGAATCGCTGAAAAAAGCAGAAAAAGAGGCAAAAGAAAATGTGAGCAAACTTGAAGATAAAAAGAGGGAATTGCAGGAAGAGATCGAAAAGTTGAATGCGGAAATTCAAGAAAAGAGAAAAAAAGTTGAGGAAACGGACATAGGAAAAATAGTTAAAGAGTTAGAACAAAGGAAGACTCAACTTGAGGAAGAAATTGAAAGATTAAAAAAAGAAGAGGAAGAAGTAAGGCAAAAGCTTCTGAGCCAAAAGATGGAACAGGAGGAATTAAAGAAGAGGCTGGACATAATAAGAAAAAAGATGAAACAAATAATGGGCTGAAATTTCTTCAATACCCCGGAGGTGTAAATAACATAATTTTTTAATTTTCAAATCAGTTTGTCAATTTTTCTTTAAATTGTCAAATTTTTTTTACATATCGTCAACTTTGTTTTATTAAAAAACTTCTCTACCGCAGTAAGATTTTTGAACAGGAATGATAATTGCTGAAATTATTATGGATGAAAAAATTAATAATTTTAGCGGTTTTTTTAGGAATGCTTTTCGCGGGCAGGGGGAGGAGTATCGGTGAAAGAGATATTTCTCGGTCAATAAGAGTGACTCTTATAATACCGGATAAGGAGTATAAAATGGATGAAAATGTTTTTATTTATAAGGAAAAAATTAAGGAAAAAATTTATAAAATAAAAAGGATCTATAAAGAGTAAAAATGTCTTTGAATTTATTAGACTATGAAATTTTTTGAATTCGAATAATAAAGGAAAATAAAATTTTTGTTATGATACTTATATTATTATCAAAAATTTATTTTCTCGGTCCTTTTCAATCAGGAATGAGGGATGTAGGCAGGGATTTCCTTTATCCACCCGGGGAAGAAAAATATATAATTTCATTAAACGACACCTTTTATTCAACCTTGTCAGAAAACGGGATTCTCTTGTGGAAGGAAATAAAAGTTGATTCTCAAGGGTATTTTGAAATAAAGATAAATGAAAAAGAACTGGAAAGGGAATATTCCTATCACGGATGGAGCTTTAGCACTGTCTCTTATATCTATATTGATACAATATTTGATGGAGGATTTTATCTTGCCTATCCCGAAAGGGTATCTAAATTTTACATAGATTCAATTCCCTATCCCGGAAACCCTTATCAGTATAAAGATGTTCCTGTTCCTTTATATATAAGCAAAGGAAGGCACAGGATTTTAATAATTACAGGCAGAGAGGGCGGAAAAATAAGATTGAGATTCGAAAAAGCTCCTTTATATCCGTTTATTTATGAAAATAAAAGATGGAGTTTAATTCCCGATATATTGGAGGATACAATTTATGAATTTTATATAGGTTTCTGGGTTATAAATCCGACAAAAAAAATATACAAAGATTTAAAAATAAAGGCATTTGCCGGTGAACTGGAAACAGAGGAAAGGAGGATTAACTATTTAATGCCGTTTGAAATAAAATATTCAAAAGTCAAATGTTTGCTCAGAAAAAAATTAAAGAAAGGAGATAAAATAAATCTCAGTTTAAGAATTGAAGGAGAAAACTTTGACACTCTTGCTCAATTTTATCTTGAAGTAAAATCAAAGGATGAACCCCTGAAAATTACATTTTTGTCAAATATAGATTCCTCTGTTCAGTATTTCGGTTTAAGGTATCCTAAGGTTAAAGGAAATTATTTAAAAGGCGTCATATTTACCCTTCACGGTGCAGGTGTTGAGGCATACGGACAGGTAAGGGCTTACAGACAAAAGGATTCCCTGTTCGTTGTTGCTCCCACAAACAGAAGACCTTTCGGATTTGACTGGCAGGATTTAGGAATGCTTGATTTATGGGAAGTTATTGATTATGTTAAGAAAAACTTCAATGTTGATACAGAAAGGTTTTATCTAACAGGGCATTCAATGGGAGGACACGGAACCTATTTTAACGGAATTCATTTTGCGGACAGGTTTGCTGCAATTGTTCCTTCTGCAGGGTGGGTATCTTTCAGAACATACGTGCCCTATTTTCTTCAAGGAATAAGTCTTTTCGGAAATCCTCAACAGATTCGTATAAGGGAGAGAGTTTTATATACAGAGGACATTCAGAGGTTTGTAAGAAATGCCTTAAATGTTCCCTTTCTGATAGTTCAGGGCAGGGAAGATGAATCCGTTCCTGCCTTTCATCCGAGGTTTATGCTGAATCTTTTAAAGAAAAACGGCATTAAAGTTCATCTATGGGAAGTACCCGAAATGAAGCACTGGTGGAACATAAAAGAAACAGAGGGAGTTGATTGTGTTGATGCGGATACAATAATAAAATTTTTCAAAAAACATAAAAGGAGGGTTCCAGATTCTTTTGAGTTTCATTTTTCGGATCTGGGCGTAAATAATAGATTTTATTATGTTAAAATTCTGGAACCCGAAAAATATTTTTATCCCGGATTTTTAAAATTTAAAAGAAAAAAAGACAGTATCTTTATTAAAACCGAAAATATAAATGTCTTTGAATTAAACCTTGCTTCCTTAGGAATTGAGAAAATATTTTTAAATCTTGATGGTCAGAATTTTGATTTGAAGAATGCGGGTAAATTCGTTTTCATTAAAAACAAAAAATGGAAAAAAATTAAAAATTTCAACAGAAAAATGCCCTCAAAATTTCCATCAAATCCCGGTCTTATAAAGAATATATTGAGGAATAAAATTTTGATTATTTACAGTACACAAGAAGATAAAGGCAGCAGGAGCGGTTTCCGAACCGGGACAGAAGGAATTATAAACTGGAATTATCATCTTGCTCGGATTCTCTCCTTTTCCTTGCTTTTCAGAGGAAATATGAATGTCAAAATTTTGCCTGATACTTTATTTAATAAAAAAATGTTATCAGAATACAATGTTATATTCATAGGGCAGAAGAATTCTTTTAAGGGTGAAGTGAAAGAAGTTATTAAAAAATTGCCTCAAAAAATTTTTAAAAAATACGGAATTTATGATGACCTTTTAATATTTGTCTATCCTTCCTATCCTTTTTCTTATAAAAATATGAATCTATTTATAATTTATTCGGACAAAAATCAGATAAGGGATGCTTTTAAAATCTCTCTTTTTGCTTCGGGTCTCGGAATGCCTGACGGGATTTTCGTAAAGAATTCAAAGGATTTAAGGACAAAGGGATTTGCGGGGCTGGGAATGTTTTTATGGAACAAAAATTATACTGATTTTGAGGAAATTGCTTTTCCTTGAATCAGCCGACGGTTAGTTAATATAAATTGCAAGGTTTTATGATCAGACAATGAACTTATGAGAGAAGATTTAAAACTTGTTAAGAATTAAACTCAAGACATTTCAAGACAAGTTTCTTTATTTGCGCGAGAATTTTTGGGTTATGGGCGGAAATACAAAGAGTCGGAGAATTATTTTAAGACGGCAATAGAAATATTTAAAGAATTAAAGCAACGAGTTTTTAATTCTGAAGAAAAGATATTAAGAGGTAAAAAATATTTTAAAAAGCCCGAACAGTTTTTAATAGAATAAAAAACAGGGATTACTTAAAAATGGAAAATTTTAAAAAATCGGGTGATTTTCTTGTCAGAGTTCTTATGGAGAAGGGCTGAAAGTAAAAAGTGTAAAAATACAAAACAATGCCGATGAAAGTGAATTATTCTATAAAATAAAAACAGCAGAAAACTACTGGAATAATGGGGACTACAATAAAGTAATAAATCTTATAAGAAAAATATGCCTCAGCGGAAGTAGATAATCCTTATATGTTGAAAACTTTCTTATCCAGAGGAAACATTAAGCTTTCTTTCACATTGTCCACTGCTTCAAATGTTCTACTTAACATTTACACTTCTGAGGGACGAAGAATAGTCACATTTATTAATTCGAATCTGGACAGAGGAACATATACATATACTCTTAAGAACGGTCTGAAACCTGGAAAATACTTCATAAAACTCATAACCAATAAATTTCAAGAAACAAAATCTGTTGTCATAGTCAGATAGCATATACTCCCAGGGGGGACTTTGTGTCCCCCAATTCTTATTCTCTTTTTCAATTAGAATTCTGCCAGCGAATATATATAGTTTTCTTCAACAATTTTCTTTGCCATGCTGCTTTTTCTAACTCTTCTCTGAAGGCAGGATGTGCAATTTCAATTAAAGCCTTTGCTCTTTCCTGCAATGATTTGCCCCAAAGGTCGGCTATCCCGTATTCTGTGACAACATATTTCACATCCGCCCTCGTGGTTACAACACCAGCACCCCTTTTAAGTTCAGGAACAATTTTTGAAATTTGTCCTCCTTTTGCAGTTGAAGGAATTGCAATTATAGGTTTTCCGTTTTTACTCCAACCCGCTCCTTTTATGAAATCAACCTGTCCGCCGAAACCCGAATAAATATAAGTTCCTATGGAATCAGAACATACTTGTCCGGTTAAGTCAATTTCAATTGCAGAATTCACAGCTACCATATTGTCATTTTTGGCTATTACAAAAGGATGGTTTGTATAATCGCAGGGGTGAAGTTCAAAAATAGGATTATTATCTGCAAAATCATAGAGACTTTTTGAGCCCAAAATGAATGTCCCGATTACTTTTCCCGGGTGCAATGTTTTCTTTGCACCGGTTATTGTGCCGTCAATTATTCTTTCCATTATTCCGTCGGATATCATCTCTGTGTGAATTCCCAAGTCTTTTTTGCCTTTGATGAACTTTAAAATAGCATTAGGAATACCTCCTATTCCGAGTTGTAAAGTTGCTCCATCATCAATTAATTCAACCACATATTTTGCAATTTTTTCTTCAATCTCTGTGGGTTCAATCTTTTCAAGTTCATAAAGGGGTTCATCAACTTCACAGAGAGCAGTTATCTGGGAAATATGAATAAAGCAATCTCCGAGTGTTCTCGGCATCCTTCTGTTAACCTGAGCAAGAATAACCCTTGCATTTTGAATTGCTGTTTTCGTCGCAATTACTTCAACTCCAAGACTTAAAAATCCGTGCTCGTCAGGCGGTGAAGTATGTATTATTGCAACATCTATCTTTATTTTCCCAGAATTTATTAAGCCCGGAATTTCATGTAAATGACATGGGATATATTCCGCAGTTCCTTCATTTACGGAAGGTCTATCAGCAGGTCCTACAAAAAGTGCTTTATGAATAATTTTCTCGTAAGTTCCGTATTTTCTGAAAGGGTCATCTCCCATCTGCAAAAGGTGATACAATTTTACATTTTCCAGGTCTTTTCTTCTTGCTAAATAATCAAGCAAAAAAGTAGGAGTAGCTGCATTGCCGGAGATAAAAACAGCATCCCCTGATTTTACATAAGAGACCACTTCCTCGGGAGATTTCCTTTTTTCATGGTAAATTTTTATAAAGCTCACTTTATCCTCCTTTATTCAATAACAGGGTAGCCTTCGCACCAGGGATGTTTTTTTGTAAACTTACCTTTAAATGTGTAACAGCCTTTCCACAAAGCATAATTTTCTTTAACTGCGTCAATACCTTTCTTAACAATTTCTATAAGATACGGTAATATTGCATTCGAGAGAGCATGAGAAGCAGTTCTTGCAACAAAAGTCGGAACATTAGGAACACAGAAATGAATAACACCGTACTCTGAATAAATAAAACTTTCGGTCGGAGTCAATCTTGATGTTTCACTTGCCCCTCCTTGATCAATTGAAAAATCGATAATAACAGAACCCTTTCTCATCGATTTTACCATTTTTCTTGTGATAATTTTGGGTGTTTTTTCTCCAGGAACAAGAATGGAAAGGATAAGCACATCCGCAAATTGCACAAATTTTTCTATATTTTCCTTTGTTGCCATTGCGGTAACAACCTTTCCTTTGAAAATTTCGTCAATTTTTTCGAGTTTCTTTTTGGAAATATCAAGCATATAAACACTTGCACCGAGCCCTAAAAAAGACCTGGCAGCATATGTTCCGAGTGTTCCTGCTCCTATTATTACCACATCTGCAGGAGGGATACCGGGTATTCCTCCGAGTAAAACTCCGATTCCTCCTCTTTCTGTTTCAAGTAATCTTCCTGCAATCTGAGGTGCGAGCTTCCCTGCAATTTCACTTGAAACCCTCAATATGGGTAAAGTTCCGTCTTCTTCCTGTATTATTTCATACCCGATAGAAGTAATTTTTTTTTCTACAAAAACATCATAAAGTGAACGCGGTCTTACTGCAAGATGAAGAAAACCGAAAAAAATATGATTTTCTTTAAGATAAGGAAATTCATTTTCATAAGGATAATTTATTCCCGCTATTATATCAGATCTTAAAAAGACCTCCTCTCTTGAATATACCACCTTAACACCCTTCTCCCTGTATTCTTCATCAGAAAAACCTGCTCCCTCACCTGCTCTGCTTTCTATATAAATATTTGCTCCTGCCTCTATTAACTCTTTGCAAGCAGAAGGAGAGAGTGTGACTCTTTTTTCGTATAACTTTCCTTCCCTTTCGGCACGCGGAATCCCGATAGATATTGCCATTTTTTAAATTTGTATTTTTAAGGGATTGAACCCGGAAATGAGGTTTTATTTTACTAAAATTTTTTCTTATCTATCAAGTTTTTTTTGAAAATTTCTTGAAAAATAGTAAAAAATCCTTTAAAATAAAAATATGGGAATAAATAGGGTCCGATTCCCATAAAATAAAGGGAGGTTTTTTATGTGGCGTAAAATTTTAATAATGTGTCTTTCTGGAGTTCTAATAGCCGGGGAATTCTTCGTGGTGAATCTTAACAAAAAATCTCTAAATAAAGCCTCTTTTATTCCTCTTCAGAAAATAAAGAAAAAAATGCAGTTAATTTACGATAATCCTGTTCTGCAAAGATGGGGGCAGGGAGCGGGTATAGCAGCAGTTTTAGGTCCCGCAGACACTCCCGGAATTGATTGGGGAACAGTATTAGGGTATTCTGGTGAAATATATTATAATGTGTGGAATAATTACGACCCCTCACAGACTATTTATCTAACAGGTATTGACCCATTAGATACAGCTGCATCTTACTTTCAACCACCGGCGGCATGTACCATAGTTGCTTTCGGACTTTATTGTTATAATTCAGATAGTTCTACTCATTTTCTTCAATATTTTGCTACTTGGTTCATACCGGGTATTGACTATCAACCTTATTCTTATATAACTTCTCCTACTGTAATAAGCATACCCGGACAGACTGTGAGCTCTTATGTTTTTTATCCTGATAGCGGAGTTATAGATAATGTAACGGCTGCAAAATTTTGGACAGGATGGACTGCAGTAGATTATTCACTTTATATGCTGATTACTGCAGGTTACGGAAATGAGCATTCTTGGCTTTTTTCTTATCTCCATGATCTTTGGAGTCCCAGTCTTAATGGATTCTGGATGGATGCATTTGTATGGATTTATGAAGATCCTCCTCCTTCAATAGTATGGGTTGAAGAAAAAAATACAACTTTTTCAACAGGTCCTTTCAAAATACAAGCACAAATTAAAGATGCTTTCGGAGTCCCATCAGAGAATCAAGGAGTAAGAGCATGCACCCTTGAAGTTTATGCGATTCCGAGCTCACCTACCCCTCAATACATTCCCGGGGTCCTTGTTTCGGGTGATTCAACTGATGGGATATGGGAATTCACACTCGGAACATTTAATCCGAATGACACCGTGTATTACAGAGTCTACTCTGCTTATGATTATTCAGGTGAAGTAACAGGCGAAACCACATATAAGAAATTTATAATCCTTGAATACAATCCTCAAGACCAATTCCTCTTCATTGACGAAGACCAATCCGCATGGGCTCAATATGCTTATGAAATTTTTAATACATTGGCGGACTATACTGACAGTGTTGCTGATGGAGTGCCTTCTGTTTTCTTCTGGGATACAAAAACCTTAGGTTTACCTGATTCAACGGTGCTTGATGTGAATAAATTTAAAGCAGTCTTTTGGACTGCCTGGCAAGGAGAAATTTTCGCTTCAGACACGGTGAATATAAAAAATTATCTTGATTCTGGTGGTAAATTGCTCATCTCTTCTCAAGATTTGGTAGTCGGGGGCTTCGGTATAGGAGACTGGACCACCGAAATTAACATAAAAAATGATTATCCGAATCATTTTCTTCATACCTATTTAAAAATGGGCAATGTACTTGACGATTTTATAGGCGGGGTTCGCTCTTCTAACTATGATACTGTAAATGCTTTTTACGGTTTTCCCGGTGATACTATTTCTAACCTTTGGGGAATCGGAGATTCTCTGCTTTATTATGGATTCTTGGGTTATAACTTTGCCGGTTATGTATTTCCGGATGATTTAGGAGATGGTATTTACGATACCCTATTTCCTTGCTTTTTCTATGAAAAAGGAGTATGGGATAGAGAAATTGGAACACCCTCTGCTTATTGGTATGATGGGCCTCTTTATGGAGATCCTTATAAACTCGTTCTTTTTTATTGGAATTATCAATATCTCGTGGACTCCGTTGAGTATGATGCAACAGGGAATGTGAGTTATTATGTATTTGATAGCAAAAGGCTGACTGAATTAACTAAGAGAATACTCAACTTCTTCGGATATAATACGACAAGTGTTATCGAAATTCCTAAGCCTGCAAATTTAAATTTATCAATAAAGGCTCCTTCTATTGCGGGACTCGGAAAAGTCACTGTTTTTTACACAATACCCGAGGCAGGAGAGGCTAAAATCTGTATGTTTGATGTTACAGGAAGACTGGTGAAAACTTTATTCAAAGGGAGAAAAAAAGAGGGTGCTTATGCAATCTCTTTTACTTCCAGTGGGCTTAAACCGGGAACATACTTTATAAAAGTTGAGTTGGAAAGAAAAAGATCAAAGATTTGCAAAATAATTTTTATAAAATAAAAATGCCTTAGGGAAAGTGATTCAAGAGACTTCCTCTCATATGTTTCGCTGAAAGGGAGGAAGAGTGATTATAAGATCAATTTCATAAATCGTGAATTATTTGTGTTATTCATAAAAAACAGCCAGAGGAGGGATATTTTTCCGTATGAACTCTATTGTTTTTTCTTTAACAGTTTTTGCATCAGGCATTTCAAGTGTTTTTCTCGCAAATTCTTTAACTTTTTTATATTCAACCCATCTGAAAATTCCGTATAAAAGTTTAATGGCATCGGTATGAACGGAAAGTTCGTCAACACCCAGTCCCATTAAAATCAATGCTCCCAGAGGATCAGCAGCCATTTCACCGCATACTGCAACTTTTCTTCTGTAAGGATGTGCACTTTTAACTACATGGTGAATCAGATTTAAAACAGAAGGGTGGAATTCACTGTAAAGTGGAGCAAGAATAGGATGTGACCTATCAACAGCAAGGGTATACTGAGTCAAATCATTTGTCCCTATTGAGAAAAAATCAACCGATGAGGTAAATTCTTTGGTCATGAGAGCAGCAGCAGGAGTTTCAATCATTATCCCGATGGGGATGTAATTATCATAAGGAATATCCTCCCTTGTTAGTTCCCTTTTTGCTTTTTCAAGTATCCTTTTTGCTTCTTCTACCTCCTTTAATGTGGTTACCATGGGAAGAAGGATTCTTATATTTCCTAAATTTGATGCTCTGAGGATTGCCCTGTACATCATCTTCAAAATTTCTTTTTCAAAAAGTAGAAACCTTATTCCCCGCATTCCGAGAAAAGGGTTGCTTTCCCTGAATCCGGGAATCGCCGGCTCACCCGCAATATCTATTAACCTTACAATCAAAGGATCAGGAAATACTGCTTTTGATCCCTTTTCAAACACTCCTGCAAGTGTTTCTTCATCTTTCCAAATGGCAGGGTCCCACATCAAAAGTTCTGTCCTGAAAAGACCCACTCCCATTGCTCCGTTTTTGACTACCTCTTCTACTTCCTCTATTCCCGCGATGTTTCCCATTATTGTAACCCTTTTCCTCTCTTTACCTTTCCCTTTTTTAGGTCCTTTTATAATCTTTTTAATTGCCTCGGTATATAAAAGCGGTTTTCTTTCGAATTCCCTTTTTGTCTCCTCCGAAGGATTAATTATAACCTTGCCCGCCCATCCGTCTATAATAATTTCATCACCGTCATTTACCTTATCCATTAACCCTCTGACCGCACATACCATCGGAACTTTCAAGTTCCTGGCTATGATCACAGAATGAGAAGTAGGACCACCGTGTTCAATCACAATACCTACATTGTTCAACTGTGAAATCGAGAACACATCAATCGGAGCTATATCCGCAGATACTACGACCGTTCCCTCTTTTATATCAACAAGACTCGGTCTTCCCTGCAAAATCTCGATTATTTTTCTTACAAGATGATTTATTTCCCTCGCTCTTTCCCTGAAAACCGTACTGTCGCTTTCTTCCATCTTTTTTATATATTTTCTCATTGACTCAATAAAAGAATATTCCGCGGTGGAACCCTCCTCAATTAACCTTCTTACTTCTTCCTCAATTACAGGGTCATTTATTATAAGAATTTCACTTTCAATTATTTTCCTGTATCCTCCCCTGAAATGCTCAATTACAGATTCCAATTCCCTTATTACTTTTTTCTTTGCCCTTTCAAATTTCAAAAGCTCTTCCCTTTTATTCTCCGCTTCTTTTTTAGAATAAGTGAATGAACCGAAATCATATTTTTTAACTTTTCCTATAATAACTCCCTTTGATGCGGGTAAGCCTTGAAAAATCTGTTTCAAAGATCCTTTTATTTTATTTTTCACCGAAACCGTCCTCCACAAGTTTTACAAGTTTCTCAAGTGCTTCTTTTTCATCGGGTCCATCACATCTTATTATTATTCTGCTTCCTTTTGTTGCTGTCAAGATTAAAAGATTCATGATACTTTTTCCGTTTGCCTCAACCCCGTCTTTTATCACCTTGACATCACATTTAAACTGTGAAGCAATCTTAACAAATTGTGTCGCAGGTCTTGCATGGATTCCGAGGGTATTCGGAACTATTACTTCTTTTTCAATCAACCTTGAAGAACCTGTCCTTTAATTTTTCAAGAACAGAGGGTAGTGTTGTATATTCCATTTCCTCGAGACCGAGACGATGGGGTTCAAACGGTCCCATTCTTCTTATATAATCGGTTATATCCTGAGCCCTTTTTCTTGTCAGATCAAAAGCAGGGTCATCAAACATGTCCTTGGGTCCTATAAGCTTTCCGTCTTTTACTTGAAATCCCAATGCTACAACCCTTGGTGGTCCATCAAATCTTGTACAGTTGGCATCCTTCATTGAAACAGGCATTAAGGGTCCCCAGTGTGAACCCCTCATCCATCCCGCCACCATATGGGCAAGTGAAAATGCTTCAAGAATCTCACCCACAGCGGGAAATCCACTCTGAGCCCTCACAATCATTACAGGGTCATCTTTTCCTACATATTTCCCCGCAATATAAGAAAGACGCTGGGTTGATGCGGTTGCTGCTATTATCCCATCTTTTCTGTAAACATTTTTAATAGCATAATGTTCAACAGCTCCGATTAAAGCAAGCAAGTCATACATTTCCTCGGGACACCTCATTTTTATCGCCTTTCCTTCCTTCATATCCAAAACTTCAAAAATGAAACCATCATGCAATTTGGGGTCTATTATTAGACCCGCTGTATTAAAAGGGTCTCCGAAAATCTTAAATAAAGGATAATTCCATGCTCCGGGTGATGTTTTATCCGCCATGAAAACAACAATAGGCTCGGAAGGTCTCTCCTCTATCTCCATCTCTGCTACTCCGGGTCCCATACCCTTCACATTTCCGGAAAAAGCATCGGATAAAATATCCTGACCCGCTCCGTATAAACCCATCTCTTTTGCCTTATCTGCTCCTTTTTTAAATATATTCCATGCGAGTTCATGAATCTCTGCATTATCCACTCCTTTTGTATGTGTCATTATCAACTCAAGGTCATCTCCTGCGTGTGCAACAAAAAAATCTATTATTTTTCCCTGCTTCTTCGCTTCCTCCAATTCATCCTCCGCCAATGCCATTAAAGCGGGGTGCATACCCGAATGCCCGACATACCCACCGATATCCGCCTTTATAACACTTATGGTTGTTTTCATGAATGCCTCCTTAAATGTTCTTTTATCGGGAATCGAACCCTCCTGTTTTGATTTTTTGTAATTTTTATTATATAATATATTACCGAATTTGTCAAGGTTTTTAAAAATCTCATTGTGTACGAGGGAAATTTTGAAGGGTTCTACCCCCGGCTTTTAAAAAAAATGAAAAGTGAAAAAAAGAGGAATTTGTGTTTGGCTGACAGGTTTGCCCTGTTCCGGCAAAAGCACAATTGCAAAAATTTTGGCGGAAAAACTGATTGAAAGAGGAAGGGATGTTGAAATTCTGGATGGTGATATTGTAAGGAATTTTCTGAATAAAGACCTCGGATTTTCAAAAGAGGACCGTCTTGAAAATATGAGAAGGGTTTCTGTTCTTGCTGAACTTCTTACAAAACACGGAATAGATGTAATTGTTGCACTTGTGTCTCCTTACAGGGAAGGAAGGGACAAAGCAAGGGATTTGCTCGGAAATTTTGTGGAAGTTTTTGTAAAGGCACCTGTTGAAGTATGCGAAAAAAGGGATGTAAAAGGAATGTATAAGCTTGCGAGGGAAGGGAAAATTAAAAATTTTACGGGTATTGATGACCCTTATGAGGAACCGCTTAATCCGGAGGTTGTATGCGAGACAGATAAGGAAACACCCGAAGAAAGTGTCTCCAAAATAATTCGCTATTTAGAAGAGGCAGACATGGTTGAAAAAAAAGAGGAAGAGGAAGTGGGTTACACAGAAGAAGAGGAAGAAATAGTAAAAAAAAGACTGGAAGAACTCGGATATATTTGATTTCCGAATTTTTACTTCTTTTAAATCTTAGAGCAAAAAATTTTAAGAATTTGATTTTCAGTAAAGAATTCTGGAAGAATTTTTGGGTTCCCTTTTCACTTGGTATATTTTTATTTTTTGTTTTATTCTTAATTTTTACAAGAGTTTTTTCTTTTCTTTCCTCAATTCCGGTTATCGGAGAAATAATCTCATTTAAATTCCTTGATTTCACTCTTATGGGAATTTTTTTCTTTCTTGCTTTAAGTAATATCGTGGGAAGCTTCTCTTTAATCTTTGAGGACATTGAACTTGATTTTTTAAATAAATTTCCCATTAAAAAGGAGACTTTATATTCTTTTAAATTTTTTGAAATTCTTTTATATTCAAGCTGGGTTCCTTTAATTTTTCTTTTGCCATTTCTTTTTTCTTTTATAAACAGTTTTCCGCCCGCAAAAGGAAACCTTTTCTTTTTACCTATCAATTTTATCCTTTACCTTATATCTGCTTCACTTACCGGCATATTACTTTTTTATCTCTTCATGAAATTCACTCCCATGGTAAAAAGGGAATTTATCCCTGTTTTTTTCGGCTTTTTATTTTTTATTTTTATTTTCATTTATTTAAAATATGTGAACCCGGGGGTCTTCAAAGTATTTAACGCAAAAAGTCTAAAAGAAGCGGTCTTAATATTAAAAAAAGCAGGCTCCCTTTCTCCCTTTTTTATACCTTCGAATTGGTTAACCGCAAATATTCTCTCTACCAAAAATCCTCTCCTCATTACCTTCTTGTTCTTATTTTATAATATTTTACTCTTTTTAATTTTAATAAATCTTCCTTTCCAAAATTTATATCACAAAACCTATATTTCAAAGGGCTCAAAAGGAGGAAGAAGGTTTAAATTTATTTTGCTTCAAAAAGAACTGAAAAATTTTTACAGAAATTATTCCCAGCTTTCCCAATTTATTTTTTTACTGTTGCTTTTTGTTCTCTATATCATTTCGATCAGAGGCAAAGGAATCAGAATAACCCACCCGATATGGCACATATTGATTGCTTATGCAAACTTTACTTTTACGCTTTATCTTTTGATTACTATCGCGGTGAGGTTTATTTATACCGCTCCTTCCCTTGAAAATAAAGGACTCCAAATACTGTATTACTCTCCCTCAAACCCTTTCAATTTATTTAAGACACAATTTTTGTTTTACTTCTCGATGGTCTTTATTTTAGGAATCCTGATTTTCTTTCTTACTCATTTTTCTTTAAAGGTTCAATTTTTTAAAAACCAGACCTTTTATATGATTCTTTCCATCCCTGTGATGTGTTTTAACATTGCTTTTTTGGCTCTTTGTATCGGGTATATTTTGCCTCAATTTAATGAGACAAATCCTGCAAAAATTGCCTCAGGACCGGGTGCATTTCTGACGGCAATGGTTTTGATTATTTATCTGATTACGGGCGTTTATATTTTAATTCAAACTCCTTTCAGAAAATTCTACTACGGAGAAAGCATAAGTTTTTTTGCAATGTTTTTAATATTTGTTTCTTTATCTGTATTTCTCGGTCTTATTTTTTTTAAATTTTTGTTTGATAAAATAAAAAAGATGGAATTTTAAATGTCGAGAATTTTGGGTATAGATTACGGTGAAAGGTACATAGGATTTGCAATTTCGGATGAGAAAGAATTAATTGCTTCTCCGCTCTTTCAAATTGATTTAAAAAAGGGTAATTTTTTTGAGACATTGGAAAAAATAATTGATGAATATAATCCTTATCAAATTGTGATGGGTGAGCCTCTTTCCCTTTCCGGAAAAAGGCTTGAGTTATCGCAAAAAATAAGAAAAAAAGGGAGAGAAATTGAAAAAAAATTTAAAATAAAAGTAATTTATTGGGATGAAAGATTTACTTCAAAACTGGCGGAAAGGCACAAAAAAGAGAATATTCATGCAATATCTGCTGCTTACTTATTGCAAAATTATCTTGATTTTAAATATAATGAGAAAAGGCGAAAAGGAGGGCACTGAAAGGGTTGAAATCCCGGAATATTTTTAAAAGGAGATTTAATTATGAAAATAACACGTGAAGAAGCCCTTGATTATCATTCCAAAGGAAGGAAAGGAAAAATAGAGATCAAATTAACAAAGCCTTGTGAGACACAGAGAGATTTATCCCTTGCTTATACACCCGGAGTTGCGGAACCGTGCAGGGAGATAGCAAAAGATCCTTTAACTGTTTTTGAATATACAGCAAAAGGGAACTTGGTTGCTGTTATTTCAAACGGAACTGCTGTTCTCGGACTTGGAAATATAGGAGCACTTGCTGGAAAGCCGGTTATGGAGGGAAAATGTGTTCTTTTCAAAAGATTTGCAGATGTTGATGCAATTGATATTGAGATAGACACCGAGGATATTGAAGAATTTATTAAGACCGTCAAATTGATTTCTCCCACTTTCGGCGGAATAAATCTTGAGGATATTAAGGCTCCCGAATGCTTTGAAATTGAAGAAAGATTAAAAGAAGAACTTGATATTCCGGTATTTCATGATGATCAGCACGGCACAGCGATAATTTCAGGAGCAGGGCTTTTAAATGCACTTGAACTTGTCGGTAAAAAGATTGACGAGGTCAAAGTGGTATTTAACGGTGCGGGTGCATCTGCTATTGCGTGTGCAAGATTTTATTTATTACTCGGGGTAAAAAAGGAAAATTTGATAATGTGTGATTCCAGAGGAGTCATTTATAAGGGTAGAAAGGAAGGTATGAACAGGTTTAAAGAAGAATTTGCGGTTGAGACAGATAAGAGAACACTTGCAGAAGCACTTGAGGGTGCAGATGTTTTTGTAGGTCTATCCATAGGAAATGTGGTAACAAAAGAAATGGTTAAGAGAATGGCTGACAAACCCATAATATTTGCAATGGCGAATCCTGATCCCGAAATTCCTTATGAAGATGCAAAATCCGCACGACCCGATGCAATAGTTGCAACAGGAAGAAGTGATTACCCGAATCAGGTGAATAATGTTCTGGGATTTCCCTTTATTTTCAGGGGTGCTCTTGATGTAAGGGCGAGAAAAATCAATGATGAAATGAAACTTGCAGCAGCAAAAGCTCTTGCAGCACTTGCAAGGGAAGATGTTCCTGATTCCGTTGCAAGAGCATACGGAGTGGACAGGATTGAATTCGGACCGGATTACATAATTCCGAAACCACTTGATCCCAGGGTTGTTTTCTGGGAAGCTCCTGCGGTTGCTAAGGCGGCAATTGAGACAGGAGTTGCAAGGGTAAAGATTGATATAGAGGAATACAAAGAAAGATTGAAAGCCAAGGCACTCAAAGGCGGAAGGGTTATGCACATTGTTATTCAGGAAGCGAAAAGGAAACCCATGAAAATTGTATATGCGGAGGGAGAACATGAAAAAATCATAAGGGCTGCAAACATTGTTGCAAATGAAGGAATTGCAAGGGTTGTGTTACTCGGAAGAGAAGATATAATTAAGCAAAAAATCGAGAGGTTAAAACTATCATTTGAATACGAAATAGTTGATCCTGTGATTTCACCGAAAAGGGAGATTTATGCGGAAAAACTTTTCAATATGAGGCAAAGAAAGGGAATAACGAGACAATGGGCATACTACATGCTTACAAATCCTACTGTTTTCGGAAGCATGATGGTTCATGAAGGAGATGCTGATGGACTTTTGACAGGTTTAACACTTGATTATGCTGATGCAGTGAGACCTGTATTACAGATAATAAAGACAAAAGAAAATGTATCTCATGCAGCGGGTCTTTACATTGTGATTGTTGAAGATGAGGTTTTCTTTTTTGCGGATGCCACAATAAATATAAATCCTGATTCCGAAACCCTTGCCGAAATTGCGTTACTTGCTGCAAATTTAGCAAAAGAAATGGGAATCACACCCAAGGTTGCATTTTTATCCTTTTCAAATTTCGGAAGTGTAAAATCAAAAGAAACGGAAAAAATAAGAAAGGCTGTTCGGATATTTAAACAGAAGGCACCGAATGTTATTGCTGATGGTGAAATGCAGGCGGATACCGCCCTTGTTCCGCAGATAATCAAAGAATTTTATCCCTTCTCCGAATTAAAAGAGAGGGCAAATGTTTTAATTTTCCCGAATCTTGACGCAGCAAACATTTCATATAAAATATTGCAACGCTTAGGGAATGCTCAGGTAATAGGTCCCATTCTCTTAGGAACAAAGATGGCTGTTCATGTTCTGCAAAAAGGCGATGATGTACAGGATATTGTAAACATGACAGCAATAGTGGTGAGGGATGCTCAGAAAAAGATTTCCTGAGTTGTTAGAAAAAGCAATCAGAAGTTATCTCGATATATTAAAAAAATGTTTCGGGGATAAATTATCGGGAGTGTTAATATTTGGTTCTGTTGCAAAAGGAAAGGCAACAAAGGATAGTGACATTGATTTTCTGGTTCTGCTGGATGATTCCTATGAGCATGACCCGATAGAAGAAATGGCAAAAAGATTTAAAGATTATATTCAAAAAATTGACCATGAAGAATTTATGAGAAGAAATCTTCCTTATACTCCGATGTCTCTATATTATAAAGAAAAGGAACTGAGAGAAAATCCTGTTATATTACTTGATATTCAGGAGCAAGGAATCATTATTTTTGATAAAGAAGGTAAATTGGAAAAAATCATAAATGACTTTAAAAGATGGATGAAGAGTCATGGAACCAGAAAAGAATACATAAATGAACATGGGTATTACTGGATTTTAAAGCCGGATTTAAAGCCGGGAGAAGAATTGGAAATAAGGATATGAAAAATAAAGAACAATCCAGACTTCTTTATGAGGAGGCAAAATGGCATCTTGAACTGGCAGAGTATTCATTTAGAAATAAAAAGTGGAATTCCACTATAAGGAGATGTCAGGAGGCAATTGAGTTGTTATATAAAGCTTTTCTGAAATCCTTAGGGATTGATTTTCCGAAAGTTCATGATGTGGGAAGTTTAGTCGGAAAGATTTTAAAGGAAAAGAAAATTCTTATGGATAAAGAAAAAATTGAAGAAGTTATTTTTGTTTCAAGGTATTTATCCGAAAAAAGACTTCCTGCTTTTTACGGTGAAAAAGTTTATGATTGTGAGACCGCGGAAAATTCATTAAAAAAAACGAGAAAAATATTTGAAATTTTCAAACCTATAATGGAAATATGAAACCGATCAGATTAAGTGTAAATGTTGATCATATTGCAACTTTAAGAGAAGCAAGGAAGGAGAAATTTCCTGATCCTCTTGTTGCTGCAATTTTGGCGGAACAGGCAGGTGCTTCGGGTATTACTTGTCATATAAGACTTGATAGAAGACATATAAAGGAAGAAGATGTAAAAAAATTAAAAAAACATATAACAGGAGAGTTAAATCTTGAAATGTGTACGGAATTTGTTGATTTTGCGTGTAAAGTAAAACCGGATTGGGTAACACTCGTGCCGGAAAGGGAGGGAGAGGTTACAACCGAGGGAGGGCTTGATCTTGTAAAGACAAAAGAAGATGCGGAAAAAGCGATTAAAAAATTAAAGAAAAAAGGAATCAAGGTCAGTATATTTATAGAGCCCGATAACGAGATGATAAAAATTGCAAAACAAATAGGTGCTGATGCTGTTGAATTAAACACGAATTCTTATGTAATTTCAAAAGGAAAAAAAAGAGAGAAGGAAATTAAAAGATTAAAAAGTGCAGCAAAATTTGCAAGTTCCTTAGGTTTAAAAGTAAGAGCAGGGCACGGATTGACAAGACAAAATATAATTCCTCTGCTTGAAATTGAGGAAATTGAAGAAGTATCCATCGGTTTTGCAATCATTGCGGACAGTGTATTAGCCGGAATTCAGAATATTGTAAAAGAATATGTAGAGATTTTAATGAAAAGAGCATACCAAAAATAAAGAATAACTCATGTTTGCCATTGAAGTCAGAAAGTTATCGTCGAAATGAGAAGTATATTTTATTAAATTAAATGAAGGGTTTAAATTATTATTTTTTGATTCTGATTTCAGAAATAATTATAATAAAAATATGAAATTTTTTGTTTTTCTTTTTGCTTATTATGTAAAAGGTTATATTTCAAAGGATTCATCATCAATTATGGTGGAGTATTATTTAAGAAAAGGGGTCCAAAAGATAGAATTGATTTATAATTATAAGGGAAAGGATTATCCTGTAGGTTTTCACAGAAATATTTATTCAGATGTAGGAGCGGTTTCCGAACCGCGAAAATTTTTAAAAGACACGATTTTATGGGTGACAAAGGATAAATGGAGGAAAAATGCGAATTTGAAATTAAGGGTTTATTATGGTAGGAGCGGTTTCCGAACCGCGAAAGTGAAAGAATATTTTATATCGGGAAAGGAATTAATACCTTTTGATTTTAAAAAATCTTCATCCCGAAACCCGAATCCCGATTCCCGCTCCCCGAATCTCAGTAGGAGCGGTTTCCGAACCGCGAGTGAAAATTTAATAAAAATAAAAGAAGGTTATTATATAAATCCTTCATTAATCAGGCAGTATCAAGGACCTGACAAATACAGCTGGCGAATGCTCGGATATAATGCACAGCATACGGGATATTATCCTTTTGTTTTATATCCGCCTTTGGAATATAAGTGGCAATGGAACTGGGGAGGAGCGGGATCCTGGACAGCGGAAATATCGGGTTGTGCCGGTCAAGATATGCTTTTTATTCCCAAGGCTCATATAGAATGGAACAAGATAATGGCGGTTGATATTGAGACGGGACAGATTATCTGGGAGAGGGTTCTTACGGCGAATGCGATGACATCCGTTTTATCGGAGGGAGATTCAATATTATTTGTAGGGACATGGATAGGGTTCAATCCTGATTCTGATACAACATTTTATGCTTTGGACCCTTTTACGGGAGAATTGAAATGGGCAAAGACATTAAAATCGGTTCAGAGTCAGCCTATTGTTGTTGACACATTTATATATGTTCCGAGTTACGGAAAGTCAAAAATATTTGCTTTTACATATAGAGGGGATTCTTTGTGGTCTGTTTCAGGGGGAGGGGTTCCTGCTTATTATAGTGGTGTGATTTTTCACAAAGGAGGAGGTTTTTTGCAGGCGAGGAATTATATAACAGGAGATTCAATATGGTTTTTTGATGCACCGGGAGGAATCGCCTGGCTATCAATTTATGATAATAAAATATTCTTTTTCTCAACCGATACTTTGTTCGGAATAGATGTTTTTTCAGGTTCTCCTAATTTAAAAGAAAAAGTTTCCGGTTTGTTTAACATGCCTATAAGATTTTATGAAAGTAATTTATGGTTTTCTTATGGAGAATACGGCACAGGGGACACAATTTTTACACATCTTCAGGCAAGAGATGTTTCTACCGGAGAACTAAAAATTCATTTTTATTTCACCCCGATAAGACCAGAAGCAGGTAGGGGGGGGACCCTTTATTTACTGTATCTGGCATATTGTGGGCTACGAATCTGGATTTTATATATGTTATAAAAAATTTAACAAGTGGAGAACCGGTTTTAAAACTCGCCTTACCTTCAAGTAATGCCATCTGGCCTTCTTGGTGTTTTCCTATTATTTATAAAAACTATTTCATCTACGCCCATGAGGATTTCTTAGCAGTCTATAAAACAGATACTCTTTTGCCTGATACAAATTATTCTTTCAATTCCTATATTTATTACGATTCGGGTAATCCTGTTCTTTATCTCTTACTTCCTTCTGATGATAGGGTATTTATAGATATTTTTGATATTTCAGGAAGAAAAATTGCAAAATTCAGCAAATTTTTCAGAAAAGGAGAAAACTATTTTATATTTGACAAAAATTTAAATCA
>JAJRUZ010000018.1 GCA_024277525.1 Caldifarciminota bacterium | reverse complement strand
TTTATGAAAGGAGATTATATTTTTTAGAATGGAGAGATTCTATTTTAATAGATACTGAGCCTTTTATAAAAAATTGTGTAATATTTTTTATTATATGTTATCATTTTGGTATTCCTCAAGTTGAAATTTTAAGTTAAAGAGCCTTTTTATTTTATATTTAAGATTTTTGATTTCCGGGATGGTTCTTTTGTTCCATATATTTTGTCTATGGGAGAGTTGGATGAAGATATTGGAGTTTAGGGATTCGATAGAGGGGAAGTAGCCTCCGAGTTTTTGGGATATCCATTCGAGACCTGAGAATATTGATTCTATTTGGTTTGTGGTGTAGATATATTTTCTTAGTTCTGGTGGGTAATTGAGGAAGTTGGTGTAGAGAATTTTTTGTTTATTGAGTTTTTGAGCCATTTTTGGTTTAAATTTCTCAATGATTTTTATTAATTTATTCATCAGGTTTAAACCTTCTTCTGAGGGGTGGAACTCCTCAACGGGTTTCAAGGTATTTTTCCCTTTCTTTTTTCATATATTCATTGAGGATTTCTTCCAGGAGCATTTTTAGGGGATTTTCTTTATTTTTTATTAATTCATCCTTTAAAATTTTAAGGAGGTCAGAGTTTTTCATACAGACCCCTTGTTTGAGAGAACGGGGGAGGGGTTTTTTTTCCTCTCTCCTCAAACTTCTTTATATAAAATATCATTTACACAATTTTCCATAATAGCTCCACATAAAAAAGGAATATACTTCCTTATCCTGAAATACGATGGAAAGGAGATGAAAAGGAAAATACTGGTTGTGAAATAAGGGAACAATATCGCGGCTTGGAAGCCGTTCCTACAGAGAAATATGATGTAGGAGCGGTATCCTTACGGCGATTTTTTGTGTGATGAATTGCGCAATAAAATGATTGAAAGAGTAGCTACAAGCTTTATCTGCGAAAAAATTTTAATCCCAATTGCCGAATCCATTCTGTAAAGTTTTTTAAATAGATGGAAGATTTTTAATAACTCGGAAAAGGAGAAACACAATTTCGATTCCAGAAAGAATATTATTTTTGACTGTCTTGGACTCGATTACATAAGCATTAACTCTTTTAATTTCCTATAAAGTGTTGCTCTGGAGATTCCAAGCATCTCTGCCGCCCTTTTTTTATTACCCTGACATTCATTAAGCGCTTTCAATATTCTTTCTTTTTCAATCTCCCTTGATTCTTCAATTTCTTTAAGAATACTCAAAATTTCTTCCCTTCCTATTTCTTTACCAGAATGAAAGGTTAAAAGCCTTTGAGATATGTTTTCAAGCTCCCTTACATTCCCGGGAAAGGGATAATTTAAAAGCTCCTCTATTGCTTCATTTTTTATTTTCGGTTCTTCAATTTCCATAATTGCTGAATACTTTTTTATAAAATAATTAAAAAGCATCGGTATATCACTCTTCCTTTTTCTTAAAGGCGGAATCTCAATTACAATTACAAATCTATAATAAAGGTCATGCCTCAACTTTCCTGATAAAAGTTCTTTTAAAGGTAAATTACTTGTTGCAATTATTCGAACATCAACATTTATTTCATTTGCATAACCGAGCGGTTTTATTTTGCCGGTCTCAATAACCCTGAGAAGTTTTGCCTGTGCATTCAAAGGCATTTCGGATATTTCATCAAGCAATAAAGTGCCTCCTTCCGTTGCTTTGAAAATACCTTCATAATCCCTGTTAGCACCCGTAAAGGCTCCTTTCTTATACCCGAAAAGCTCTGATTCAAAAAGTTCGGAAGGAACGGCAGAACAGTTTAAAGGAAAAAATATTTTATTTTTTCTTTTTGAGTTTTCATGAATAAACTTTGCAAGAATTTCCTTACCCGTTCCGCTTTCTCCTATTATTAATACAGGAAAGTCCGTTTTTGCTGACATTTTTGCCTTTTCAAGAATTTTTTTAAAAAGCGCATGTTCCCCTATTATCTCAATTTTCCCGGTCTCCTGTTTTTGAATCTTCTCCTCTTTTTCTTTTGTCTTGAATAGTTTGTTCACTATATTTAAAAGTTCCTCTTTATCAAAAGGTTTTGTTATAAAATCCGATGCTCCTTTTTTCATTGCTTCAACCGCGGTTTTTATATCCCCGTATCCCGTCATGACAACCACATGAATGTCAATAAAGTTTTCCTTAATTTTTTCAAGAAGCTCCATACCCCCCATTTCAGGCATCACAAGATCCGTTAAAACTAACCTGAATTCCGGATTCTGTCTTAATTTTAAAAGTGCCTCTTTTCCATTAAGAGCAATATCCGATACAAAACCTCTTTTTTCAAAGAGTTTCTTTAATGTATTTGCAAGAAATTTATCGTCCTCAACAATTAAAATTTTATCCATGTCTTTTTTTCGGTAATATTATAAGAAAATTTGCCCCTTTTTCTTCATCTATCAGTCTTATTATTCCCTTATGTGATTCTATTATTCTTTTAACAATTTAAAGACCGAGCCCTGTACCTTTTGAAACAGGTTTTGTTGTAAAAAAAGGTTCAAAAATTCTGTCCCTGTGAGGAGGCTCTATTCCCTTCCCTGTGTCAGAAATTTTTATTATTATATTATCAAAAAATGTAGGAAATGTGTTGACCTTTATCTCACCTCCTTCCGGCATCGCATCGATTGAGTTTGAAAACAGATTCATAAACACCTGCATTATTTCGTTCCTTTTACCGTAAAAAATTGCATCCTTTTCATTATTTGCAAACAATCTGAATTTTATGTTGTTTTTCTGAAATGTTTTTTCAAAAAGTTTGGCTGCTTCCCGAATTACATCGTTTATATTAAATTCAGAATCTTCCTCTTCCGAAGGCTTTGAAAGGGTGAGGAGTTTTTTTACTATGTTTTGACAAAATTTTATCTGACTCTCAATTGTGTCAATTTCTTTCCTCAATTCCCTGTCTTTGATTTCTTCTTTTATTAATTGAGAGGTAAGAAGTATTGTCCCGAGCGGTGTGTTGAGTTGGTGTGCCAATCCCGAGGCGATGCTTCCGATAACCGCAAGCTTCTCTGCTTCCATAAATTTATCAAGAATCGGACTTTTATAACCTATCGGTCTTTTTAAAATTATGTATTTTTTCTTTTTAAAAAAACTTATTATTTCTACATCAATTGCTTCATTATTTTTCTTTTTTGCTTTCACCCATAATTCAATGGTTTCTTCATCTTTTTTGATTATTGAATTTATAATCTCTGTCGGCAAGGTAGGGTCTATTTTCCCTATGATTTCTTCATCCTTGAAACCGAAATACTCTGCGTGTGCCCTGTTTTGATGAATCACGATCCCGTTCTTATCAATAATTGTTGCAGGTATTTTTATATTTTCAATTTCAATTGAACTCTCCGCCCGGTTTTTATACGAAAAATAAAAAATCATTAAAATAATAAAAAAACTAAAAATCGCAAGCCATTTTATTTCAAATATAATGCCTACAAAAAGAATAGAGGAAAAGAAGAATATTATAATCAAAAATATTTTTTTATCCATATAATTTTTTATTATACTTTAAAATATGCGGAAACAGAAAAAAATATTACCAGTTAAATACTTTGTAGGTATGATTTCAGGGTATGTTGATTTGTTTGAAAAAGTTAAACCAATTTTGATTCAAAGATTCGGTGAAATAGAGTTTGAAAGCGAGATTTTCCCTTTTAAGCATACTGATTACTATGAAAAGGAGATGGGTAAGGATTTAAAAAGAAAATTTATATCTTTCAAACCTTTAAAGAAGCCCGATGAAATTGTTGATTTAAAACTTTATTGTATTGAAATAGAAAAAAAATTTATGGAGCAGGGCAGAAGGAAAATAAATCTTGATCCGGGTTATGTGGAACTCTCTAAGGTTGTTCTTTCAACAACAAAGAATTATTCACACAGAATCTATCTTTCAAAAGGCATTTACGCGGAAGTAACTCTTTATTATCAGAATGGTGATTTCAGGGAGTTTCATTATACCTATCCTGATTACAGAACAGAAGAATATAAGGTCTTTTTCAGAAAAATAAGAGATTCTTTGAAAAAGGAAGTATGAAAGAATTAAGAGTCGCACTTGTTCATGATTATTTAAATCAATGGGGGGGTGCGGAGAATGTTTTAAGAGAAATTTCGGAAATTTTTCCGGATGCCCCGATATTTACCCTTCTTGTTGATTACAGAAAAATAAAGAGTGAACTTAAAGATAAAAAAATTATTCCTTCTTTTATTCAAAATTTCCCTTTTAAACTTAAGCTTTATCGCGAGTTTTCTTTCCTTTATCCAATTGCAATAGAGTCTTTTGATTTGAGGAATTTTGACTTGATAATAAGTTCAAGCAGTGGGTTTGCACACGGAATAATACCTCCTCCTTATTCTATTCATGTAAGTTATTGTCATACCCCCTTGAGATATGCCTATCATTTTTATCATCAATACAGAAAATCTCAGCGCTCTATCCCCAGAATATTGAAGGATATGCTTCTTCACTATTACAGAATATGGAACTCCTCCGCGAGCAAAAGGGTTGATTATTTTATAGCAAATTCAAGGGAAACAAAAAGAAGAATAGAACTTTATTTCGGAAAAACTGCAAAAATCATCTTTCCTCCTGTTGATACGGATTTTTTTAAGCCTTCAAGTGATAAAAAAGAGGATTTCTTTTTATTTGTGGGAAGACTGAGAGATTACAAGCGTCTTGACCTCGCAATCTCCGCAACAAAGGAACTCGGATACAGACTTTTCGTGGTGGGTGAGGGTGAAAATTTGAATTCCTTAAAAGCAAAAACAGGGGAGGGGGTGAATTTCATGGGAAGGGTGAGCAGGGAGAAACTGAGAGAGCTTTACCAAAAGGCAAAGGCATTAATTTTCCCCGGACTCGAAGATTTCGGAATCGTTCCATTGGAAGCTAATGCATGCGGAACGCCTGTCATTGCCTATAAAGGAGGAGGAGCACTTGATACCGTTATTGAAGGGGAAACCGGAATATTTTTTGAGGAACAGAACAAAGATGCGTTGATCGAGACAATCCTTAAATTTGAAAAGATGAAATTTGATAAGGAAAAAATGTATAAAAATGCGGAGAGATTTTCAAAAAAAAGATTCAAAGAGGAATTTAAAAAGTTCATAAATGAGATTATTTATTAAGTTTTTAATTCTATTTTTTATCCTTTTTCATTTTTGCGGAAAAATGAATGCGGAAAAAAGAGATAATATGGAAAGTACATACCGAATAAGTGTTACTTACAAACTCTCAAAAAATGAAAATCTTGAAAAAATTCTATTATGGAGAATCCCCTTTTTAAGACCCTCTTCTGTGTATTATTTTTTGAGTTTTTTTGGAAAACATTTAAATGCCAGAAAATTAAAACCCGGGGACAAGTTTATTTTTGATTTTGATGAAAATTATTCCTTAAAAAATGTCATTTATATCAGAAAGGATTCACCTTATATATACTATAACTTTAAAAAAATTAACGGAGAATATGTTTTTAAAAAAGTTAAGCAAAAGATTAAAATTGATACAGTAGTTTATGATTTTTATATTCAGAACAATCTTTTTGATGCTTTAAATGGTGTTTCGAAAGGAGATTTTCTTGCTGATTATGTTTCAAAAATATTTTCCTGGACAATTGATTTTAACACAGAGATAAGAAAAGGTGATAGAATGATTTTAATATGTGAAAAAAAATATATTGATGAAGAATTTTTTGATTACGGGAAAATATTTTATATTTCCTATTACGGGAAATATGTCGGGAGAAAAGAGGCAGTTTATTTTAAGGGGAAATATTATGATTCCCTCGGTAATTCCCTTGATAAGTATTTTCTCAGGTCTCCTTTGCCTTACGGAAGGATAACTTCATATTTTACAAAAAGAAGATTTCATCCTATTTTAAGGATTTATAGACCGCATCACGGATTGGATTACGGAGCACCAGCAGGGGCAAAGGTTATGTCAATTGCGGACGGAAGGGTAATTTTTGCAGGCTGGAAAAGGGGATACGGTTTTTTTATTCAAATCAAGCATAAAAACGGGGATGTTACGGGTTACGGGCATTTGAAAAGAATAAGAAGGGGTATAAAAAAGGGAGTTTATGTAAAACAAGGAGAAATAATAGGCTATGTGGGTTCAACAGGGCTTTCAACCGGTCCCCATCTTCATTTTGAAATAAGGAAAAACGGAAGATTTATAAATTTTCTGAGGATAAAACCGGATTCAAAAACAAAACTTACTTCAAAAGAGATGAAGGAATTTAAGAAAATTTATATGAAATGGAAGAAAAAAATAAATGAAATTTCGGTTGTTTTGAGTTTATAATTATTAAATGTTCGTAAAACCGCATTCCTACGCCGAAATCAATCTGAAAAATTTAAGATTCAATATAAGGGAAATAAAAGCAAAAATTAATTTGCCTTTTTTCCCTGTAATAAAGACCGATGCTTACGGGGTTGGTTTGAAAAATGTAGCAAAAGTTCTTTCAGAGGAAGGCATTAATCATTTTTTGGTCTCGGATCTTAATGAGGCATTTGTTCTTGAGGAAGAAAAGATAAGCGGAGATTTTGTAATTCTTAATCCTCTGTTATCAAAGGAAATTAAAGAAGGGATAAAGAGAGGGTTCGTGATTCCTGTGTGGGATAAGGGGCAGTTAAAAGAAATTGAGAGTTTCTCAAAAAAGATGAATAAAAAACCCAGGATTCAAATAGAAATAGATACAGGAATGGGAAGATGCGGTATTCCGGTTGAAAGAGCACATTCTGTTGTTGATGGAATTATTAACAATAACATATTTGAGAGATTCGGAATTTTTACACATTTTTCAAAAGCGGAAGATGATAAGAATTTCACCGAGGATCAGCTCGGGCGTTTTATTAATTTTATAAATCCTTATACAGGTGATTCTTTTAAATTTATTCATGCTTCAAACAGTGCTTCTGTTTTAAAACTGAAGGATAAAGTGACTTCTTTTCCTTTCAATTCTTTCAGATTAGGACTCCTTTTATATGGGGTTATGCCTTGTAAATCCGGAAAAACTTTTCTGAATTTAAAACCCGTGGTTAAAATTAAAGCTAAAATTATAAAAGTTGACACATTGAGAAGGGGCTCTTATATCGGTTACGGTGCTCATTGTCGCTTGAAGAAAAATACAAGTATCGGTGTGGTGGCTTTCGGTTACGCGCGGGGAATAATAAGGAATTCATGGAAGAACGGATATTTTATTGCAGGAAAAAAGAGGGTGAAGATTCTCGGAACAATAAGTATGGATTTGACGGTTGTAGATTTGAGCAGGGTACCGGAGATAAAGTCGGGTGATGAAGTTGTCATAATAGGAAAAGAAGGGAAAGAAGAGATTACCTTTAATGAATTTGCGGAATGGTCGGGTTCAATTCCGCATGAGGTTTTTGTTAAATTAACCTCATCTTTACCCAAAGTTTACAAAAAATGAAGGTTCAAATCCATTTTAAAAACTTTTTTAAAATGAGAAAAATAATTTTAATACTTCCCTTTCTTTTTCTCTCTGCGGGAGAGAAAGTCCATATAGTGAAAAAGGGAGACACATTGTGGGACATAGCAGATTTTTACTACAGGAATCCATTCTTCTGGGTTGCTATATGGAAAGTTAATATTGATAAAATCAAGGACCCCCATTGGATTTATCCCGGACAGGAATTTTTGATTCCCGAAATACCTCCGACAGAAGGGGTTTTATATCCTGTATACGGTATTAAAAAAATTGAAAAAAAACCTCCCCCCGAGGTCAGACCCGAAGAGGTGGTTGAAATTAAGGTTGTGAGACCGCCTGTGCCTGCTGTAGCAAAAGATATGGTGCTCTCCGCAGGTTATATAATCCCGGAAGACAGCATAAATTATTTGGGTATGGTTGTGGGTTCGGAAGATGATAAAAGTAGATTGTTCTACTGGGAAAAAATATATCTTAATAAAGGAGATGCGGACGGGATAAAAAAGGGTGACAAAGTTTTACTCTTCAGAATAGGAAAGGAGGTCATTTCTCCCAGAACCGGATTTCTACTCGGAAGAGTTATTGAACCCCTCGGAATTGTGAAAATTTTAAGAACAGAGACGAATAGTTCCCTTTCACTGCTTGAAAAAACATACGCTGTAATAAATATAAAAGATAACAATTATTTTAAAGAAATAAAACTTCCCGAAATACCTTACGATGTCAAGATTTACCCTGTTGAAAATCGGGAAATAAGTGGTGTGATTGCTTATATAAAAGAGGAACCAGGTACAACAGTTGAGCCATTTGATATCGTGTATATAGATGTAGGGAAAAATGATGGAGTGAAAATAGGTGACCTGTTTGAGATTTACAGGGAAGGAAAAGAAATTACCGACCCTCAAACAGGTAAAATTATTAAATTACCTTATATTTTCCTCGGTACACTTCAGGTTATGAATGTTAAATACCTTTCTTCCACCTGTTATGTGCGGGCTGTTGCAAAAGGCGGGATAAAAGTAGGGGACATGGTGAGATTGGTAGGGGAGGTAAGAAAGGAATAGATGGATGCCTATGTATTATTTGCCCCAGGGACAAACTGTGATGAAGAAACCCTTTATTCGCTGAGAAAAACAGGTTTAAAGGCAGATATACTTTATCTTAAAAAATGGCTTTCAAAACCTGATGTTATTTTAAAATCAAAATTTCTTGTAATTCCGGGTGGTTTTTCCTTCGGTGATTACATAAAAGCAGGAAAAGTTTTTGCCTTTTATTTAAGAGAAAAATTATGGGATGTAATCAAGAAATTCTATCAGGATGGAGGCTATATTATAGGAATTTGTAATGGTTTCCAAATTTTATTAAGAGCAGGAATTTTGCCTTTTATGGATGGAAGAGTACATGCCTATTTGATAAGAAATGAAAAAGGAGAATTTGAAGATAGATGGGTGTATCTAAGAGCAGAAGGAAAAAGTCCTTTTGTTAAAGGTTTTAATCACAAAATCCCTTTCCCTGTTGCACATGCGGAGGGGAGATTTTATGCGGATAAAAAAATTATTGAGTATATTGAGAAGAATAAAATGGTTGCTTTCAGATATGTTGATGAAAAAGGCAATCCTACACTTGTTTACCCTCATAATCCCAACGGTTCTTTAAACTCAATTGCGGGTATAACCGATAAGCAGGGTAGAATTTTGGGACTTATGCCTCATCCCGAAAGAGCATTTGAGAGATTTCAAATCCCTTATGTATATAAAATAAATAAAACACCGGGGAGAATATTCTTTGAAAATGTTTTTAAGGCGATTAAAAAATAGTTTTATAGTCAAAATAATTTCTTATTTTATTTTAAATTTTATTTTCGGGGTTTTGAGTATATTTTTCTTAATCTATGAACATTATTATTTCTTTATGGCTTCTTTTTTGGTATATCTTTTCATTATCCTGTTTATATATATTGAATTAAAAAGATTTAAAAATTTCCTTGAATGGATCATCGGATTTAACTATGAAAAACCTCTTCCGGAAAATGTAATGAAAAAAAATGACGACATCAAAGAATTTCTTATAAGTTTCAGGGATAAATTAATTGAGGAGAGGAGGATTATAAAAGAAAAGACCGCTCTTGAAGAATACAGACTGTCTTTTCTTTCACGAATCTCCCATGAACTTCTTTCCCCTATTTCAATAATGAAGGGCTATATCACACTTCTTTCAAAGAAAGAAAAGGATGTCAAAAAACTTGATTATATTGAAAAAATAATGAGAAGTGTATCACGACTTGAATCAATGATAAATAACTTTATTGTCAGTGCAAGAGAAGGCTTTTATCCGAGAGCGTATGATTTTAAAGTTTTTGATTTTACGGAGTTAATTTTTGATATATATGAAGAGTACTTACCGATAGCTCAGGAGAGAAATATAAACTATATAATGAGATTACCGCCTTTTCCCAATACTGTTATCGGAGATCCGGAAGCATTAAAATCAGCAATTTCAAATCTTGTTAATAATGCTTTAAAATATACACCGCAGGGCGGAGAGGTTGTAATGGAGGCGGTTAAAGAAAACGGAAAAATAAAATTTATGGTAAAAGACACGGGTCCGGGAATAAAAAAAGAGGAGCTAAATTTAATTTTCAGACCTTATTTTCAAGGTAAGTCTTCAAGAACAAAAAAGGGGGGGATGGGTTTGGGCTTAACAATTGCTAAGGAAATAATTGAGGCTCATGGTTCACAATTATATGTGAATTCCGAGACAGGAAAGGGAACCTGTTTTTACTTTTACCTTCCTTTAAGAATTTGAATTGATAGGGATAAGGATTCCTAACTGGATCGGAGATGTGATAATCGCGAGGGGATTCCTGAAAGCAGTAAAACTCAAATATAAAGGTGAAGAAATAAAAATTTTCGGAAAAAAAGAATTAAAAGTTTTTTTTTATGATTATGATTTTTTTGGTTTTAAATCTTATTATGACTATTACAGAGTTCTGTGTGAATTTAAAAAAAAGGGACTTGAGAAAATTTTCATATTACCTCCTTCTTTCTCCTCTGCTTTTTTTCCCTTTCTCGCAGGAATAAAAGAAAGAACAGGATATGATACGGATCAAAGGGGCCTTCTTCTTACAAAAAAAATTGACTCAAAATATTTAAAAAAGGAACATCTTTTAAAAAGTTATTTAAGATTAATTAATTTTGAAAACGATTACGAAAGGTTTTATCCTGATCTAAAATTATTTGATAAGCCCGAAAAGAACACCTGTGTTATTGCACCCTTTGCTTCTTATGGAAGTGCTAAAGAGTGGGTATTTTATAAAGAACTTGCCGATTTCTTGCTAAAAAAAGGATTTAGGGTTTATGTGGTGGGCAAAAAGAAAAGGGATAATTTTCCCGAAGGAGTCCTGAACCTTTCAGGAGAAACGGATTTGAATGGCCTCTTGAAAATAATATCAAAAGCAGAGTATATTTTCAGTAATGACTCCGGAGTTGCTCATGTTGCATCAGCCATGAATAAAAAAGTTTTTGTGTTTTTCGGTTCAACATCTCCTTTATGGACAAAACCTCTCGGTAAAAATGTGTATGTATTTTACAAAAAAAACTTTTGTTCTCCGTGTTTTAAGAGAGAATGCGCTTATAAGACATATGAATGTATGAGAAAAATAAAACCGGAAGAGGTTATCACTTTATTTGAAATTTTAAGATGAAAAGACTTATAAGAATAGAATCTTCGGCAGGTGGAGGAAAAACAAGCAGGCTTACCCAGAGATATATAGAACTTCTGAAAAATGAAATAAACTTTAACAGAATCCTTGCAATTACATTCACAAATAAGGCAAGCCAAGAGATGAAAAGGAGGATTTTGAGAAAACTTAAAGAAATGGCTCTTAATGGAGATAAGTTCGCAATGGAAATTCTGGATGGAAAGAGTGGAATAATTGAGAATTTTTCTGATTTTTCAATAAAGACAATAGATTCTTTTCTTAATTCCCTTTTAAAAAGTTGTGCCCTTGATTTGAAAATTCCGCCTGAACCGGAATTTGTTGACCCTGCAAGCGTACTTGATGAGGCACTTGAAATTCTGATTGCAGAAGCGGAAAGGGATAATGATACCCGAAAAAACCTTCTTGATTTACTTAACTCCCTTTTCATAACATCAAGTTCCTTTGACCCCTATTTTTCTTTAAGAAGATACATTAATTCCTTGCTTTTCCTCGAAACACAGGTCATAAAGTCAAATTGTTCCTTCGAGATAAGGGAAAGCCTCAGAAAGATTTTTGAAAAAGTGAAATTAAAAATTAATGAGATAAAAGAGAGAGAAGGCTTTTTGTTTCTTTCTGATATTCAATCTCTAATATTTAAATATGTTCATGAAAATGATATTCCCTATCTTTATTACAAATTGGGAGAAAAATTTTATCATTTTCTTATAGATGAGTTTCAGGATACGAGTTTAGTTCAGTGGGAGAGTTTAAAGCCTTTGATTCATAACGCCCTTGCAGGACTTGATCCCGAGGGAAATAAAGGTACTTTTTTCTATGTAGGGGATCCGAAACAATCCATTTACAGATGGAGGGGAAGCAGATGGGAACTTTTCAATGAGGTTGATTCGGAATTTCCTGTTCTTTCTTCGGAAGAAAAAGAGTTGGAATATACGGATATAAATTACAGAAGTGTACCCGAGATAGTTAATTTTGTTTGCAATTTGTTTAAAGAAGAAAATTTTAAAAAATTTTTCCATGAGATATTTAAAGGAAAAAGGGATTATACCCTTTATATCAAAGAAATTACCGAAGTTTATAAAAATGTGAAACAAAAAGCAAGTGAGGAAAAGATGAGAGAAAAAGGATATATTGAAATAAAAATTATGGAAGATAAAGAAAAAGATATAGAAGGAGAGATTTTTTCTTATCTTGATTCCATTATTGAGGATACTGTTATAAAAAGGCACAGAAATTACGGTGATATCGCGATTCTTGAGAGAAAAAACGAAGATGCCCGGAAAATTGCAACTTATCTTTTATCAAAGGGTCTTCCGGTATATGCTTCTTATGAAATAAGTATGGAAAATTTGCCACTTATTAAAACAGTTCTTTATTTCTTTAAACTTATGTTAAATGAAAAAGACCATTTCAGTCTTTACAATCTTCTTCAGAGTGAATTTTTTGCAAAAATAACCGGTATTAAAAAAGAAAAAATAAATGAATTTCTTTTTTCTGAACAGAGAGATTTTGAAAAATTCAAAAATGAATTTCCTGAATTTTATGAAATTTATAAATATTTTAAAGAACTTTCCAGAATTTACTCACCTTATTATTTATTGCTTGAGTTTGACAGGGTATTTAAATTAGGAGAAAGGTTCAAAAAGGAGTATCTTCAATTTTTGGGGCTTCTTAAAGGAGTATGCAGGGAGGGAGAAAATCTTTCTCTTTATGATTTTGTTAAAAAATTTGAGAAAAATCCTTATATATTTTCTCCTTCCGGAAAAGATGCGATAAATGTTATTACAATACATCAGGCAAAAGGGCTTCAATTTAAGATAGTAATTTCACTTTTTGCGCCCATGAAAGACTTTATGAGACCCATCGGAAGTAAGGAAGAGTTTTTCCTTTATGATGAGGATGAACAAAATCCCAAAGTTTTACCTTTAAAAAACGAAGGGTATGAAAGAATGTATTATGATGTCAAACATATTACCCAGGAGTTGAACCTTCTTTATGTTCTTCTCACAAGAGCAGAGGAGGAGTTATATGTTGTAATTAATCCTTCGGTAAGAAAAAGTTACAGTACATTTATTTATAAAAGTCTTGAAAATGAGTTCACAGACGGGTTTATAAGAATGGGAGAAAAAAAATTTTTTGAAGAGAGAGACGGAAATAAAAATATGGATAAAAAGATGGAAATAAAATGGGAAAGACATGAGCCCCTTTCTGTTTCCTCTCTGTCCCGTAATCTTTTTATAAAAACAGAATCAGAAGCCGAACTCCTTTCACATCAAGAAGCAGAAAGAGGAGAGTGGATACACCTTGTTCTTTCAAAAATAAAAAATTTAAATGATAGAAATTTTGAAAAAATAATTGAAAAAAGTATTTATATTGCAAAGTGTGAGTGGAGCTTTTATAAATCATTACAAAAGGATTTTATAAAGGATACCGGGTATTTCAGAAATAAATTACAAAAGGATTTTATAAAAGATTTCTTTTTTCATGATAAAAGAGTGGAAACCGAATTTGAGATCGTGGATAGGAGGGGGAACACATTCAGAATAGACAGGATTATATTTGATGACCCTCTGAAAATAGTTGAATTCAAAACCGGTACAGAAAAAGAGCAAGGTCATTTTGAACAGTTAAAAAATTATATCTCAGTTGTTAATGAAATTTTCAAAAAACCTGTGAAAGGGTATCTTGTCTATCTTGATTCGGAGGAGGTATATGAGTTATAAAGTTCCCGAAGTCTATATACTCAAATCTCCTAACAATATTCTCGAAATCATTGCGGATTATTTAGTTAGAAAAAATAAAAAGGATTTATCGGATATATGTATTGTTTTTCCTAATAAGAGACCTAAATTATACTTGAGAAAGATGCTGTCCGAAAAATTAAAAAGTTCCTACATTCCTCCCTCCATTTTTTCGCTTCAGGAATTTGCAAATAAAGTATTGATGCAAATGTATCCTTTTGAACATTTGGAGCTTCTTGATGCTGTTTATATTTTAAGAGAGATATTTCGAAAAAAGGAGATAGATATCGGAATAAAAGACAGGTTCTCCGATTTCTTACCTTGGGGTATAAGAATTTTAAAGGCAATTGATGAGCTTGAGTTAAATAATGTGGATTTTGAAAAAATAAAAATGTACAAACAATATGCAGAAGTGCCGGAGAGAATAAAGAATATTCTTGAAATTTTGAAAGATTTAAAAGATGAATTTTACAAGGAGATGGAAGAAAGAAAGAAATTTACAAGGGGATATTTATACAAAAATTTAAAAGAGGTTGATTTTGATTTAGACTACAGGGAAATAATATTTGCAGGGTTTTATGCTTTTCTTCCCCTTGAGGAATTATTTCTTAAAAAAATATGGGAAAAATGTGATACAAAGATATTCTTCCTTGAGACAAGGGAAAAGAGAGCGATTTATGAATTTATGAAAAGAAATAACCTTGACTACACGGCGATTAAGCCTCTTGATTATAAGCCCGATATAAAGTTTATAAAAGTCAAAGACTATTACGCTCAGGCTATATTTTTCAGAGAGAAATTAGGGGAAATAAAGGAAAAAGTTAAGGATCCTGCAGAAATAGGATGCATTTTGCCCTCTCCGGATGTTCTTGAAAGTGTAATAGGAGAAGTTATAACCGCCTTCAAGAGTGATTTCAACATAAGTATGGGTTACAATTTCCGTCTTACCCCGTTCTTCTCTTTTATTAAGAAATTTCTTGATTTAAAAAGGGAGATTAAAGATTTAAAATTTTATCATCGTTCATTACTTTCTTTTCTGCATCATCCCTTTATCGTCTCTATTTTTTCCGAAGAAGCAAGGGAGATAGAGGATAAAATTCGGAAATTGAACACGGAAAAAGGAAGAATTTATTTTGAATTAAGGGAACTTGTGGAAGAAAAGTTTGATAAAGATTTTGTTAGAATATTACATTACGGTATGGAAAAAATAGAGTGCATAAAAGACTTTGTAAAAATTATGGAAGATACCTTGTATCTGATTTTTGATAAAATTAAAAACGGAACGGAAAGTATTTTGTTTAGAGTGTTTTTCAATGAGTCACTCGGTATACTTGAACGGCTTAAGTCTCTTATTCTTGCGGATGAAGAAATGGATACGGATGAAATTGCGAGGATTATAATTCCTTATTTATCTTCTTATTCAATACCTTTAAAAGGAGATCCCCTGAGGGGTGTTCAAATTCTCGGTGTACTTGAAGCAAGGTTAATTCCTTTTAAAAAAATTTTCTTTTTTGATTTAATTGAAGGAATATACCCTAAAAGTTATAAATATGATCCCATATTACCCGAAGGATTGAGGAAGATGCTCGGTTTACCTTCTTATAAGGAAAATGAAGCAATTTATGCCTATAACTTCTATCAAATTGTTGAAAATGCAAAGGAAGTATATTTAATATGGTATGAAAAAGAGGAGGATGTTGATTCTACTGAATCAAGGTTCGTGCAGAGGATTTTGTGGGAAAAAGAGAAAGAAAAAAGGAAATTACTTTATGATGAAATTCCTTTCATTTCTTATAATCCCGTTATAACAAAAGAAGAAAGAAAAATTGTTAAAAAAGATGATAGAATAATGAGTATATTGTATAAAAGAGCCGAAGAGGGGATTCATATTACGGATTTAGATACCTATTTAACCTGTCCTTTCAGGTTCTATCAATCTGTTGTTCTTCGAAACAAGGAAGATAAGGATATATCGGAGGAGCCTGATTTCAGGGGTCTGGGCTCTTTTCTTCATGATGTCCTTGAAAACTTTTATAGAAAAAATTTTATGAATAAGGTGCCTGAATGGAATGACGATATGAAGCGTGAGTTTATTGAGTATCTTTCGTGCAAATATGATGAAAAATTCGGAAAGGAGAAAGAGACTCAGTGGTTCCGTAAAGAATTTCTTTTAATAAAAATGCGGCAATTTGTGGATATTTTGGAGCAAAAGGATAAAGGTATCGTCAAGGAACTTGAGGTGAAAATAGATCATAAACTCAGAGTAAATGAGGAGTTAACAGTAAAGCTGAAAGGAAAAATTGACAGGATTGATGAAAAAAGTGGATATTTAAGAGTGATTGATTATAAGAGTTCAAAAGGAGAACTTGTGTTTCCGGTTTTTCCTGAGGAAATAAAGAATAGAAGGAGTGTATATAAGAGTATAAGAAGTTTACAAGTTCCGGTTTATTCTTTGCTTTATGCGCAATTAAAAGGTAAAGAGGTTAAGGAAGGTGCCTATTATGTGATGAAAACTCCGAAAGCATCAAAGGAATTCGAATATGGAAGAAAACATAGAAGAGTAAGGATTATAACTCTTGAAGAAACAGAGAATATTTTAAGTTGTGTTTTACTTGAGATTTTTGACAAAGAAGTTCCTTTTGAACCTGATTCAAGGACAGGTAATTGCACTTTTTGTCCGTACAAAGGAATCTGTGGAGAATTTTGACACTGAATTTCCATTTTCTAACATGTGAAAGTTTATATGCTTTTTATGAGGTTTTCTAAATCAGAAAATATGGTTGAGAGTTTGATTTGGTATCTCTAATTCTCATCCCAAACTTTTTAACTTCCTTTTTAAAATTTTCCTCATCAAGAATAAATGTATTTATCTCTTTTGCATTTACAATACAATCAGGCGGATTTATTCTTTTTATAACCTCTTCCTTGTCTTCAAATCTATTATACATTAACACGGGAATATCCGGTAAAGCTTCCTTTATCTTTGCTTTCATAAGTTCTGAGAAATGTACCGACCAGGGGCAAGAAGGATTATAAAAAATAATGGCTTTGCCCTTATCTTCAGAAACAGGTTTATAAGTTTTTTTCTCATGTTCATAGATAAAATCTTCTTTTAAAAGGTAATACATGAGATATGGGTTATCTTCATAAACCCTTTTAAATCCAATTTTTTCAAAGAAAAGATGTTGTGGGTACCATCCCGGGACCTGAAAAGCATATACAACAATCTCATCAGGCGGTTCATTGTTAAAATATTTTTGCGGTCTGTTTACTTCCTCAAAGAAACTTTTGAAAATATTTTTTGCTACTCCTTTCCTTTGAAATTCCTTTTCAGGAACAAAAATACAGTTTATTTCAATGATCTTTTTATCAGGTACAGGTTCATATTTGATCATTCCTCTATTCCGCGCATAGAAACGCTGTAAGCAACATCAGATGAAAGAAAATATATTTTTGTATCATAGAATTTCATTTTCCGTCCCGGTTTTTGATTTTTTCTTATCCAGTCCATAATCCATAAAAATTTCTCCTTACTGAAAGGCTCTGGAATATGATTTTCAACCTCTACAAACCTTTCATCATCAAACCAGAAAAGGCTCTGCATGAGGTCTCATCGGCATTCTTAAAAGCTCGGACATATTTATTTATGATTTCAAGGATTTTGCGATTTTTCCCTCTTTCATTCATTTTTACTTTCTATAAATTCAAGTGCCTTTTCTATTTCTTTTTCAGGTTCTCCTGGAAATGCGTGTCCAACACCTTCATAAATTTCAAGATGAACTTTTACTCCATATTTTTTAAGAATTTCTTTTGCCTTTATACTACTTTCCTTTACCCTTTTATCTTTTTCACCCACCATCATATAGACTTTCAAACTTTTGCCTTTAAGATTTTCAAGATAATCCTTCACATCTTCTTCTGTAAAATATCCCGCTGTGATGATCAGGCTTTTAAAAATATCAGGATTTCTTATACCGATTGAAAAAGCCCTTGAGCCTCCCTGCGAGTAGCCCATGAGAATTATATTATTTTCATTCACTGAATATTTTTTCTTAATTTTTTCTATTTCTTTTAAAATTTTCTTTTCACATTTTTCTGTTTCACCCCACCCAAAACTTGTTGTTCCGAAAATTTCTGTTCCGTAAGGACATAAAAGTATATAGCCTTTATCGGTTATAAATTTTTTCAATCTTTTTGAGAAATTCACAGGAGAATCTCCGAATCCGTGTAAGGCAATAAAAAGAGGGTATTTTTTTGAAGGATTATAATTTTCAGGAAGAGAAACAAGAGGTTTCCACTCCTTCTTTTTAGCCTCCTCAAGCAGTATTTTTGCTTTTAAAAGGAGTATTTGGTATTGAGGTGTATTCCTTATATTATCGAGTTCAGGGTCTTCCTCAATCATATATAATCCGAGATTGACTGCCTTTTCCAGCCAAGTGATTGCTGAGTCCTTTATATTAAGAAGAGAATAACAACAAGCAATGTTATAGGCGAGAGCAGCATAAGTAGTATCAATTTCAAAAGCCATTTTAAAATATTTTATACCGTTTCTATAATCCTTTTCCGTGCATGCGGTCATTCCTTTTGTAATATATTCACTTATTTTTGAAGAGTTATTTGTAAATAATAAAATGAAAAGCAAAATTTTCATTTTTATTTATCTCCTTATTTAAATTATAAAATATAGCACACATAGTTTCAAAAATTAATTCCTATTCCGAAATTGCCTGTATATTTATTTTTAGGATGAAGTTTGATTGAACCCGAAACATTGGTTAAAAAATACACATTTTTGAAAATATTTAATTTTATGGATAAAGCAGAACAAAGGGAGTTGCAATGCTTCTGAAAATCAAAATATAGAGACAACTTAGTTCTTTTTAAATTTAAATTTATTCCTATACCTTCTAAAATAAGAATTCCTGAAACCGGTGAATCTAAATAATGAAGTGAGGGATAGATGATATAATTTTTTCCTATATATAACCCGCCTCCGATAAAAGGAAAAGTTACTTTTTCATTTAAAAAATAATCCTGTATTACCACTATCCCTAAATCTAAGGATAACCCTTTTATTCCTTTTAAATTTTCAAATTCTATACCAGCATAGCCTAAATAGAGTAAATCTTTTACATTTTGGCTTTTTTCAAAAATTTTCTCTCCGTTTTTTCTTTTGTAATACTCCCTTGTGTAATGAAAATAGGAAGGATAAAAATAAAATTTTGTGTCAATTCCCTTACCCTTTATAATAAATTTTTGTCTGCTTGATAGGAATAAATTGTAAATCTCTCCTTTTTCTTTAACATAATATTCTGTTCCGCACATATGATATTGCCTAAGAAATTTATGATATTCAGATGTCCCTTCGATATTTTTGAATTTAATGGAACTTAACAAAAAATAAAGAATTATAAAAGTATAATTTCTCATTTTATATATTATGCTTTAAAACTTTTTCTTTCCACAAATGAAGATTTTATATTAAAATAATCAAAATCAGGTTAACTCGGTTGTATTTTATCAATTTTCATAATTTTTCTGCAACAATAATCAATCTCCTTGAATTTTCATTATATTCCGAAAAATCCCTCCAGTCACCGTAAAACTTGATTGTTTTCAATCCTGCAAGTTCCATAAGATACGATAATTCAGCAGGCGTGTAAAGTCTTACAATATGTTCTTTTCTGTTAATTTCCTTTCCTTCCTTGAATACCAGCCTTAATGTCCTGGTTCGCATTTTAACGGGATCAAATTCATTCTGTTCAAGACAAATAAGCCCATCTTTTGTCAGAATCCAGGATTCATATTGAAAATTTTTGATTACCATTATGGGATTTGATAAGTCAATTAAAAATTTACCTCCTTTTTTAAGGGATTTACTCACTTCTTTTAAAACCCTGAAATTCTCCTCATCCGAAAAATAGCCGAAGGATGTAAAAAACATGTAAATTGCGTCAAATTCATTTTCAAAGGGTAATTCCCGCATGTCCCCTTTAATAAAATTCACTTCAACACCTTCCTTTCGGGCTCTCTCACTTGCAACCGAAAGAAGGTATTCCGAGTAATCAAGCCCTGTTATATCATATCCCCTTTTTGCCAGTTCAATTGCATGTCTTCCCTGTCCGCATGCCAAATCAAGGATTCGCATATCTTTTTTAAGTTCCATTGCCTTTTCAATGAAATCACACTGTTTTTTAACCGCTTCGGGATTCTCCAAAAATGAATATAATTTTAAATAAATTTCATCAAAATAATCCTTCCACCAGTCCATTTTATTACCTCTTTTAAATTCTTATATCATTTTTCCTTAATTATTTTTGCAAATTCAGTAATTTTTTTGTGAAAGAAATTATATATTTCCTCCAGTGTCACATCTTTTTTCATTCGGGGTAGTTTCTTGAATTTTTCAATTTTTGTAAATGCTTCAAGTAAATCAACCGGATTTATAAATGCTCCTTTCTCTTTTGTTTTTCCGTAAAGATTAACAATCTTTATATTTGTTTCTTTTTCAAGAAAATAAAGATCAATAAAGTCTTTAATATCTTCACGTTCAACAACGGAGATTAATTTCTTTGCCCCTATCTCTTCTATGTTATCATAATAAATCCCGAGTTTATTATCAAAAAATATTTCTCCTGTATGTTTATAATCTTCTTTTATGAAATCAACCCGCAATGGCTGAATATGTTTAAGGTAGAAACAAATGTAAGAACGGGTGACTTTTTTGAATTCAAAATCTTTATTCATATTTTTTGAAATGTCATAAAGAGTATAAACAATTTCTATCGGGATTTCATCCTCTTTTGTAAAAAAATCAAGGTCATCAGATATTCTGTGTTTTAAATAATAATAAGAAAGAGCGGTTCCGGCTGATAAATAAAAAATGTCCGAATATCGGGTTTTTGCAAATTCTTTAAGAAAAACTTTTTGCAATTCAGATAATTCCATGTTTTTTTAATGCGGAGAGAATTATTTTCCATCTCTTTCTTTTTTTTCGGCTCAAATTCAGTTTAGGAAACCATTCCTCAATTATTTTAAAATCAATGTGCTTCATTACCGAATAATCACCCATTTCAATCACTCTTGATAAATACCAGACAAAGAACTTCTCTGTCCTGTATTCCTCTTCCTTCCATTCATAATCCCACATCAATTCTTTGTTCACAGGAATATTGTATAATGTGGTTTTTGATTGTTTCATTTGTTTTTAATTATAAAAGAGCGTGAGGAAGGTTTCAATTCTCTTTAATTTTTAAATTCCTTTTATTCCTGTCATTGTCTCCTATTTTTCTGCAATAATAATCAATCTCCTTGAATTTTCATTATATTCCGAAAAATCCCTCCAGTCACCGTAAAACTTGATTGTTTTCAATCCTGCAAGTTCAATTGCGTGTCTTCCCTGTCCGCATGCTAAGTCAAGGATTCGCATATTTTTTTAAGTTCCATTGCCTTTTCAATGAAATCACACTGTTTTTTAACCGCTTCGGGATTTTCCAAAAATGAATATAATTTTAAATAAATTTCATCAAAATAATTCTTCCACCAGTCCATTAAATTTCTCCTTTTTTAATTTTTTCCATCAATTTGATTATTTTGTCTTCATAGAATTCCTGCAATTCTTTAATCGTAACAGGTTTTATCATGCGGGGAAGCTTTTCAATGGAGCGAACATGGTCAAGGGATAAAAGAAGCCAATATTCTTCCATACCCACGTGTTTCTTTTTTGCCTTTTCATAAATTTCCCAAAAGTCCATAAATTCTTTTGATAAAAAAAATATATCAACAAAATCCTTTGTTTCATGTCTCTCAAATAAAACAGAAAATTTATTACAGGAGAGGTCAAGAAAATTTTCGTAATAGATATTCAACTCACTATCAAATTTTAAGGACTCGAATCTGAAAGGAGCTTCTAAGGTAAAATAAATTAAAATTTTTTCTTCTCCTTTTATTAAAAATGCTTCAACAAATGTTTCAGAGGTTCTCCTTATTTCCAGTTTTGCATCTATTTTTTCTTCGAATTTTTTTATTTCCAAAGAAATCAGGCGTATTTTTGTTTCGTCGGTGGTAAAAAAAACAAGGTCTTCTGAATATCTATGTTTTAAGTAATAATGAGAAAGAGCGGTTCCTCCCCCGAAATAGAAATATTTACTCAGTTCGGTTTTTCCCAAGTTTTTTAGAAATTCTTTCTGAAATTTTGTCAAAATTTCCATATTTTCTTCCCTCTTTTATCTTTAAATAATAAGCCCAAAATTCATAAATACGATTGGGAAGATTTAATTCTGGTAAATATTTCCTTATAATCTCAAAATCAATATGCCTTATATCTTTTGCGGTACCATAAGTTAAAACCCGTGCCAGATACCATTTAAAAAATCTCTCCGTCTTATACTCTTCTTCTTTCCATTCATAATCCCGTATTAACTCTTCATTTACCGGAATATCATAAAGTGTTTTTTTCACAGGGTTATTATACCTGAATTTTCATTGTTTTTCAATTATTGCAATATATAAACCTGTTCTTCTATCAATAAACTTAACGGGTTTCCATCCCGTTCCTTTAAGAATTTCCTCCATTTCCTCTTTTGAAACAAATAAATAGTCAAACCATGGGGTTACATATTTTTTGTATCTTATCCTTATCCTCACCTGCCCGGGCATTCTTCCCCTTTTTATGTTCCATTTGTGATACGCAATGTGGTCAGGATTGTCAGTTTTATATGGGTCCCTTGTCTCTGCTATTATTCTTCCTTTATCTGTTGTTATTTTATAAAATTTCCTCAAAAGCCACTTTGCTCTTTTCGGATTTGCAAACAAACCGAAATTATTTCCGAGCATTAAAATAGTATCAAATTTTCCGAGTTTTGAATTTACCTGAGTTATTGATAAAACTTTTGCTTTTTTTAATCCCCTTAACTTGCAAACCTTTATTGCTAAGGGAGAAATATCAATTCCCATAACGTCAAAGCCTTTATTTTGTAAATATAAGGCATGTCTTCCCGCACCGCATCCTATATCAAGAACCTTTCCCCTTACATATTTCATTACCATTTTTTCATGTTTTTCCCAGTTTTTGTATTCCGAAAAGTAAAGTCTCGGACCACCTGCGATATCAAAATACCCGTCATCCCTTTCAACTATCTCATAACCTCCTTTACCTCTTAAAAAATCCATAAAAGCATGTCCGTGAGCATCCTGATGAGATTTGAGCATTTTTAAATTCTCCTTCTTAAATATTTAGATATTCCCTCAAGGAATTTTTCAAAATCTTTCAAGTTATTTTTTGCATACTTATAAACCTTTCTATTGTCCACTTTAAAATATTGATGAACAAGGATGTTCCTGAATCCTGCCATTTTAATAAGCTGTTCGGTAAACTTTTTATCAAAGACCCCGATTTTATTAAGTCCTTTAAAACATTCCACATACCCTGCAGGGACTATCTTACCATTTTTCACAAGAATATGATTACATATGTGTGCACATGCTTCAATGCATTCAAGGAGAAGATAGCGAACACTGAAAATTAATTTTTTATCTTTTAGAAACTCCTTCTCGCTTACTTTTGTAAATTCTCTTATTAACTTAATGTTTTCTCTTATATCCTTGGCATACTTTTTTATTCTCTCTATATCAACCATTTAAAATCTCCTTTAAAAATTCCTTTGAAAGTTCATAATAATCCATATATTCCCTTAATATCCTTTCTACAAATTCTTCTCTAAATTTTTCGTTTCTCGAAAAAAGCACCTCTCCCTGAATTGCATTTTTTAAAAATGAAAGCGGTGCAGAATTCAATACCTGCACATCAACATGTTTTCCCGTTTTAAAAGAAAGTTTTGCCATTAACTCAAGGGAATATTCAAAAAAATCTTTTACCTTTTCCTCATCCACATATATTCCTATGTCAATATCTCTCGGATTCTCACTTTCCAAATATGAACCAAAAACATAAACAAAAATTATTTCCTTTTTTCTTTTAAGATAATCTTTTATCATTTTTATTGTTTTATCTTTCATATTTGGAGCATTTTATCATATCTGATTTAATGTTTGCAATAATTATCAATATCCTTAAATTTTCATTTATTCAAGACTTCCCTGTTATTAAGGAAATATCACTCTCATTTATATTAAAATAAATTATGCAAATTTTCGAATGTGTAAGTTGTGGAACCTTGGTAGGGACCGAAAATGATAAAGAACCTTTATCCTGCCCGATGTGCCGAAGCAGAATGAGATTGTTAGAAGAAGAAATTGAATTGAAGAAAAAGATAGAATGTCCTGATTGTGAAAATTCTTTCTTTGTAAAAGAGGACTTTAATCCCTATAAATGTGCTTTCTGTAATTACACATTTGTAACCTCACCCCATCGGAGAACCGAAGAAAGATTATAATTAATGTCTGAGATTCAAAAAATTAAGTATGCTCTATATAAAGGAATTGAAAAAGTAAGAGAAAATGTTGATATTCTCAATAAGTATAATGAGTTTCCTGTTGCTGACCATGATACAGGAATAAATCTTTATTTAACCCTTGAACCGATTTATGAAAGTATAGAAGAATTTGAAAATTTTGAAAAAATGCTTAATTCAGTATCAGAAATGCTTTCTGAATCAAGTGCAGGAAATAGGAGAAATACTTTTTAATTTAAAAAATCTTTTGATTTGCCGAAGGAAAGAACCGTATTTTTCTTATGTCTGAAACCGGAGTTCACAATTGAAAGTTGAATATCTTTGAATTATAATAAAATCTATGGAATATGTAAATAAAATGTTGATGTTTAAATTTCAATACAAAATTTTAAAACTTTATAAAGTTTTGGAAAATGCTTTCTAAAAATCTTGGAAAATATGAGATTATAAAATGGTTGGGAGGTGGAACATTCGGGGATGTTTACCTTGCAAAGGATACCCTTATTGATAA
>JAJRUZ010000017.1 GCA_024277525.1 Caldifarciminota bacterium | reverse complement strand
TTTTATAACCTGTGCGGATTCATCGGGATAATAAGCAATTCCCCAGCCGTCGGGCTGTTTTTCTCCCCTCTGCCTGAAAGAAGCAAAGGAAAACCTTATATTTACTTTAAGATTAAAACTTAATCCGAGCAATTCACACATGTTTATTCCTTATTTTTTGGGCTTTTGAGTCAATTCCGTATTTATATTCCATATTTCTATATTTGGAGTATACATGCTCAAAATCTTTTCTTTTTCTGCAATGCATTCATATTCAACCTTTTCACTTTCCATCAAAGCTTTACCTAAAGGCTTTGTTTCTTTCATGAAATTAATTACAAGTGCTCCTTTTATTTTTTCTTTTATAAACCTCGGGAAAGTGCTCTTTTCATCCATTAAGGATTTTAAGTATATCCATGCCTGATGAACTGCTTTACCGAGTACATCTTCTTTCATGTCTTCTTTTTTCATTTCAAGCACGATTGCATTTTCCTCTTTTTCATCAAATACAATAAAATCAATTTTCCCTCCTTCAGCTCTTATACTTTCTCCATTATAAATAATCTCTATATTTGGTTCCCTAAGATATTTAAGTCCGTGATGTTTGAACCCTATCGCAAGAGCTCTTTGAAATTCTTTTTCTCCTATAAATTCGGTTCCACCGAGTCCAAGATATACCTCTTTTGCAATTTCCTTTATTTTATTTTTTAATTCTTCCATTTTTAATCCTCCAAGATTTCGGGGGATTTGAACCCTGATGATTCATTTTAATTTTACCTTAAAATGGTGACAATTTTGTCAATCAGAAAAGTGATGTTTGATTTTTAATCTTCTTTTCTCGGATTAAATATAATTCCCAGAAGAATCCCTGTTATGGGGGAGAAAAATAAAGATAGGAGAAAAGAAGTTACGGGAGGAAGATTTTTTGAACTCCAATACCTTGCAACTATTATACAGGTGAGTATCCAGGAAATTATCCAGATAAGAAATATAAAAAGGGCAAAAAGGTCCTGTTCAGGAGCCCTGTAATACATACCGGAAGGGTTAATAAGTTCTCTTACTTCCTTTGAATAATTTAAAAGATAAATCAATGCCCAGAGACACCATATCACTATGCCGATTAAATATTCTTTTTGTTTTTCCATTTTAAAAATCCTCCTCGGGAAGTGAGTATATATACTTTCTTAAATTTCTTAAATCTTCCTCAACCCCCGCAAAACCGTTGTATCCGTCAATAGGGTCTATACCGAATATGACTTTTATTTCTAAGGTGTCTATTTTACCCGAATGATAGAATAAGATTTTAAAATTTGTAGGCACTGCTCTGTGAAGCGGATTTTTCGCAAACTCTATAAGATGTCTTGGCTTATAAATAACATAAACAATATGAGATGCATAGGATTTCCATTTTTCTATCCTGTATCCCTTTTTTAATTCTGCTTTTTCAAGACCGAAATCTTCGGAAGAAAGCCCGTATAATTCATCTTTGAGTAAGATTTCAAATATCCTTTTTACCACCAGTTTCTTTTCGGAATGAAAATAATTTATGAGTTTATCATAATCCGATTGTAAAAATAATATTAAAATTAAGACCTTCATGATTTACCTCCTGTTTATATTATTAAACCATAAAAAAGCGACAAAATAAAGTCGTGTTTCAATAAATCTCTCGTATGATTTGTGAGTCTCCGATACCTGCAAGAGCAGTCTCCTGACCGCAATTAATTATTTAATTTTCCCCCGGAGAAGGTGAATTTTTAATGTTTCTCCTGGAGAAGAAATTAAGAGGATTGAAAAAATCTTTTATTGATGTTCCGATTCACAATCCCCGAATTCTTGTAGGAGATTAATAATTTTATTAAGTGACAATTTATTCGCCGTAAGGATACGGCTCCTACAGGGTATTCGCAACTCGCTATTCGCTCCCCAACTGTTCGCTTTCCGCTGTCCGATTTATGGATTTTCATTCAAACGAGCAGCGATAAGCGTGAGGCGAGAAGGTAACGGTGCGATTTATTGCACAGAACGCTGTTATATTATTTTATCTCTATAAGACGCGTCTCTTACAAGGGTATTATTGTCTTGTAACTGCATCCTTCAGGTCAAATAGTCACAATCATTTTATTTTTCTTCCGAAATTCAGTATAATTATTAAAGAAATGATAAAAAGAAAAATTATAAAACACGATGTAAAAAAGTTATTTCCGGAACTGAAAAGAAGGTTGTTCAAAGAGGAAGATATTGTATTCTGTTATATATTCGGTTCTTACGGAAAAGGTAAAGTGTCTCCTTTAAGTGATGTTGATATTGCGGTGTATCTTAAAACAAAAAAAGATCTATTTGAAAGAAAAATTGAAATTCTGGGTATTGCAAATGAAATTCTGAAAACCGATGAAGTGGACCTTATTATTTTGAATGAAGCTCCTTTATCTTTAATTCATTCGGTTTTCAGAACAGGAAAACTGCTCTTTTCCAGGGATGAACTTCTCAGAGTGAAATTTTTTGCAAAAAATTTAAAAGAATATATGGAAATGGGATACTACAGAGAAAGGTTCTGGAATAGTATGAAAAAAAGGATAAAGGAGGGTAAATTTGGTTTCTGAAAATGTTATAAGAAAAAGGCTTGAAAGACTTGAAGAGGCAATAAGACGACTGGAAAGTAAAAGGAGTGTCTCAGAGAAAGAATTTTTAAGTAATTGGGAGATTCAAGATATCGTTCTTAGGGAATTTGAAGTTGCTATTGAGGCAATTATAGATATAGGTGCTCACATAATTTCAGAAAAAGGATGGGCATCACCCGAGAAATACAGTGATATACCGGGTATACTTGCCAGAAATAAAGTTATACCTGAAGATTACGCAAAGATTTTAGAGAAGATAGTTTCTTTCAGGAATATAATTGTGCACGAATATCTTTACATTGATTTTAAAAAAGTTTATAAAAATCTTCAAAACCTTGATGATTTGAGAAAATTTGCTTTTTATATAGATAAGTTTTTAGAGAAACAGAATGTTAATCAATAGGTAAAAGTGTTGCATAAATGCAACCGCTACATTAATCCTAAATTCAAATGTTTTATTTTCAAAAAGAAGAATAAGCAATTACATAATAAGATGTTACCGTTTTAGGATAACCGAGCAGAGTAAGGTATGTGAGTGCCTTTACATTTTATAATAGCTGAACTTAATCCTGTTCCTTTTGTAATTTAAATACAAAAAACGACACTTAAAAGTCGCTTTTGAAAATTAAAATTTATAAGCCATAAAATTTGGTATGAATTTAAAAAAGAAAGATAATATTTATAAAATTCTGGATATTCTTTCAAAAGGCTATTTTTCAACTTCCGAACTCGCATTTAAACTGGGTGTATCTCAAAGGAGTATTCAGAGGTATTTAAAACATATAAAAAATACAGGGTATAAACTTGTGAAAAAAGGAAGAAAATATACTCTGGAAGAAAAGGTGATTATCCTTTCAGAGTTTGTAATAACTGATAAAGAAATAAAAATTTTAAAAAACATAATTCAGGTACTTAAAAAAGCGGGTTTTCCCTTTTTAAAGGATTATGAAAAAATTATTGAAAAAATTGAAAGGATTAAAAAAGCAGAAATTGAACTGGAAAGTGTTTTCCCCTTTGTTAAACCTTTTGAGAAAAACATTTTTGAAAATATTTGCAGGGGTATTGCTGAAAGAAGGATTTTAAAAATTATTTACCGTGCCCCTTATTATAAAAAAGATAAAGAGATTTCAATTATACCTTTATTTGTTTTCATGGATACCGAAGGATTTTATTTGCTTGCTTTAACAAAAGATTCCGAAGAATACAGAACTTATAAACTTTCAAGGATTAAAGATGTTTATATAACAAAAGAATCAATGTCCCTCAAGTATATTTCAATGATTAAAGACAGGAATGAGATTATAAAGGATATGTGGGGACCCTGGAAAGGAGAAAGGAGTGAGAGGGTGAAATTGAAACTTAAGAGATACGCAAAAGCGGTTTTTGAAGAACTTAATTATCCCGATATGAAAATAATTGAGAAAAAAAGAAATTATGTTATTATTGAGATTGAAATAAGTGATTTGAAAGGATTTTTAAGAAGCATTTTAAAATTCGTTGATGATGCAGAGGTTCTCGGACCGAAAAGGGCGGTAAGAATTATTAAGGGATTTTTGAATAAAATGAATAATATTTATAAATGAAAATTGAATGGATAATTGAAAAAACCGGTGATAAAAAATTTCCTTTCAGGTTAAAAATAAAGAAGGAAGGGGAAATTCTTTTGTGTTTAAGGGTTCAGGACAGATGGCCCGGACAAAAGGGTGATATTTTCTGTCTGAGGGAGTATCCGGAAAATTATGACAAGGAGTATGAGGAAATTGAGAGGGTTCCGGTTAAATCTTTTAAAAGAATAGGCAGAAAAATAACTGTTGTTCTTGACAGGGAGGTAAGAAAGAGATGTGATTTTATTTTTGTAAAAAAGAAATATAAAAAGAAAGAAGGAGAATATGAACAGATTTTCTGGAGAACCCAAAAATTGATCAGGGAAAAGCCGATAAAGGTGAGAATTTCAACTTATTTAAAGGAACCGCTTAATATAATAATAGATACAAATGAAAGATATCCTTGGAGATTTCCGAATTCAAATATTATAAGAAAGAAAATCCCTGTGGGAGATTATGCTCTTTTTGAGGATGATAAAATTTTTGCAGTCATAGAAAGGAAAACTTTTGAGGATATTTTAAGTGAGTTAACCAGATTACCTGCATTCCATCAGAAACTTACGGAACTTGAATCTTATGATAACTCCGCTCTTGTTATAGAAGCAAACTATTCTGATTTTTTAAATCCCAAAAAGATGAAATATGTATCCGCCGAATTCGCAAAAAAGGCAATAGGAGAAATTTTTGCCTTTCACCCTCAGTTAAAAATAGTGTTTGCAGGGACAAGAAAACTTGCAAATGAATGGGCAATAAAGTATTTTTCTTCCATAAAATCTCATAAAAAGGATTTTGAATTTGTAAAGGATATTATAGAAAAATATCGTGTAACCCCTGTTTCCCGTAAAATGGCTCTCAAAATTACAAATACATTGAAAGAGATTGCAAATTCCCTTAAAAAAGAATTCAAAGAAAGCTTCCGGGCACTTATCCTTTACGGCTCATGGGTAAAAGGCACTGCAAAAGAAGAATCTGATATTGATTTACTCCTTATTTTAAATAAAAAAGAGGAAGGAATCTTTGATAAAAAAATGAGAGCAATTGAGAAAATGGAAGAAAGATGGAGGATTTCGCTTGTTGTGGCTTTACATGATGATTTTATTAAAGAAAAAATTCCCTTATATACTGCTGTTAAAAAGGAAGGAATTATAATAGAGGGAGAGATTGATATGAGATTGAGTAAGGAACCGCCGGAGAAAAAATACAAGGAATTTTTCAGAAAATCGGAGAATTTTGAAAAAAACAAAATAAAAACAGCAGAGGAGTTGTATAAAAAGGGTCTTTATTCCGGAATATTTGATTTATGTTTTATCTCTTCAAAACATGCAATTCAGGCATATCTTGCAATGAAGGGTAAAGGTTTTACAAGTAAGGTGAAAGTATTGAGTTATCTCACCGGAAAGTACATAAATAAGGAAATCAAAGAATATTTTGAAGAATTATTCAGATTATATGTGGAATCCGAATATAAAATGATGATTATGGGTAAGAAGTCAGCGAAAAGGGCATTAGAACTTTCAAAAAAGATAATGAAGATTTATTCTCAGATTGAAGGAGATTGAATTTTCGCGGTTTAAAAAATGCTCTTACATACCCGGATAAAAAACTTGAATTATCTAAAAATATATTGTAAAATTTAGGTGATGAAAACACTTGAAGATATTATTGCAAAACTCCCGGAAGAAATAAGGCTTCCGATATATGAAGCATTTAAGGTTTTTAAAGAGGATGTGATTTATAAGGAACTGCAGGAAATAAAGGGGGAAATTAAAAAAGTATGGCAAGCCATAAATGAACTTGCTGAAGCACAGAAGAGAACAGAGCAGAGGGTGAGTGAACTTGCGGAGGCACAGAAAAGGACCGACGAGAGGGTCTCACGTCTCGAAAAAGCAGTGGAGGAGCTCGCCGAGGCACAGAAGAGGACCGAGCAAAGGGTGAGTGAACTTGCGGAGGCACAGAAAAGGACCGACGAGAGGGTCTCACGTCTCGAAAAAGCAGTGGAGGAGCTCGCCGAAGCACAGAAGAGAACCGAGGAGAGGGTAAATGAGCTCGCCGAAGCACAGAAGAGAACCGAGCAGAGGGTGAGTGAACTTGCGGAGGCACAGAAAAGGACCGACGAGAGGGTCTCGCGTCTCGAAAAAGCAGTGGAGGAGCTTGCGGAGGCACAGAAGAGGACCGAGGAAGAACTGAAAAAACTTATAGTAGAGCACAGAAAAACAAGGGAACAACTCGGGGGTCTCTCCCATGCATTCGGTTATCTTCTTGAAGACAGGGCAATCCAGTCCCTTCCACCGCTTCTCAAAAAGGAATACAATATTGAAGTCATAGGTGAGCTTAAAAGGGAATATATGCAAATCCGCGGGGAATACATTGAGGTCAATATTTACGGTAAAGTGAAAAAGAACTCCGGGGAATATACCCTTATAGGGGAGGCAAAGTCAAAACTTTCAAAAAGAATTATTGATAATTTCATAAAAAAAGCAAACAAGGTTTCAAAAAGAACAATTAAAGTGCTTGTGTCTTATGTTTTTACCCCGGAAATAAAAAAATATGCAGAGGAAAAAGGAATAATTCTCATTCCTTCATATAAACTCAAGATTTAACTTCAAATCTCAAACACCCATTTTTTCTCAATTATATTATCCCAGATTTTTAATTCACTCCGGGGAATCCGGGGATTTAATTTGGTCTTAAACAGAAGAATGTACACTTTTATATTATTTTGCTTTACCGTATTTATCACCTTTTGAGAGGGTCTTCCCAGAAGGTCTGTTATTATCAATATTCTCTTTTTCCTGTTTTCAATTGCATCAATTAAAGGAATATTTAAATCCGTTCCTCCGGTTGTATAAAAAATCCCCTTTTCTATGTCCTTTAAACTCAAATCCACAAGTTCCGTTGAGAATCCCTTTAACTTTTTTCCCCATAAATCTTTTATGCTGAACAGAAAGAAAAGTATATAAGGCAGCTCCTCCTTCATGGAACCCGAAACATCAAGATATATGTGCAATTTTTCATTATGCATTATCTTCGTATAATGATAATTGGGATAAAACAAAGGAAAAACACCCCTTGAGAGAAGAAAAATTTCCTTTCTTGACGGGAAAGGTAAAACCCCTGAAGATTTTATCATTCTCTCAATTTTTGAATAATCATCATCAGAATAATAAATTATTTCCCTTAATTCCCTCGCAATTTTCAAAATTTTTGTAATTTTTATTTTTTTCTTATTCTCTTTTTCTTTCCTTAATCCACCTCTATCTATCCATGCCCTGGCAGAGGGGAAAGGGAGATGTATTCTCCCTTTTTTTCTTTTACAATTCTGCAAACCGCTTATCGGAATGAAAATATATTTCCTGCCTCCCAGAAATTTGACAATAAATTCATATAATTCACTCAATGTCATTCCCCCTGTCTGTAAAAGGTTATAAATTTTTGCAAATTCATATATCCATTCACAGGGCTTTTTCCCGAAATTTTTTATTGCTTTTATAAAAAGTTTTTCCTTTGTTTTATTCCAGTATGTATCCCCCGAATTATCTATCATCCACGGAGGCATCCTTAAAAGTGAGAAAGGGTCTTTTTCGGGTTTCAAAAATTCCCACAAAAATTCCGGTTCAAACCGGAATACGTGGTAATATACATCCCTGTTTACGAGTATATCCGCCGCAAGATTCAAAATATTGAAATCTTTAAAATCCCTTTCCCTGAAAAGGTCTCCCCTTATGTAATGCATGACTTCATGAACGAGTACAAAAATCAAATCCTCCTCCCTTTTTATGCTTTTTACAAAATTTTTATTCAGGATAATAACGGGTTTCCTGCCTTCAAAAGTTATTGCCGCGGTCTTTGTTTCATCTCCCCATCTTATTTCACCTTTTAAAAGGAAATGCTGTTTGAAATAATTGATAAGGTGATGAAAAAAAGAACTGGAATTTTCAAAAACTTCTTTCAGAAATTTGTAAGGCGATTTTAAACCAGCCTGCATAAAAAATACACTCCCTTTTCAAGTTCGTATTCCTTCTCATAGAAATCGGGATGATAAACACCCCTTGATATTCTTCTCAGAATCCATGCCTTTTCTTTTTTATATTTTATCGGTTTTGCCTTTTTTATATTTTTTATGGGAACATAGGAAGGTGCAAAAATAAGTCCCTGCGGAATATATTCCGGATTCTTCTGATACGGATAATCAAATTCATCACCCTTAACCCTTAACCTGTAAATTGCCTGAATTTCATAAGGCAAAAGAAAGAGTTTTACAAAGTTATAATCATTCACCATCTCACCGGATTCACTCAATTCATGATACCTTGTTTTACCGAGAATACCTGTAAGTTTTTCTCTGGATAGATTTTTCTTTTTGAAGTTTTTAAAGATTTTATTCTTCCCGTCCCAGAAAAATATCCCGATTTCATCTTCGTAATTTTCAATTACACATAATGAATAATTTTTGTTTGTTGTTATAATAAAAGGGTAAGAGGGAAAGGAAAAATTTATTTCTTCTATGTCCGGGGTTTCGTCCGTGGAAATTGCCGGAAAGATAAGGGAAGAAGAATTTCTTATTCTTCTTGTTCTCCAGCTTCGGTGAATGCCGGGGAATCTTCTTCTGAAATTTTCCCTTTTTAACACATGAATTTCCATTTCTCTTTTTAAATTTAAAACAGAAGAAATACCGTTTTTTTGTAATTATCCAGATTTTTGACAAAATCAAAGGGAGAATTTTTGTCCGCGATGAGGTATTTATATACAAACTTGACCATACTCTCAATATCCCTGAAGAAATATAAGAATTTTCCTCTTATTTTTTTCCTGTTCCATTTTATGACGGTTGGATAAACAGGGGTATTTATCATTCTTTCAAAGCTCACACCGGAATCATAAAAAGAAGAAGAGGTTGCCAGATATTCCGCCAGGTCAACATTTCTTTCTTTCACTTCATATATTTCTATACCCTCCTTTTCACCGAAAAATTTTACCTCTTTTATTTTCATTCAATTCCTCCTTGTTTTTAAAAAATCCTTAATTCTTTTTATCTCTTTTATATCAGAGTCAATATCAAACCCTGCTTCCCTTTTTCTTTTTGAAAGGTAAATCATTACGGATTCAAGTAATAAATTATCCCCGAAATCTACATTGTCCCTTTCTGTTAATTCTGCCAGCTTCCTTATCGCGCCTTCGGTAAAAGGATATACCGTATCCAGTATTAACTCAAGGGTATCAGCATCTATAAACAATTTTTTCCTCTGAACCTTCTTCCAGAAATCCGTAATCATAAAAAAGGCATTCACATATTCCTTAATATTTTCGGAATCATTGAATTTTTGAACGAGTTTTGAGATTCTTTCCTTTAAGGTAAGTATATTTTCCAGATTTTTTCCGTAATTTTTACTCTTTTCAAAATAATCATAAATTGCCTCATCAATGAAGAATTCAAAGGACTCTGATTCCTTTACCTGTTCCGTTACTCCATCCGGGATTGACCATTTTAATATTTTAAAAAGTTCGTTTCTGTCCTCGGGTAAAAGTGTTTTTCTGTTTTTAAGGGCAAGATACGCCTCAATATTTGAAAGAATAAATCTGAGTCTTCTCTCTGAAATGTAAAAACCTGTTTCCTCTGAAAGGAAATCCATGATTTTATCCCAGAAAAAGCTGACAAAGGATTGTGCTTCCTTTTTGAGCTTTTTATCCCTGATTTTCTTTCTTGCATTTTCAATTTTTATTTTCAAAACATTTGAGACCCGGAAATCTATTTCGTTGCGGTTTAAGATACTTTCACCACCAAGGCAAAATATTTTTCTCAGGTTCTCTTTACCCATTTCCAGGGAAGAGGGAAAAGGTATTATCAATGCAAATCTATCCGCAAGTGCGGGTTCAAGAGGAAAGGCACCGGGATAATCAGGCGGATTCATTGCAGCAAATATGTATTTGAGATTTTTTATTTTTATTCCCATAATCGTCCTTTCCCTTATAATTTCAAGCCATTTATTCTGCATCACGGGATTTGCACGGGATATTTCATCAATCAAAATTATCTACTTATCAAATATGGAAAGGGGAGTCGCAAGATATTCAATTTTCCCTTTCTTCATTTTGTTCGGATCAGGAAAACCTATGACATCCTCAAAAAGGGATTTGGAGGCATCATAGGAATGGAATTTCAAGCCGAGCACCTCCGCAATTCTTTTCACAAGAAGCGTTTTTACCCGTTCCGTGTCTTCCAACAAAAAGCACTGGATTCTGCATCACAAGTCCTA
>JAJRUZ010000016.1 GCA_024277525.1 Caldifarciminota bacterium | reverse complement strand
GATAAAAAACAAATGGAGGAATTCATATTTCTATACAATTTATCATTAACACAGGAATATTTCAAAGATAAAAAAGAAAAAATAAAAAGGAAACAAAGAAAACAAAGAAAACAAAGAAACAAGAATCCCACCTTATTTTAAACCCTGACTCTTTAAAAATTAAGTAACAGGTATTTTCAATTTTTCAATCAGATTTCTTGATTGTTTCGGTATTTCAAGGGTTATCTTAAAAATTTAATACCTCTTTAAATATTGAAAATTATACCCTCTGCGAACCCACCATAAGAAATTTCCCCTGCCCCACCCCCCTATTACTTAAAAAATTCGGAGTTAGGGGTTAAAAAGTCGCATAAATGCAACCGCTACATGGAACTCAAACTCAATTAATCGCGATTCGGAAACCGCTCCTACGGTTCTTTAAATAAAAATTTTAAAAGACCCATCTGCGCCCACATCCTGTTCTCCGCCTGCTCATAAACAATTGAAAAATCCGCATCTAAAACCTCATCCGTAACCTCCTCTCCCCTATGTGCAGGAAGACAATGCATAAATTTCACATCTTTATCAGCAATTTTTATTAATTCAAAATTTACTTGATAATCCTTAAATACTTTCCTCCTTATCTCTGCTTCACTTTCTTGTCCCATTGACGCCCATACATCGGTATAAATAAATTTTACATTTTTAACTGCCTCCCTTGGGTCATAAGTATGAACTATTTTTGCACCTGTCTTTTCTGCAATCTGCTTTGCTTTTTTTATGATTTTATCTTTGGCTTCATAACCCTTAGGCGTTGCAACCCTTATTTCACCTCCTGTAAGTGCAAATCCCAGGATTAAAGAATGACAAACATTGTTTCCATCTCCTACAAATGCAAGCGGTCCTTTCAATTCACCTGATATTTCCTTTACGGTTAAGAGGTCGGCAAGTATTTGACAGGGATGCTCAAGGTCGGATAAAGCATTGATAACAGGAATTTTTGCCTCTTTTGAAAGGATTTCAAGGGTTCTGTGCGAATAAACCCTTGCAATTATCCCATCTACCCATCTTTCAAGATTTTTTGCTATGTCCTTCACCGCTTCCCGCTTCCCCATCCCTATATCCTGCTGAGATAGATAAATGGTATCTGCTCCGAGTTTTTTTATACCTGCCTCAAAACTGACCCTTGTTCTTAAAGAAGGCTTTTCAAAAATAAGAGCAAAAATCTTATCCTTTAGAATTTTCTCATATCTCCCTTTCTTAAATTCCTGTGCTACGGATATAATTTCAAAAATTTCCTCCTTATTTAAATCCGCAATGGATAAAAAATCCCTCTTCATTTTTTCTTTTCAAGTTCCTCCGCTTTTTTAAATGCTTCAAGTGCTTCCTTTGTTTTCCCTATTTTTGATAAGCAATCTGCCTTTAACTTATATAAAGTTGCATCCTCTTTTAAAGTCAATGCCTTATCATAATATGTAAGCGCATTTTTATAGTCTTTTAATAAATGATAAGACCTTCCTATATATTCGTAACCAGTAGCATCTTTCGGATTTTTCTTTATGTATTTCCCAAAATATTCAATAGATGTTTTATAATCTTTGTTGAAAAAAGCAGATAATGCAGTGTTGAAAAGATAGTCAATTTTTGTCGTGTCATTCTCAAATGCCTTTTTAAAACTTTCAAAAGCCTCTTTATGTTTTTGTTTGTTTGTGTATATTTCTCCGAGGAGTGCATAGAACTTTGCTTGAATGGGTTTGTCCGGTTTTTTATTTAATGTTTCATTTGCAATTTTTTCAGCCTTCTCGGTATCAAAATCCATATAATACCTCGCAAGATAATATGCCATCATCGGGTCATTCGGATTTTTGCTGTATCCTTATTCAAGAACCGCCTTTGCTTTATCTTTTTCTCCTTTATTCTGATAAAAAGCAGCAAGATTCATATAAACTCTCGGATTTGTATGCTCGAGTTCTTTTAATTTTTGAAAACATTTTATAGCAAGATCAAAATTCTTGTTTTGCCCTGCTGTTATTCCTCCGTTAAAGAGTGTGGTTCGGTCAATATCCTCTAAATTTTTTGTCAATCCCTTGTCTATTGCAATAAATAGATTATTTACTGCATTTATGTAGTCTTTATTCAATGTGTAAGCCCTTGAAAGCCATAAATAAGCCTCTGGATTGTTCGGCTCTCCCTCAACCCATGTTTTTGCCTCTTTAAGCATTTTACCAAAATTTTGCTGGGTCATATAGATTTTTACAGCAGTTGCGTGTGGATTTGTCGCACATGAAAATAAAACTAAAAGGATTAAGAAAAATCCGATTTTCCTCATTTTACACTCCTTTTTTAAAAGGGAATAGAACCCTAAAATTCCGTTCCACTTGTAAATTTTAATTTTTTAATCTTTATATAAGGTGCATATATCCCTGTGGGAAATCTGAACTCATAAGATGTTGCTTCTGATATCAACTTTCTTTCTTTTGATATTTCCATTTCTTCTGCTAAAACCTTTAAAAAAGAATCCGTAAATCTTAAGTTTTTCAAAGGCTTTGTTATCTTCCCGTTCTCTATTAAGAAAGTGCCATCCCTTGTCATTCCGGTTATTAAAAATTCTGACGGATTAACAATATTTGTATAATGGAATCTTGATATATAAATACCTTTATCTATATTTTCTAATATTTGATCTTTACTTTTTTCTCCTTCTTTGATTATTAAGTTAAAAGGAAAAGGGAATGTTGCAGGAGGAAATCCTACCGCATTTCCGGTTGATTCCTTATTTTCCTTAAAAGCTGTTTTTCTGTCATATAAAAGATTAAGTGCAACACCGTTTTCAATCAATTTTACCTTTTTTCTTGCAATTCCTTCAAAATCAAAGGGAAAGGCAAAGCCATCTTCAAAATAAGGATCCTCATAAACAGATAATTTTTCGGAAAAAATCTTATTTCCGAGTTTTCCCACCAAAAAGTTTCTTTTTTCCTGATATGTTTTAGCGGAAAATCCTATTAATGATGCAAAAAGAAAAATCTCTGCAACTGCTTCAGGTTCAAGAAAGACCTCATATTCCCCAGGCTCTATCTCAATTTTATTAAATGAATTCTCGGCTTTAAATTTTGCGTCATAAGCAAGTTTTTCTATATCAAGGTCATCAAATTTTCTTGCATGCGCCTCAGCCCAGCCGGTCGCGTTATCCTTCATCGCAGTAATCGTAATATGAGCATCTGATGATTTTTCATAAGCAATTAGTCCCTCTGATGAAAATAAGGCAATTTCGCTTCCGCCTGTACTTATAACTCCAAACCCCTCAAATCTTCCCAATATTCTTGAGATTAAAGAAATAGCCTCTGCTCTTTTCTCTTCACTCGTGTTATAAGTGTCTTCATCAAAAGTAAATACTTTCTTATATTCTTCCTGCCCTGTGAATTCCGGAAACTCAACAGGTGCAGAATCTTTAAGCATATCATAAGTCTTTTCCACAATCTCCTTTGCCCTTTTTATTTGAGGATTTGTAAAAGACCTGGTTACAATCTTATTTCCTTCCTTTATACTTATTAAAACCCCAAAGTTCTCATAAGAGGTGTTCTGATGAATTTTACTTTTCGCATACCGTGTAATTTCATTTTTCTCAAACAGGAAGGAAACAAACAATTGATCACCCTTTTTATTTTTTAAAATTTCTTTAAAAAAATCTTCATAAAAATCCTTTCCCTTCATTTTATGCCTCCTTGTAAACGATTTTCCCTTTAAAGATGGTGTATTTAACTTTTCCCTTAAGTTTATAACCTTTAAAGGGTGTATTTTTTCCTTTACTGACAAAATTACCAGGTTCAACTTCCCATTCTTAATCAGTGTCCAAGATGATAAGATTTGCATAAAAACCCTCTTTAATCCTTCCGAATTCTTTTAAACCGAATATTTTTGCAGGATTATAAGACATAAGTTTTGCAATGTAAGACAAATCCAAAATTTTTTTATGATAAAAGAATGTTAAAATAAGAGACAGGGAAGTTTCAAGTCCTGAAATGCCCGGTGATGCAAAATCAAATTCTTTTTATTTATCCTGAATTCTGTGGGGGGCATGGTCTGTTGCGATTACATCTATTATACCTTCTTTCAATCCTTCTATTAATCTTTCTTTATCTTTTTCTTCTCTTAGAGGAGGGTTCACTTTTGCGTTTGTATTAAAATTTTCAATTGCCTTTTCCGTGAGTATAAGATGATGCGGAGTTACTTCACATGTTACCGAAAGCCCTTCCTCTTTTGCCCTTTTAATTATATCAACGCTTTCCTTTGCAGAAACATGTGCAATATGAAGTTTTCCTTTTGTTTTTTTTAATAAAATAATATCCCTTTCTATTGCTATTATTTCTGCTTCCCGTGGTCTTCCTTTTAATCCCAATGAGATTGTAAAAGGTGATTCATTTGCACACCCTCCGTTCACAAGAAACTTATCCTCTGCATGCTGTATTAAAGGCAAATTAAAATCCCGTGTATAATATAAAGCATTTTGCATTATTTTTGAATTTTGAACATAGTCTCCGTCATCCGAAAAGGCTATTGCTCCTTCCCTTATCATTTCATAAAAATCTGCCAATTCTTCACCTTTTCTTCCTTTTGTTATTGCACCTACCGGAAAAACCTCACACAACCCGATATTTTTGCCTTTTTCCTTTACATATTTCACAACCGCACCCCTATCCATACATGGATTCGTATTCGGCATAGCAAAAATAGCAACATATCCTCCTTTGACTGCTGCTTTTACCCCGGTCTCAATGGTTTCCTTATCTTCAAATCCGGGCTCTCTTAAATGAGCATGCACATCAACAAGTCCTGGCAAAAGATAAAGTCCCTTACCTTCGATAACCTCTGCATCTTCGGTTTTTATTTCCTTCTCTACTCCTTTTATCTTTTCTCCCTCAATTAAAACATCAAAATTTTCTTTTACTCCTTCTTCGGGGTCACATACACTTATATTTCTGATTAAGATCTTTTCCAAAATTAAATTTCTTTAACAGTTTCTTTCAGTCTCAACATTTCAAGCATTGAGGAAGCAGCTTGTTCACCTCTGTTTCCCATTTTTCCTCCTGATCTTTCCAATCCCTGGATTGTTTCGGATACGGTAATAATCCCCATTCCAAGGGGTATCTTTTTATTTTTTGCGATTTCAATAACATTTTTTATACTTTCCCTTGCAACGTATTTGTAATGCTCTGTTTCACCTTCCACGATACATCCCAGAATCAAAAAGGCATTGTATTTTTTAGGGTATTTTTCGGAAAGAAAAGAAAAAGCATTTATTATTTCAAGAGAACCCGGAACAATAAAAATATCCATCTGATTTTCTTCTGCACCGCATCTTTTCTAAAATTCCTTTGCGCCTTTAAGCATTTCAAATGTTATATGGGAATGAAACCTGGACACAATGATACAAAATTTGTCCTCTTTTTTTACAATTAATTTTCCGGAATATTCAGACATTATAATTTCCTCCCTTCTTTTTGTATTTTTTCAAGCAAATGTCCGAGTTTTTCCTTTTTTGCTTTTAAATACTCAAAGTTCTCATTATTGGGTTCTGCTTCAATCGGGACCCTTTCAACAATTTTGATTCCGTAACCTTCGAGTCCCACTATTTTTGCAGGATTATTTGTCAAAAGACGAATTTTTGTAAGTCCGAGGTCAAGCAAAATTTGAGCTCCTATTCCATAATCCCTAATATCCGGAGGAAAACCCATCACCTCATTTGCCTCAACCGTATCAAGCCCTTTTTCCTGCAACTCATAAGTCTTTAACTTGTTAATAAGACCTATTCCCCTTCCTTCCTGTCTCATATATACGAGAACTCCTTCTCCTTCCTGGGAAATTATTTCAAGTGCCTTATTCAACTGGTCCCCACAATCACATCTCAGTGAATGAAATATGTCACCTGTTATACATTCTGAATGAACCCTTACAAGCACATTTTCTTTTCCTTCGGGTTCACCCATCAAAAGGGCAATATGTGTTTCCTCATCTACAATGTCTTCATAAGCATAGAGACGAAAATCTCCGAATCTTGTCGGTAGTCTTATATTTGCTACTCTCTTAATTAATCTTTCCCTTTTAATTCTGTATTTTATTATGTCTTTAATTGTAATAATCTTTAAACCGAATTTTTGTGCTATTTCAAAAAGTTTGGGTAATCTTGCCATATGTCCATCGTCATCCATTATTTCACACAAAACACCTGCTGGATAAAGTCCTGCTAATCTCGCCAGGTCAACTGCTGCTTCTGTATGTCCTGCTCTTCTCAAAACACCTGCTTCCTGAGCTCTTAAAACATGAACATGTCCGGGAATTGCAAGGTCTTCTGGTTTTGTCTCCGGATCAATTGCAACTTTGATTGTTCTTGCCCTGTCAAATGCACTTGAACCTGTTGTAATTCCCTTTCTTGCATCAATCGGAGCAACAAAGGGGGTTCCCATTTTTGATGTATTCGGATGTGTAAAATCAGGAATTTGAAGCTCTTCAACCCTTTTTCTTGTAAGGGAAAGACATATTAAACCTCTTGCATGAGTCGCCATAAAGTTTATATGTTCTGGAGTCACCTTCTCAGCAGCAACAATCATGTCACCTTCATTTTCCCGGTCTTCGTCATCCACAACTATTACAATTTTTCCGTTCCTCACATCTTGAAGTGATTCTTCAATTGTGGCAAATTTGTATTTATCCATATTTTTCCTCCAAATTTTAAATTTTATTATAAAGTTTTTAAATTCAAATATCAATATCTTATAATTTTTGTTATGGCACACGCATATACGCCTGGACTGAAAGTAGCGGAAAAAACAATTATTATAAAAGAAAGAAGACTCCCTTTAAAGGGAGATGTGCTTGTGAAAAAGGGTGAAAGAATTAAAGCAGAAGATGTTGTCGCAAGAACATTACTTCCCGGAAATGTTCATCCTGTGAATGTTGCGGGTCTCTTAGGAATATCGCCTCAGGATTTGCCGAATCTCATGAGAAAGAAAGAAGGCGAGGAAGTTGAAAAGGATGAAATAATTGCTGAAAGTAAGGGATTTTTCGGGCTCTTCAAAACACAAGTCAGGTCTCCTGTAAAAGGGAAAATTGAACAGATTTCCCTTGTAACGGGTCAGGTTATAATAAGGGAACCCCCGATTCCTGTTGAGGTAAAGGCATATTTTGACGGTGTTGTGGAAGAGATAATTCCAGAAGAAGGAGTCATCATGAAGACAACAGGAAGTTTTATTCAGGGCATTTTCGGTGTCGGAGGAGAAAAGATAGGGAAATTGAGGGTCCTTGTTTCTTCTCCTGATGAGGAATTAAAAGAGGAGCATCTTAAAGACGATTTAAAAGGGTGTGTTGTAGTAGGGGGAAGTTTTGTGACTGCCTCTGTATTAAAAAAATTGGAAGAAATAGGAGCGGTAGGATGCGTTGTTGGTGGAATTGATGACGAAAATTTAAGACAGTTTCTGGGTTATGACATAGGGGTTGCAATTACAGGATCCGAACCACTTAAAGTAACTTTGATTTTAACAGAAGGGTTCGGAAGATTAGAGATGGCAAAAAGAACATTTGAACTTCTTAAAAAAAGAGACGGTGAAAAATGTTCAATCAACGGTGCCACTCAAATAAGGGCAGGGGTTATAAGACCCGAGATAATAGTTCCTCACGAAAAAATTGAAGAAATAAAAGAAGAAGAGGATACTCTAAAAGAGGGACTTGTTGAGGGAACACTTGTAAGAATAATAAGAGACCCCTATTTCGGAGAAATCGGAAAGGTATCTGCCCTTCCCCCTGAATTAAGGGTGATAGAAACAGAAGCAAAGGTAAGGGTGCTTGAAGTTGAATTAAGGGACGGAAGAAAAGTAACCGTGCCCAGAGCAAACGTAGAAATTATTGAGGTCTGAAATGCTTGAAGGAAGCTTTGAAAAAGAACTTGTTAAAGGAGAAATACTGTTCAAAGAGGGAGATCCTGGTGATGAAATTTATCTTATAAAAGAAGGGAGGATAAAAATTTATAAAGAAATGGATGGAGAAGAAAGGACACTTGCGATCCTCGGTAAAGGTGAGATTTTCGGAGAGATGGCTGTTCTTGATGGAAAACCCAGGAGTGCCTCTGCAAAAGCAATTGAGAACTCAGTTCTTGAGGTTTTGAGTAAAGAGGCAATCTTAAACACGATAAATTCACAGCCGATGATAAAATATCTTATCAATACTTTAATTGAAAGATTAAGGGCTGCTGATGAACAATTAAGACTTCTTACCATAAGACATGAAGAACAAAGATTTTTAACTTATCTTTTAATAAGGTATAAGGAAGGAAAAACCGAGGGAATCCCCGTTGATGAAGTTGAATATTTTACAGGAATTAAGAAGGAGGAAGTTTTATCTTATGTTTCAGACCTCGAGAAAAGGGGACTTTTGAAATTTAAAGAAGGAAAAGTTTATCTTTTAAAACCCGAAGAAATGGAAGAATATAGGAAATACATATTTTTAAAAGAAAAATTTGAAAGAAATAAGAGATAAATTCAAATTTTATGAGAGATTTGGAGAAAATCATAGAAAGGAAAAAAGAAATTGAAAAAGAACTTTCTGACCCTGAAACAATCAAGGATAAAAAGAAATTTAAAGAATTAACAAAAGAATATAAAATTATAAATGAAAAAGCCGAAATAGCAGAAGAGATTATAAAAATTGAAAAGGAACTGGAAGAGATTAAAACACTATTAGAAGAAGAAGATGATAAGGATATGATTGAATATTTGAAGGAAGAAAAAGAAAAAAAAGAAGAAAGGAAAAAGAAGTTGATTTTTGAACTTCTCGAAAAGGAAAGGGGAGGTTTTGATAAAAATTGTATTCTTGAGATAAGGGCAGGCGCAGGCGGAGAGGAGGCAGCACTTTTTGCAAAAGACCTATTAAGAATGTATTTAAGATTTGCAGAAAGAAAGGGACTTAAGGTTTCAATTACCGATTTAAGAGAAAGTGACTTAGGGGGAGTAAAAGAGGCTGTTCTTTTAATAGAAGGAAAAAATGCGTATAAACTTCTGAGATACGAAAGCGGGGTTCATCGGGTTCAGAGAATTCCTGTCACTGAGACAGGAGGCAGAATTCACACATCAACTGCTTCTGTTGCTGTATTGCCGGAAGAAGAGGATATAGAGATTGAGATAAAACCCGAAGACCTTGAAATTGAGACAAAAAGGGCAAGCGGTCCGGTAGGACAGCATGTCAATGTTACGGATTCTGCAGTCAGAATAAAACATAAGCCCACAGGGATAATAGTTCAGTGTCAGGATGAAAGGTCCCAGCACAGAAACAGGGAAAAAGCGTTAAGGATTTTGAAAGCCAGATTATATGAATACCAAAAGGAAAAAAAGGAAAAGGAGATAAGAAGTATGAGAAGGGAGCAGATAGGAACACAAGAGCGAAGCGAGAAAATAAGAACATATAATTTTTTACAGAACAGGGTTACGGACCACAGGATACCCCTTACGGTTTACAATCTGGAGGAGGTCCTTGACGGTGACCTTGATCCTTTTATAGAAGGGATGGAGAGAAAAGAGGTAGAAAAGGGACTTTAATCTTATGAGCCATGAATAGGAAACAATTTGTCCATTGATTCATCAAGTGCTTCACAGATAGCTTCTGCAAGTCGCTGGCTCCATATCCTGTTATGAATAAGATGATAAATCGCCTCAGGTCTTACCCCCAAATATCGAGCAAGACGGGAAAATATAAGTCCTTTTTCCCTGGCTTTTTTCTTTATGAGCTCAGTATTCGCCTTTCGTTTCTTTTTATAAATACTTGATGGAAATTTAAATTTTTTTATTTTATTATTTAAATTATGATTTCTTTTCATACTAAATATTATAACCTTAAAACTGTGCAAATTTCAAATAGGAGGTGCAACTATTAATATGCAAAATTTAAAAAGGGAAATCGGTAAAAGAATTAAAGAAGTAAGAAAAGAATTTAAATTATCAAGAGAAAAATTAGGGAAAAAATTGGGTTATCACAGGAATACAATTTTGAAGATTGAGAAAGGAGAGCAGGCTCCTGCGCTTGAATTCCTTTTAAGTTTTGCAAAATTGTTCAGGATTTCCGTAACCTGGCTGATTACAGGAAAAGGAGAAAAATACTCTTATCACATGGGGCTCGGTACCGGAGTTGTGGAAGATAAAAAATTTGATATAGAATTAAATAAAATAGTAATCACAAAAAACAAAAAACCAGAACTTTTCAATATTTTTCTGAAAATGATTGACATTTCCAACAAAAATCAAAGGAAAATAAAATCACTTGTAAAAAGCGGAATTAAATATGAAAAAGCACTTCTTTATTTAACACTTGAGAGTTTGAAATAGATTATAGAAACAACAATTAACCATTTTATAATAAAAATTCTCCGCAAGAGTAGTCCGAGAGGCGATAAGTTTATTCCTTAAAATCTGCAAAATACTCTTCCGCAGATTCATATCCCTTTAAAACTTTTATACCCAGCTTTTGAGCATACTCATTTGCTCCTTTTCTTGAATATATCGCTATTAATATTTTCTCATCTACTTTCTTTTTCTCACTCTCCTCATAAAACCTGACCACTCTCTCAAAATCCTCAACTTCTCCTTTTGTGAGCGATGACTTAACTTCTATTGCTATTACTCTTGAATCCTTTATTAAAATATCAATCTCCGCCTCTCTTGGATAAAGAAAAAATTTTGCTTTTTTATCATATTTCCTCCATTTCAACACACTAAAACCAAACCTTGTCAAAACATCTTCAAATCCTTTCCTCAATGACTCCTCAGCATAAACTCCCCATCTTGAACCAATCATTGAAACTGTTCTCTCAATCTTTCTATCCATTCTCTCAAAACCTTCCCTCATCTCCTTTATTAACTGTTCAAATTTCTTATCAATCATCTCAAATCTTTTATTATATTCTCTCCTCATTTCTTCAAATCTTCTGGTTGTTTCCTCTCTTTGTTTTTTAAGTTCCTCTCCCTGTTTTATAAGTTCCTCTCTTTGTTTTTTAAGTTCGAGAAGAATAGCCTTTATATCATCCTTTGTTGCTGCTTTTTTTTCAAGAATTTCTTCTATCTTCATTCTCACTTCAGGATGCCTCTCAATAATCTTCGGCAAATTCTTTTCAATAATTTTAATTATCTCCTTTTCACTTAAAGTTTTCATATTTTAATTATAATTTTAAAAAATAAAAAAAATCAATTACGCAATTTAAACTTTTTCTTAATTTCAGGAAACCATTCAGGAGATTTGCATTTTAAATATCTCAGGGAAACCCCGAATTAATTTTAAAATATCTTTTAACAAATTCAAAGCATTTAATTGCAGAGCCGAAATCTGCTTTTCCTTTCATATTATAAGCAGGTCCATGATCAGGGGAAATCCTTACAAAGGGGAGCCCGAGCGATAAATGGACAGAAGGACCCATAATCTTTGCAGGAGTTGTTGCCTGGTCATGATAAAAGGCAAAGATTCCGTCAAATTCTTTATGCAGTTTATAACCGAAGAAAGAATCAGAAGGGAAAAATCCTTTTAAATTTTTTCCTAATTTTATATATTTTTTTAAAATTTTCTCTTCCTCACCGAATTCCTCTGAATGAGGGTTAAGGGATAAAAGGGCAATTTTCGGATTTTTTTTAAGAATTTTTTTTAACTCTTTTCTGAAAATCTTCAATCTTTTTAAATAGTTTTCAGGGTTTACAAACTTGAAAACCTCCTTCAGAGGAATATGTTGTGTAAAGAGACCGATAAATTTTTCTTTAAAATAAAAGGTCATTATGACATTAAAAGGATTAATCCCTATCTTTTGACATATGTATTCTGTTTGTCCTCTAAATTCAGGCAATATTTTCCTTATCATTTCCTTTGAAACAGGTCCTGTAAACAGAATTCCTTTTTCTTTTAAAACTTTCTCTATAGCCCAGTTCAGGGAATCAATGGAATACTTTGCTCCTTCTTTTGAAGGGTAATTTTTCTCTTTTTTTATTTTATAAATTTTTTCAACGGAAATATTTTTCAATTCTAGATTAATTTTGAAATCCTTCAATTTTTTTTCAAAAAACTCAGGGTCTCCGCCTATTATTATTTCAAAAGGAAATTTTTTTAACCTTTTTAGTGTTTTTATTATTATTTCATATCCGATACCGAAAGGATCACCTGTTGCAACAAAAATTTTGGAGAGCATGAGATTTTCCGAGGATTGCATTTTAATATAAAATCTTAAATTTATAAATAGTAATAAATTTCTTCACATGAGGAAACAAAAGTGAAAAATTTTGGGTGTATAAGATAAAATTCATCATTTTCCTTTCACTTTGATTAAAGTTTAATTATATCAAATTATAAAAGTTTTATCAAATATCTGTTTTTCGGTGATCTGCTAATATTTGAATTGAAAAAAAGGATTTTTCTCTATAAAATTAAAGTATGATTATTTTATTATTTTTAGGTTTGATAAGAATTACGAATACATATGAAGATGAGAAAAATCCAAAGGTTATAAGTTCACCTTCAGGGTTCTTTGTATGTTGGGAATCTTCTAAAAATAAGGGAGATATAGAAGGGAGATGGTTAAATGTGAATGGATTTCCTGTTTCAACTGTCATATCTTTCCATTCTGACACTTTTTCTCAATACTATCCTGACATTGCCACTTTACAGACAGGCGATATTTTGGTTACATTTATATCTGATTCCGTAGTTAAAGATACCTATGCTGGTTCCTCTTTTGATATAATTTATAATAATTTATATTTATTTAAATTAAACACCGATAGTATAAGTTTTAAAAAAATAGATTACACGGCATATGATACTTACATAGACCTTTACTTCTCATATTTAAGTTTTCCACAGATCTCGTCAAAAGACTCTTTATTTTCAATATCTTATGAAATTGTAGATGGGGATATAAGATATCCTGTATATCAAAATTTTTGGTATTCTAAATTATATATAAGCAAATATCAAGGAGATACAATGTTGGAATTCGGGCTCGATTTATGGAAACCTTCGGTTACAATATGGGACTCAGGTTTTGTTATGATTCACAATGAAGGAAGCAAATGGAGTGTAGAAAATCTTAAGGTTAATTACATTAATCTTGTAAAAGACACATTTAATTTTTTTAATTTGCTTGATACAGTTTTTACAGATGAAATAAATTATTCTCATGAAATTAATTGGGATTTTTGTAGCTTTTCCGATATTTTCTTTTATGCAACAGAAAACGATGCTTTAGATGAAATTGATTGTGTGGTATTTAAATATCCAGATTCTTTATTAAATTTCTTTGTAATAAAAAATGCTCAGAATCCTTCTATTATTTTTGCTTTCAATAAATTTTATCTTTTTTATAATAAACTCGATGGCAAAATTCTATGTAAAAGAGTAAATAAATTCGGCGATATAATTGACACTATTAGCGTTTCTATCATAGATGATACTGCATTTAATGCTTATCCTTGTCCTACAGTGAAAAATAATAGATTATTTCTTGTATTTTCAAGAGATGGAGACATTTACGGAGTATTCCTTGATTCTCTTTTAAATATAAATATTGAAGAATCATTCACCTTGAAAAATAAGGAACCTGAGATAATTGTTAATACATTTGTGACAGATAAAGTGAAAGTATTTCCCAAAAGTAAAATATCAAAGTTTATCCTCTTTGATGTGAATGGAGCCCGGATTAAATGTTCTTATGTATCAAAAAGGAAGGTTTTATACTTACCCCAAAACTTAAAATCAAAAATCTTCTTTCTCATGGTGAAAGGAAAAAAATTTAAGAAAGTTTATAAACTTATCAAAATAGAGTAAAAATCTGTTAATTTTTATCTGTTTATTTCTGGACTGCTCTATCTCCTCTATAAAAGTTTCCTATTCCGAGGCGATTGTTTTATCCTGTTTCACTCTCTCATTTCAAATTTCTCGGCATACAGAAAAGCAAGAAAAGATTTCTGCCTTTCAAATACTTCACCCCTTGCCCTTGACCATGAACCGTATACGGAAAGATATTTTTGAATCCTTAAATCAGGAAGTTTTTTAACTGCATAAGAGAGAATTTCACCCATTTCTACCCTAAATTATAAAATTTTTATTCTGTGATGGTTAATTGAAAATTTGAAAATTTATATATTTTACTTTAAAATTTTTATATGAAACTTATTAAAATTCCGAAGGTTCTGAGGGAGAAACTCGGCGAAGATGGCGCGGATGCATTGATTGAACTCATCAATCAGGCAAATGAAAAGGTAAAAGAGGATGTGATAGAAATCTCCGCTGAAAAGTTTGAAAGAAGACTTGTAGAGGAAATCTCAAAATTGCGTGCAGAAGATATCACAAAACTTGATAAAAGAATTACCGAAGAAGTTTCAAAACTGAGGATTGATATGTCAAAAATGTATGCAAATTTAATAAAATGGATGTTCATATTCTGGGTGGGACAAATAGGCGTGATTACCGCAATTCTTTTTGCTTTCTTTAAGTTTATGAAATAATCTGCAAAATCTTTAATTATCTTCTCCTTCGCCTCCTTTTTCTCCTTAACTTTTTCAATTCTTCCTCCACCTCCGAATAATCCATATTATTCTTTTTAACTCATGTTTGACACTTTTTGAGGGGTTTTTATAATAGGGATTCTTGATTTTTCTTGTGTTTTGGATATTTTATCTTAAAATTTTTCAAAATTTTGTTGTAGAGACTTTTTAAAAATATTTTTCCTAATACTTGACAAAT
>JAJRUZ010000015.1 GCA_024277525.1 Caldifarciminota bacterium | reverse complement strand
GACATCCTCAAAAAGGGATTTGGAGGCATCATAGGAATGGAATTTCAAGCCGAGCACCTCCGCAATTCTTTTCACAAGAAGCGTTTTTACCCGTTCCGTGTCTTCCAACAAAAAGCACTGGATTCTGCATCACAAGTCCTATCTCCAACCCTGTTTCTATACCTTCCAGACCGAACAGACCCAGTTTCCGGGTCCATCCTTTTATTTTTTTTGTTTTAATTAATTCTCTCATGTTTAAAGAATAAAAACAAAAAACGACAATTTATGTCACTCTCTCCATAATACATGGATGACAGAAATTGTCATTTTCCGGTTTTAAAATAAAAATGATAGGGTTCAAATCCTTTTAAAATCGGAGGCAAATGTTATGAAATATAAATACCCTGAAATCACGAAAAGTCCTGAGTATGGAGAAATAAGAGAAGAATTAAAAAAGATAATAAAAAATGAAGGTAAGTTCAGATATTCAATTAATAATACCTTAGAAAAAGTAATCAGACACAATCTTGTTGTCAGGGATGATAAATCCTGTTTTATTCTGAAGCCGGAAAAATATGATGTATTGCAGGTCCATTCTCCTTCATTTTTTAAGAAAAGGGTCAAAAAATTAAAAAAGGGTGTGCATATCGAGATTTATAATGCTTTTGATAAATTAAATTTTTTAGAACTCAGATTGGGATACCTGGACAAAACTGCTGATTACAGGATGTATAACATATTTTTCACGGATTATGCCAGAGAATTCAAAGTGTCTTTTCTTTACAATTTAATGCAATATTTCGGTGAGTTTTTGAAAGTGCCGAAAAGCATGCCGATGCAAAAAGATATACCCATCCGATTAAAGGATATAAGGAGAATTCAGGAAATGTGTGAAGTGGATTTAATCTTCTCCGTTCCTGATTTTTCTGCTTTAAATCCCGTAGTTATACAGGTCTATATTTTTGATAAATTATATAAAAAACTCTGGAAAGAAATTTATGAAAAAGAACTGCTTGATAAATTTGTGGAAATTTATATGAATATTTTTGAGGAATTTTGTAAAAAGGAAAAAAAGGAATTTTCTTCTTTGTCCGATTTATATTTATATGTAAAAGAAGCGGAAGAGTGTTACAAACCTTTCAGAAAAAGGATTCAGGAATTTATAGTAAAAGAAAAAAATTTTGATATTCTCCTCGTGGAGAAGGTAAGGGAAATAATACTGAGAACAGAGGAAGAGATAAGAGAAGCAGGTGAAAAATTTGTCTCTGATAAAGAAAAATATATCAGAGAATATCTATCTTCCTGTTCAGAAAACAGGGATTCAACCCTGGATTTTTTAAGAGAAGAGGTAAAGATATTTGTAAAAAGGATTTTAGAGGATAACACAAAGCAGGAAGATAAATTCAGGGAGATTTATGTTGAACTGAAAGACAGACTGAATAAGGATAATGTGGATGTCAGCTATCTTGATGTTATAAATCAATTTATGAGTGATCTCAAAAACATAAGTATTTATGCAATTAAAAAAACTCCTGTTTCCAGGGTGTTGTTGAGAAAGAAATTTGAAAGTGAGGAGGATTTGTTAATTCATTTATATGATGAAAAGCTTAAAATTAAAAGCGGGGTTGAAGGATTTTATTTCATTTCAAATAAACTGCTGAAGAAGACTTCTGAAATTTTTGAAGGTGTCAGTATTTTATATCCTGAAAATTTAGAATCCGAGGATAAGGAAAAAACTATCAAGAATTATTACAGTCTTTCTGAAATGGAGAAAATTTATATGAAGATTTCAGGACTTCTGGACAAAATAGTTATTTTATGGGGAAAGTATTTTCGTGAACCCGTAGATGCCGGAGAAGCTTTAGAGGCGAAGAGTTGGTTGAGTGAAATGGCAAAAGCGAAATTATCAAAATTTAAGTTAATTCCTGACAAGGGTTATATGATAGAAGATGAACATGTGGAAAAACATAAAATTTTTGAGTATATGAATGAATTTATTAGACTTATGGATTGTATAATTACAAAATTGAAATCAAAAGGGGTGAAAATTCCTCTTGAATTGGATGAAATAAATTGATTTTATCGCCGTAAGGATACGGCTCCTACAGTATATAATCTGGCTGTAGCAATGACATCCCTTTTGCCAGATCTTCATTGCAGGAGCAGTTTCCGAACCACGAATCAACTATTAAAACTTTTTAATAAGACAAAATTCTTTTACTCATTTTTGCCTGATGGTGGGTATTTTGAAGTTCTTATGCTGAGCAGGAATTTGGGCGAGCAATAGCGCGCCACATATCTGTCTGGTAAGTGACCCCGACAGGAGCAAGGTGTGAAACACCGCGGAGTGCCCGCCGTTCCTTTTTAATTTCATTCCTTCAACTCCTCCAATATCTTTTCAAATTTAGGCTTAAGCTTGGGATATCTCTTTTTACAACCTCCCAAACTCTTTCAATTTTAACTCCAAAATAAGCATGTATAACCTTATCTCTCATTCCGGCTATGCTTCGCCAAGGAATATCCGGAGATTCCTTTCTAATCTCCTCCGGTATATTTTTGGGTAGCTTCTCCAATAATTTCTATGGCTCTGATAACCGCATATACAGTTTTGGTATCCTCAATGAATTTCATTATATTCCATGTTTTGGGTAAATTCCGTTGCATTAGCCATAGCTTCTATAATGTCCTCTATGTAATCACCAATCTCTCTTTTCATAAATATATAACCTCACTTAAAATCTGTTACCGATTCTCGGTTTCAATGCAGATTTTTCAACCAAATCAACCTTTACTCCAAGCAAATCGCTGAGATAATTTTCCAATTCAACAAAATATAGAAGGCTAATTTTTGCATCCGGATCAAATTCCACTAAAATATCAACATCGCTCCCTTTTTTAGCCTCTCCTCTTAAATAAGAGCCAAAGATGCCTATCTCTTTAAGACCATACTTTTCCTTTAGTTCTTTTTCGTGTTCTTTAAGAATTTTCTTTATTTCATCAAGCGACTTATTTATTTTTGCCACCCCATTACTTTATTCTACTCTCGGTTTTAAATCTTTTAAAGGCGACAGCAGGCATTTCACTTAACGTATGGCGGGTATCTGAAGTCGTCGAAGGCGATTTGGGTGAGGGCTGAAAGCCCGAACCAGATACCCGCTTGTTGTCCGAGTCCCGCCAAGGCGGGACCGAAGCGAGCGATAGCGAGCGGAGAGTCGCCCGAAGCCCCATTTACTTGCCTCCTTTAAGTCTTTCAATTTCTTTTCTTATTTCTTTAATCACTTCTGGGTTATAGATCTCTTTTTTGTTGTCTTTTTTGATTGAAAATACAATGAACACTTTTCCACCAAAATTTTCCTCAAACTTCTTATGTGTACTACCAAGCCATTCTTTCCATCTGTAAATCTCAGGTGTTTGTTCGTAGGTTATAGGTTTTATTTGCAAACCGATATACTTATCCCCCACCTGAATATAAAAATCCACATTGTAAAGTCTGTCCCACTCGTCAGGCGCAGGTTTTATCTCAACACCCAAATCTCTTTGTAACTTCCCATATATCGTTTTTATTTCCGTTAGATAACCATCGTAAGTTCTGTTAATTACGAGATTGTAAATATACTGAATACAATCTTCTTCTGTCACTTCTTCAATCTCTGCTTGGACAACTTCTGTAATTTTTATGTATAATTTCCTCCCCAAATCCTCAATGTACTCCGTTGGAGATAAAGAAATACCTTTGCTCTTGAGAAAATCAGCGAGTTTCTTGTAGTAAAATTGCTCCCAATCTTTAATTGTTTTCGGACTACATTCACGAATCCATTGAGATACAGGACCAACACTGTTTTTCTTATTCAGTCCCCATCTGTTCGTTGCCATATTTAATATCCATTCTTTTGCCATCATTTCACCTCTTTTTCTAATTCGATAAACTTTGTTTTATATTTATATTCCTCTATTCTATCTGCCTTCGCCATCCCTGATTTGATTAGATAAGCATTCACAAAAATTCTATTTTTTAAATAGACATAAGCGTTGACTGTATTTTCATCCAGGACAGATTCATTATCAAATTTGAGATAAACTTCCTTTTTTAAGATGCGATTTCGCAGATATTCTAACGCCTTTTCTTTTTCAACTATTTCTACACCCAAGAATTTAATAAGTAATCCTGTATTTAATTTAATAGTTTTTTCGTCAATAATATCAACAACCCTGTAAAGCCTATCGTTTTTAAAATTGAATTTCTTTGGGTCTATTTTAGGCTTGGCATCTTTTATTCTCGGAATATAGGCAATTTCGTCAACTTCTATTGAAGTCTCTCTCTTTATTATCTGGATATTTTCGCTGAATTGTAGCAAACTTTGTTTTAATCCGAGTTTTTCTTTTATTATATCCAAAAACTTTCTATTTATTTCATAACCTATTGCATTTCTGTTCAAGCTTAAAGCCGCTTTTACAGTAGTCCCACTTCCGAGGAAAGGGTCAAGAACTGTATCGCCTACAAAAGTATACATCTTTATCAGTCTTCTTGGTAATTCTTCAGGAAACATGGCTTCATGTTCTATCTGTCTTGCACCACCAAAATACCAGTGCCCATAGAAGTATTCTTTCCATTCTTCTTTGGTTAGTTTAGATTTTTCTTTAATTTCCTTAGGAACTTTTCCACTTTTTCCGGGTTTTTTGAAGACAAGAATGAACTCATAATCAATTTCAATCATACCATTAGGTGGATAAGGATAAGAACCCATCACATTTGCTCCACCAGTAGTGTTCATTGTAGTTGTCTTCTGCCAGATTATTGAGCCCATAAAATCAAAACCTATGTCTTCACATTGTGCTATAAACTCAGCATGAAGAGGTATTACTTTATACCTCCCATAAATTATAGATCGGGCGAATTGATCGCCTATATTTATTACCAGTCTCCGTCCCGGTTTAAGAATTCTGTAACATTCTTTCCAGACTCTGTATAAATCTTTTAAATATTCATGCAGGCTTTGCCCATATCCAATTTGCCCATCTACTCCGTAATCTTTAATATGCCAATAAGGAGGAGAAGTTACAATAAGATCTATACTGTTATCTTCAACTTCTATCATTTTTCGGCTATCACCGATTATTATCTTTGCCCAGTTGTTCATCACTTCACCTTATACAATTTCCCGATATTAACATTTTCCATAAAGGGGCTTCGGGCGATTTCGGACAACGTCCGGCGGGTATGTGAAGTTTGCGATAGCAAATTTGAGCGTAGCCGAAGGCGGAGCCACATATCCGCCTGTTAGGCGACCCCGTAAGGGGCGAGCCACGATAGTGGCGAAGCGTTTCGCTTGGCGGCATCATTTTACACATCGCCTTCGCTTCCCAAGTTGTTTTCAAGAAATTCCCAGACCACATCTCTTCTTAAAATTTCGTGGCAGAATTGGTTTTGATAATTTCTAAGGCATCCATAACAACTTGTTTCCTTTCCACAAGTACAGTTTTTCACCCGCTCCAAAGCATTTTTAAGAACATTTAAAAGACTCTCCCTATCTACAATTCGTTTCACAAGTCCTGCTCCGCCAGGAACATTATCAAACAAGATTAACATTATTCCTTCTTCAGATGGATAGAGACAACCATCTATATCTTGTCTTTTTATTCCGAGTGCTTGGCTTGCACCTTCAAGAATAGCATAAAGCAAGGAGTACCAAAACTTTCGTCATCAAACCTTAACTTTGGTTCTTTGAAGGAAATGGATAGTACATCTGTTTTAAAGGTATGTCCAAAGTGTAGAGGCCCTCTAAGTGGTGCGGAACATTCTATACCATATGGAGTGTGGTGCTTTCCTCTCTGCCTCTCAGGGAAAGCAGCTCCACAAGTAAAGCATACCCAAAATCCGACTCCTTTTTTCCCCTTACACACAACAGCAAGTTCTCCTTCCGAAGAGTATCTACACTTGATTTTAAGCTTTCCAATTGAAAATTCCTTTTCTTCAGGTTCTTTGTAGTCAAAAAAGTACGGTCTTGTAGTAAACTCACGTTTTGGTCGTGATTCACCAGGTTTTTTTGGCTCGTAATCCTTGGATGTTACAAATCCAAATACAGGCGTAATAAACCTATGGATTTCTCTTCGTGGAATAGTTCCATGAATCTTACAAGATACAGATGGTGAGCTTTCATCAATTGTTCCCACTTGGATATAAAACCGTCTGCACTGAGGACAAATGGCATACCAGTATATAGGCCATGTTCTATTTCTTACTACCCTTAAACCGGAACTTTCCCAAGTGTATCCATTTGCAACTACTTGGCTACTGGGAGCAAACTCCGAAATTGCTATTCTTAAATCCCTTTCTAACTGGATGTTTTTTGCAGCGGGAATATGAGATAAAATGGATAATTCGACAACATCGACAGGAAAACCGTATTTGGGAATTACAGTATGCGTTGCCAAGAAATCTATAAGTTGCCTTCTTTTAATCGTTTCCATCCTTCTGCTTGCCCAATCCATATCTGCATTTAATTTGTTTCGCTTTCTTTGGTCTCTTGTGCTTCTCCACTCATTTTCTCTTGACTCATAAAACTCTTTTAAGCGATTAAATTCATCTCTTATTTTCTCATCTGCAATAGTAAGTGATCCATCACTCCCAACAAGATTATCTATCCAACCCCAATTTTCAATATCAAAAGTATCATGTAAGTTTCTCGGAATTACTCTTTTCAATGAATTCAAAATGGACTGTGGCTTTTGTTCAAGATACTCTTTAATTTTTTGAGTTCCTGTAGTTTCGTTTCCTTCAAGCCTAAAGAAAGAATCAACCGAGCCAAAATATTCTGGAAATTCTCTAAAGAAGTTGGCTAATACAACTGAGTAGAGATGACGGGAAATAATCTTTTCGTTTCGAATTTCAACAACAGGAGGATTAATCCTTCCATCTACCATTTTTTCAGGTTCTTTAAAGTGTGTAAGGTCGTGGGAACGAAGTTGGGCAAAGGTCAAGGTGAAACCTATCGTATCTAATCTCCTGCCCGCTCTTCCGGCTCTCTGAATATAATTTGAAGGTTCAGGGGGGATGTTTCTTAAAAATATAGTTTCCAGTTCTCCGAGATCTACTCCCAATTCAAAAGTTGTTGAACAACTCAGAACATTGATTTCACCCCTTATGAATCTTTGCTGGACATTTGACGCATAATCTGTGGTAAGCTGTGCAGTATGTTCGTGGGAGCTCATTCTTACAGGAACTAAAGTTGTGTACAAGTGCCTATAGTGATTCTTTTGAATGTATTCTCGTTCTTTAGAATCTATCGGTTTAAGATTACCATTGCAGTTAAAAGTGGGGCAAACGCCTCGCACATTTACAGGAGATATTGCTCCACACTTATCGCAGATGTACCATGGTGAAGCGTTACTTTCCTGAATAACTCTCCAGTATCTATAATCAAGTTGGTAAAGGACACCATCTCTTGCGTTACTAAAACTGCGTATACCTTTACCCACCCAGTTGTCTCTTAAGTCTTCCCATATTTTTCCTAATAATTTTCTACATTCATTGTTTTCATCCTCTTTCCCTGTAATCTTTTTGTATAATTTCTGAAGGTATTCCAACCTTGCATTTAATCTACCTTGAGTAGGGATAAAGGAGTATATTCCTCTTTTTTTGTCTGAGCCTTCGCCTCTGAACTTATACTCTCTGTTTCTGGGTTTAAAGAATTCATCCTCTGGTGCAGGGCCGTCTTCTGGAAAAGCGATAGCCATGTTATAACGCATGCTATTAAGCAATATCTGGAAAACGGCTTTAGCTTCATCCTCACTGAGATTCCAAGGTGGATTAAGCAGCTCTTTAATTGGGGACCAGTTGTCAGGAAAAACAGGCTCAAAAGAAAGCAATCCCACGCCTTCTAGAGAATTCCTTCTGTCCCAGACACCACAAAAATCTTGAAGGATCCACTTCCAAACTTCCCTCTTTTTCTCCCTTTGATCCATTGCAGGATCAAACACTCTGTTCTCTTCTGCCAGTTGTAGTACATCCTCGCATAGTGATCTAAGTCTGTAATCGTTGACAGAATTATTTTTCTGCAAGGCTTCTACGATTAAACGTCTGAATAAAATTCTATTGTATGTGAAATCCAAATAAGGCGCGAAAAATGCAGCATCTTGCCTACTATCTGAGAAGATGAGAATTTTTTTCTCCTTTACGCGCTCTCTTTGTATATTCTGATATAAAGCTGTAGTTAACACTGCTGCCGGAGCATCACGCTGAAAAATGAACTCACGAACAATATTGATAGAGCGTAATCCACACAGATAACACTTATTAAGAACTACATCTTTAGGTATTATTTCAATCAATGTTTTCACAGAATCTCTTCCTTTAGTACAAGCGCAAGTAGGTTTATCATCCCAGATTGCCCCACATTTCACGCATAGCTTCCAAATTCTGCCTTTTTGAGCAATTTCCTCTGGAATGGCAACTTCCTGATCTTCGTCTTCCTTTGTTTCTACATCTTCCCACAACATAAAATATCTATTTTTTCTTGGTGTATCTATTTCAGCGACAGAATGTCTAAGTCTGCCCTCTTTTATATCACCCACCAAGTATTCCTGTCCGCAACGCCGGCAGGATGCAAGCTCGAAAACGGGATATCCCTCTTCTGTGAGTTCTCTTCTTTCTAAGAATATTTTTGGTTCAGGATAAAACGATACAAAAACACCTTCTGGAGCACGTACAAAAAGATGGTAACGCGCAGGTAGAAGAGGCAAAGATTCTGAGTCTGGCCGTGCCCATACAAGTATGTTGATTAGGCTAATTATTTGGTTATATTCTTTCTTAGACGGGTTATCATTATTTAAAAGTTGCCTGACACATTCTTGAATATTTTTTGCTCCCTCTTCCAATAAGGATTTTAGCCTCATCACTCTTTTATCCTTTGAAAGAATATCATAAAGAAATTTTTTGGCATTATTGTTGCAATTATTTTTTGCATTATTTAAAATATCTTCAGGTATGCCTCTTTCTTCACATAAGTCAAAAAGCTCGCTGATTAAAGAAGAAAAGCCATTATGGATTAACTTTTCTATTTCGGGATAAAGTTCTAACGGCGGTTCAAAAATTCCTTCTCCAATAGTTTTAATTCTCTCGCCTTTTATTATATCCTGTTTATTATTGTCTTTTGGGTCCCACTCAAATTTCTCACCAAACAGATTTGTGGCAAACTCAGCTACTTTACCAAAATCTTCCTCCTCTTTCACAAGCGTGGCACTTGTTGCAACACATTGCAGATCGCCTTCCATATCCTCACATACCCTATCTTTTAAGCGTCGAATAAGCATCGCCATTTCAATGCCAGTAGCTCCACTGTAAATGTGTGCTTCATCTAAGATCAAAAACTTCCAGTTCCTTGCATATTCACCATCAAAGAAAGGTGAATCTTTCGGTCTTAAGAGTAAATACTCAAGCATTGCATAATTTGTTATGAGAATATGAGGAGGATTTTCCCTCATCTCTTCTCTGGAAAGGAGCTCACTTTTCACAGGTTCTTCTCCAGGATTCATTAATCTGAACTTCTCCTCCCCCTGCTTTTTTGTTTCTGGAGTATCACCTACATACCTACCAAAAGTTATTTTGAACCCTGGCATTTTCTGTTCGATAACCTTGGCTATTTCTCTTAATCTCCTCAACTGATCATTAGCCAATGCATTCATCGGATATAATAAAAGAGCCCTGACACCTGGAGTAAGTTTTCCTTCTTCATATTCTTTCAAAAGATGATTCAAAATAGGTATAAGGAAACATTCGGTTTTCCCACTGCTTGTTCCCGAAGCAATAACTACATTTCTGCCTTTGAGTATTTTCCTGAGAGCTTTTTCTTGATGTAAATATAGAGGGTTATCCCGCAGATATGGGAGAGCATCGTAAATAAAGTTCTCTAAACTCTTAACGAGTAACCTTTCTTGAATTAAATCCTTAAGGTAACAGCCCTTTTTAAAAGGTGGTGTTGCCTCTAAAATTGGACCGTTAGTAAACCAGAACTTCTCAACCTCTTCGTGAAAAAGTCCTCGGAGTTTTTCATTCCTGAGCCTAAAAGTACTTGTTAAATATCTTATATAGCTTTGCCTAATGCTCTCCGTTACTTTAATCGGATCTATCGCCATTGTTTTCACCTCCAATTAACACCTTAAGTATTTCTACATTATGTTTGTGAATTGTTTTTCTCCTTCTATCATATGGAATATTAAGTCGCCTTGCATAAGTTATTTCTATTCCGGCTTTTAAGAGTTCTCCTTTACTAAATCCTTTACCCCTTCTAAATCCTTTACCACCTCTTACTTGTGGTATTAAGTTTACCTTCTTATTAACAGGTTCGAGTTTTTTAGGCGGAGATTTTATTTCAGGGATATATGCTATAGGGACCTCGCCTACTACGTGCCTATCTTTTTCAATTATAATTTTAAGTTTAAGTTTTCCCTTGTTTTTCTTGATAGTGTCATAAAATTGATTGAGTAAAAAAGTGTAATCAATGCCCTTTCTTTCTAATCTTGCCTCCTGTATCTTATTATCATTAGATTCAAGAAGTATTGAGATACCATACTTGGATGAGCTATTGGTACGGACAAAAATATAGAAATCTTCGCCTGAAATCAATTCTTCTCTTTTTATTTGAAAGATTTTACCTCCCCATGATTTTTGTTTAGAAGTTCTCCATTTTAACCTTGGGAGTGTTATTTGCAAATTTGCTATGGTTTCTAGCTTATTCTTTTGAGAAATGGAAAATCTTACTGTATCATTTTCTGGTGGCATAATGATACGAAAGCCTTTTTGGTCGTCAGTAACCTCATGATTAGTACTTATTTCAAAATCTTTTGGATTTTCCAGAATTATTTCAATATTTTCTATTTCATGACCTTCTTCGGTATTAGGAAGGATAAGTTCCTTAGTATATTGTAATTGTAATGAAGGAATGTAGCGGAAAAATAAAGTTGTAATAGGTTCTCCTTTTTGTTCACAGATGTCTAACTGAAATTCACCACATTCACATGGTAGATCATCTGGGAGGTTTAATACAAGTGATTCATCCCCTGTCCAACCATCTCTAACAAGTTTAAAACCTGTTCTCTTATTTTGAACCCAAATTTTCCATCCAGAACTATTTTTATTTGGGGCACTTATTTTAATGTTATCACCTATAAAAATAGGCGATATTTCTCTAAAATCATCAAAAATTGCATTACTTGTATCAAAAGTAAAGGTTGGTTCGCAACTTATCCTTCTTTCTGTACCAGTTCCCCTGTCTCTTATAATTAGCTCATTTGATTTTTTCAGATCAATATTTAATGGCTGATAGTTTTCCCATATCCACATCTCTTCAATTATATCGGGTTCTATAAGCAATTCAAATTCCTCACGAAGTAGTATCCATACATTACGCTTAGGTAATGGATTTACAGCTCCTGTTTCATCATAAAGATAATACATCTTACCAAAATTTCCAGATGGAATAAAAATATAAAAAGCATCATCCTTATGTTTATACTTGTAAATCTTTCCTCGTATCTCTTTTGGAAAATAGACTTCAAAATCATGAAGAGGTTCTTTCAATTCTATCCTTTTTTCTTCTATTTCAATTATTTTCTCATTTTTAATAACTTTTGCAGAGATTCTTTTTTCTTCGCTATTTATTTTCAATCTGTATTCAAATTAATTTTGTGAAGAAATGTCTACTGAAGTATCTATGGGTAAGATTTGTTTTGGCAAAACAAGAAATACTTTTGCTTCGTTGAAATTAATTTCAATATGTGGAGATAGTAAATGTGGAAGTGATAAACTCGGCTTTTCAGGTTTTTTGGATTCATTCTGAGTTTTTGGTGATAACTCCTTGGCAGAAGAAGTACGTTTCCTTATAGTTGTTTTCTTTGTTTTACCTAAATCCACTTCTTTCTCTTTTTGTTTGTGTGTTCTTTTCTCCTTTCTTATGGGTTCTTTGCGTTTTTTCTTTTGTTCAGTTGGCGATTTCTTAATCCATGGTTTGCGTGTTATCTGTTTTTTCCTTTCTTCTTTTGCCAGATCGTCAGTGCTTTTAGTAATCTCTTCCTTAGACGGTGTTTCTATATCGGTCTCAGATTTAGGTTCAGTAATGACCGTTTTTTCTTTTTTACTCTTCGTTTCTTCCTCTTCGGTGGGTCTTATCTCACCTTTACAATAAATATCTTCTTGTTCGCTTTCAATCTCTTTTGTATGTTGCAATTCTTCTTTTGCTTCCAGTAAATCTTTCCTAATAGCTGATTCACTCTCTTTGACAGGTTTCTCCTCTATGGTTCGTGTAATCTCTTTATACTCTTTTCTACCTCTCTTTCTTAAGAAGAAGTTTAATATCCAATTTATGAATCTCTTAAGGATATTAACCATTTTTTACACCTGTCTTATTACAGCTGCCAAGCGAAATGTCGCCTAACTCGTTCATATCCGAACTGTTCCTGTATACCCCCTTTTTTGAAAAATATGCGAACTTTTTTAAAGTAGTCATAATTTCCGAATTCACCATTTTATTTTTTCTTCATTTTCCCTTGCCGGGATTTGAACCCTCAAAATTATAAATCATTTCCCTTGAATTTTTCCTTCTCAAACACCTCATTTCTCCCCCTCATACATCTCCAGCATCTTTTTAAGATATTTAATCATTTTATCCCTCAGCCATTTCGGTTTTTCAACTTCTGCATTGTAATGAAAGGGTAAAACAAGATAAAAGAGGACTGCTTCGGGATAAGAAACCCTTATTTTTAATCTTAAATCATCTCCTATCTTTTTTATTTTTGTATCCTGAGGAAAATACATCTTTTCTATATACCGTGCTGCATCTTTTTTGTAATATATCGTAACCCACTCCGCCTTCCTCCCTTTCCACGGTCCGAACATGTCCCTCCTGAATTTCCCGAAATCAAGACCCAGAGTTTCTGTACAGTATTCATCGGTCTTCCTTAACTCATCCATATAAGCGATGTTAAAAATCCTCAATTCATCCCTTACCTTACAATGACCTATAAGATACCACCTGTTCCTTGAATAAATCACACGCCAGGGAGCAACCTTTCTCTCAATTTTTCTCCCTTCCTTTGAACCGAAATATTTGAATATAAGATAAACCCCTTCATCTATCGCCTTTTTTATAATAAAATACCTGTCTCTTAAAGAAACAGGAATTGAATAATCCGTTATCTCAAATTTTAAACCCTCATCAGCAAATATTTTCTCCCTTATTTTTTTATTTAAACACTCAAGTTCATCAATTAAAGGAAAATTTTTCTTTTTACTCAAAAACTTTACAGCAAGTTCAAGCGCCTCAATCTCCCTCTCACTCACATTGTCAAGCGAAAAGGTAATTTCCTCAATCTTATCCCTTAATTCAAACTTTTTTTCGGATTTATTATATTTTATATTGAATCCGTAACTCTCCCTTAATTCTGCAAGATACCTCTGAACAGTCCTTTTATCAACATTCAAAGCAGCAATCATTTCCTCCGTAGTCAGGGATTTTTTATTTTTAAATAATCTTATCAAATGATTAATCTTCTGAATTTTTGATTCATATTTCATAGTAAATAATTATAAAGTCAGAGCGACAAAATTTGTCACTCTGAAAAGGTAAAATAAAATAGCATGAAAAGATTAAAACTTCCTGAAATTGAAATTTATAAAAATTCAAGAAGAATATACTGCTTTTCACAAAAAATTTATTTAAAGGATATTATAAATATTTCTTTGATAGGTAAATTGAACATATTATTCCTGGGTGAAAGAGGGGAAGGGAAGACAAAGTTGATGGAGGAAGTCAATTCTCTTTATTTCGGAGAAAAGGGGATTTACATCAGGGCAAGACCTGATATGAAAATAAGAGAGATTTTTGAAAGATTTAATATTAAAAATTTCAGAATGGAGTTAAGGGAAATTAAAAATGCTCCTTTTACAATGATAGATGAAATAAACAGGGCACCTCCTGTTATTCAAAACGAATTTTTCCATATTCTTGACGGTTATATTGAATTTGAAAATAAAAAAATAGTTCTGGGAAAGGGTTATCATGTTGTTTTTGCAACCGCAAATTATGAAAGGAACGGAATAAGAGATAGATATAAGGGAATCTTTGAAATGGACTCAGCAATTATGGATAGATTTCACATAATAATAAATATTGACTATTTTCAACCTACACCGAAAGATGCTCTTGAGATACTGGAAGAGGAAAGGAAAAACGGAGTTAAGAAAGCGGATTTATCAAAGGAGTTTAAAAAATTAAATGAGAGGATAGAGGATGTTCCTCTTACACTTGATGCGGTGATAACATTGCTTTATCTCAGATACGGTTTTGATTTCTGCTCAAGGGTGAAAGGGAATTCAAATAGAAGAATAATGAATCTCCTGCCTTCAATCTGTGATGGATGTCATAAACTGGGAGAAGGTTGCGGTTATATCCATCCTCCGAGTATAAGATTTTTAAAAAATCTTGTAAAATTCACAAAAGCAAAGAATCTTTATCTCTGTTTAAATAAGAAAAATATAAAAGAAGTTGATTACATTGACATTTTGGAATCTTTTTCTTTTCTTTTACCCTATAACGGAATTTTCAATTCTTATTTTGTGGAAGAAAAATATAAAGGTGATGAGTATGAAGCAGCGGTAAATCTCAAACTCCGGATTAAAAAAGTAATTGAGGAGAGAAAGGAAGGTATTGAGGAAAGTATTGTAAATGCTCTTGAGGGTAAAGAACCGAATCGTGTCTTTTTTAAAGAGGAATTCGGATTCCTGAGGGATATCATAAAAGAAATATGGGAAATAGCGAAAAAAGAGGGTAATCTGATAAAGATGATGAATAAGAATAAGAAAAAATTTGAAAAAATTGCTTTAAAATCAGGGAATCCCTTTTTAAAATCCTTTGCAAAAAATGATTGAATTGTATGAAAAAATTTTAAACGAACAGGGTCTTACAGGAGGATTTCTGGAAATATATGAAGGAAAGGATTTCAAAGCAGAGATTGACATGGAGAAATGGAAAATCACAGCGGTTTATCCCTCTTTTTATAATGAAAAAAAAGTAAAAATAATTCTCAGAGATATGATTTTGCATGAGATTTCACACTGGAAGCTCTGCCCTTATGACATTTTAAAAGCTTATGAACTCGTTGACACAGCATACCCTTATTTCAGAAATCTTGATGATGCATTATACATAACAAATGCCTTTGAAGATTTAATTGTAAATTCCTGGAATGCTTATAAAAATCCTCCTTATGAAGGCATAATTGAATTTTATAAAAATGAAGTTAAAAAGGGTTATGATTCTTTTTATTACTTTTTTGTTATTTTAAATTTAAAACTCATGGATAAAGAAAATTTAATTACTGTTTTAATTCCTCAAAAATATAGAAAAAAAGTTAAAATTTTAAAAAAAGATGCAAATGATTTACTTAAAGAATGGAAACTCCCATCCGAAAAAGAAGAAAAGATTGAGTTTTTAATAAATTCTTCACACTGGATTAAAATGTTAAAGGTTTTTATTCAAAAGGCAAAAAAATACTTCAGAAGCAAAAAGCATAATCTGAGTGTTTTTGAGCCCTATTTTGAGGAAAAGGTCAGAGAGGGAGAGGAAATAATGAGGTATATTGAATACAGTTCCAAAAAGGGCAAAAAAGTTTCTTTTATGAATAATTTTGATTTCCTTGACAGATATTATGAAAGTTTAACGCCCTATATTGAGATAAAAGCAGAGGATGTAAATAACTTTGAGATTCCTTTAATAAGATACGGTAAAGAGGAATTTGATGTAAATAATCATCAGTTTCATGAAATAAATTTCAGAAGGATTTTTTATGATAAGAATTCACCCTTTAAAAACAACATAAATTTTTATGTATCACCTTTCAAACAGGGATTAAGGGTTCCTTCAGGAGATAAAAAATTCTTTCCTGATTTAATGATAGTGCTTGATACCTCGGGTTCAATGACAGCAGGAAGAGCCGAACCCTTTTTAAACTGGGGAAATAAATATCACAATGCTTTAATAAGTATTTATGCAATTTTAAAATATCTTAAAAGAAAAAGAATTGCTCACATGATAAGGTATTCCCTTGTATGTTTCAGTTCAGGAACGAAAACAACCGGGTGGCTTTATTATCATGAACTGAACAAACTCAAGAGGATGCTTTTCACACCCGAGCAGGAGAGCACACATTTAAAAACGCGAATCATAAAAGAGTTATTAAGAAATCGCAGGGTTATGTTTATACTGATAACGGACAGTGAAATCTACAACTTTAATAAAATAAAAAAAGAACTCATTGATATTCTGGATAAAAATTATTCCTTTTTCTTTCAGATGGGTATGGAAAGGGGACAGGGTTTTAAGCATATTGCTGAGAGGGTAAATTATATAATTGTGAAAAACCCTTCTGACCTGGTAAGAGCGGTGATAGATGTAACAGGGAGGGTGTATGATAATATCTAAAATCTTCGGAAGGGATATAAAAGGGGTGTATAGAGAAGTGAATGAGAGAAGGAAAAAGAATGGCAAAAATGGAAAAGAGAGGAAGAATAATAACGGGAAAAAGAGAGGTAAAAAGCTCATTGATATAATTCTGGATGCGATTGCTGAATCAAAAAAAATCTCCATAGAGTATGTGGATGAAAAAGGACAGAGAACACGGAGAACAATAAGACCCGAAAAGGTAAAAGATGGGAAGGTGTTTGCTTATTGTTATTTAAGAAGTGATTATAGAACCTTCAAAATTGACAGGATAAAGAAGATAAATTTGATATGAAAAAATAAAGAATTTGCATATTGAAAAATTCTTCTTTTTTACTTTATATTATTTTCTATGAAGAAAAAAATATGTTTTCTATTTTTTCTTTTTTCGTGCTTCAAAGCGCCCCATAAAATAGGGTGGTACCTGACATTAAGAATCCCTGCCAAGGTTCAGAGGACAACAATCGGGGAAGAATTGCAAAAAAGTGAAAAATATAAAATAATTGCGGATTCAATTTTTAATCTACAGGAACACCTTTTTGTGGATGCAAATATAAGTGTACCGGGTATTGTTTTAAGTGATACATTAAGGAGATTTTTACCACGTATTATTGATACCACAAAGAGTGATTTCGGAAGTTTATTATTTTTGATCTATGCAGGGGCAAAATATAAGGGTGAAGTGCGAAGTGCACCCGCGGTTATCAGAACGGAAATAAAAGGGTATTATTGGGATGATACAGGTGATACATTTGCTCTTTTCGGAGTAAAAGATGAGGTTGATACTTTCTCAGATATTACGCAATTTTCCTTTACCAAAAGAATTCCTTTTTTGGATTTTCCGGCAGGACCTCATCTTTTCATTGTTACACCTATCTTGGAGACAGGTGCTGCATTCTTTGATTCCATCATAACATTCAAAGAAGCTTTATTCGGAGCAAGAATTCTGGGTGATAATGTGGTTACATTTATTGATACAATAAAAAATGATAACCAGACTATAATAGATGCGGCGAAGGAGAATAGGATTAAGCGAATTTTCCTTCATCTGAACATAAAGCATTCTTTTCCGGTAAGGGTTTATTTGAATTTATTCCTCATATCAGCTCGCGGAGACATGTTCAAACCTATTGACAGTCTCATGCTCAAGCCTGCTCCCAAAAATCAGGAAGGAGTTTCCGTTGACAGCACAGAATTTTCATTTGATATTGAAATTTCTAAGGATATGATTGATCTTGCAAAGGATTCTGTTATTTTTTATAAAGCACAGGCTATTGCTGACAGTCAGGGAAATGTTTTCATCAAACCGGATGACTTTGTGAAGTTAAAAGGTTATCTCGGAGTCACCATTTATACACTCCCCAGGAAAGAATGAGCACTTTATTATTATTCCTTTATCCTTTATATTTCTCCATAGGCGAGAATATTTCGCCCCTTTATTCCTTTGGGAGTCAGAACATTTTCTTTAATCCTGCATTCATGGGTTCGGAATTTAATCCCTCATACACCCTTTCCCTTTTCAGCACAAATCTTGCCTTGACCAATAATGCTCTGTCCATTTCTCTGTACAATGATATAATGTCCGCAACGGGTGATTCCTTGACGCAAATTTTAAAAAATAAATTTTTGGGTTATGCAGGTTCATCGTGGAAATTAAACCACCTATCTTATTTTTCTCCTTTCTCTTTTTCCATCGGGAGATTCGGTTTCGGAATAAGGTTCATTCAAGGAACATTCCTCATGTTTCCGGAACCTTGGCTTCGTTTAATTTTATACGGTAATGAATTGGACAAGGTTTATCATGCGACCGATAATAACACCGGTTTTCAGAATCTTAATCTCATCCAAATTACAGCAGGAGCGGGACACGGATTTACTATTACACCAGATAAATGGAGATTTTTATACGGATTGAATTTTTCCCTTTATGTTTCCGGTCCTTATGTGGAAATGAGAAATGTTGATGTATATTTAAATACAAGCCAGGAAGGAATTACAGGAAATGATAAACTGGAAGTGAGATTTGACACCACATTCGGAAATATGGGATACGGTATTGACTTAGGATTGGGACTCGAATATAAGAAATTACTTAATTTCTCTCTCGGTTTGAGAAATGTAATTTCAAATTTGAGTTTTTCAGGAGGAGCAGTTACTTACATTCATCAGGGAGATCTTGATTCTTTCTATATAGGCAGGGATATTGATTATGATACACTTTACAATGATGTAGTAGACACTGTGAGTGGCGGTTTTAGTGTAAAATTGCCCTTTATTTTAGTTTTGTCTTCATCTTATAAAGACCCGCAGGGAAAATACAGCCTTTTCTTCTTATGGGAACAGGGATTCAAGAATACTGCCCTCTCTACCAAAACGCCGAGAATCTCCCTGGGAGGAGAATATTTTGTTCATCCCAGAATACCTTTAAGATTGGGTATGACATTCGGAGGGTATGAAGGTTTTGCATTGAGCTTAGGAGCGGGAATCATAAGCAGGGGGTTTTCCTCTATAAATTGCGGTATATCACAGCACAGGGGTATTCTTAACGGTGCAAGAGGTCTCTCCTTATCATTTTTGATAGAATTTCATTCACCGTTTGTAGGAGAATTCAAAGGCAAAATAATTGATTCACTCACAAATAAACCGATTGCAAGAGCGGATGTATTTATAATTGATAAAAAAGGTGAGAGGGTATTTGCGGGTAAGAGTGATGTTTACGGAGAAATAAGCGGTAAGCTGGAACCGGGACAGTATAAATATGAGGTAATAGCAAGGAATTATTATACAAAAAAAGGAACACTCGAAATTAAAGCAGGTAAAAAGAAAGAATTTAGGGTTTTATTAAAGACGAAATTCGGTGTTCTTGCTTTAAAAGTGAAGGACAAAGATACGGAAAAACCTGTAAGAGATGTAAGTGTCAAGTTTTCATACAAAGGTAAACGAAAGGAGGTTAAGACCGATACTCTCGGTATGGTTAAATTTAAACTCGAAAAAGGTGATTATGTGTTCAGATTTGAACATCCGGACTATGCGATTAAAAGTGAAAAAATAAGTGTAGAGCCGGGTAAATACAAAGAGGTAGAAGTTTTATTGGCTACAAAATGGGGAATTGTAAAGGGAAAAGTATATAATGCAAAAACGGAGGAACCCCTTGTTGCTGATATTGAAATATATCCGGAAGAAAAGGATTCGGTGATTAAAAAACTTAAAACCCCGGCTGATGGAACTTATGAAGTCAGGCTATTTGAAGGAATTTATCTCTTTAAGGTCAAGGCAGAAAAATATATCCCTCAAGCAGCTTATGTTCAGGTAAGGGGCGGAGAAAAACTCATTAAGGATTTCCCGATGCTAAAAGAAAAGATGGTGTTTACTTTCAGAAATATTTACTTTGACTTTAACTCAGCAAGAATAAGACCTGAATCTTACCCTGTACTTGATTCTATTGCACAGATGTTAAAAGACAATCCGACAGTAATTGTTGAAATAGGCGGGCATGCGGACACAAGAGGCACAAGAGCATACAACAAAAAACTGACCCAAGCAAGAGCTAACTCTGTAAAGGAATACCTGGTTACACGGCACGGGATTGATCCTTCCAGATTAATTGCGGTTGGATACGGTGAAGATTTCCCTGTTGTATATCCTGAAAGAAGTGAAGCAGATTATCAGATGAACAGAAGAGTTGAGTTTAAGATTTTAGGAGAAAGAAAATAAATCGCAACTCCACCTCCTTTGTTTCCCGCCTCGGTGAAACAAATGAGAAGGGAAAAATTTTCGGATATTTTGATACCTCCGAATTCTTTTTTTATAAAAAGTAT
>JAJRUZ010000014.1 GCA_024277525.1 Caldifarciminota bacterium | reverse complement strand
GATAAGGGGATGATAACCTTTTCCCCCTTTTACGATGCTCCATGTAAGTCCTTCATTCTCGGATGTTCCTTTCATTACAGAATCTTTATTTGTGAATGTAATAGATACTGCATTATTATCTTTCAAAATTTTTTTCTGTGAGGCTGGAAAAGTTGCAGAAGGATTATCTGTATATAAAACAGAAACAATAAAAGCAGTATACACGGTATCCTCATTTGAAAATTCGCTCTCATTTCCGGCTGTATCAACCGCGGATACCACATAATAATATGTTTTGTTTAAAGAAATTAAGGTATCATAATATAAAGTGTCAGGAGCAAAAACAGAATCTAAGGGAACAGTATAATTACCCGAAACTTCTGCTCTATATATTCTGTATAATTCAACATCCGGGCTCAGAGATTTGTTCCAGGTTAATAAAACTCTAACATTTTGAGTATCATAAACTGCAACAAGATTAGAAGGCGGTAAAGGAGGAACCGTATCAGGTATAAATACCAATGCCTGATTTGAAAATCCGCTCTCATTCCCTAAGGAATCAAATGCTGTAATTACATAATAATTACCTCCCAGCCAAGGTAAAGTATCTATATAACTTGTATCAGGAGCATAAACCGTATCATAAGGGGTCTCAGAATAATTATATGAAGAATTTGACTTATATATTAAATATCCTTTTAAATCCGGCTCTTTGTTTTTATTCCATGTCAAATAAATTTTCCCGAGGGAATCTTTTGCTGTAAGATTCTGAGGCGGAGCAGGTGGAGTGAAAGTGGTATCCCCTATATAGAGGTAAACCTCATAATCATTTCCATCCCATGCATCAAAGACAACAAAACCGTTATGAACTTCTATGCGATTTGAATGTCTCAAAGTGTCCTCTATGAGTTTATATACTTTGCCTCTGTCATAGACAGTAGGATTACTTACATAATAATATCCTCCCGGCCCCTGAAACTCTCTTACTATTCTGTTAAACCCTATGACTTTGTTATGAATTCTGATATGTGAAATGCTTTCACTTCCTGTTTGTGATGTTGCAGGTTGAGTAAAAATTATGGTGTCCTTTCTTCCATCAAATAAATGCAGTTCCGTTATTGAAGGATCAATAACATTATTCATAGAATAAACTATGCATCCGTTGTCAATTGTTAAGGGTTCACCCGCATAAAAATCATAAAGTCCTTTACTCTCTGCGATCGCCTTAGTGAATGTGCCATCGTAAAGATAAACTTTTCCTATAAGCCAAGGAGCAAGTTTGACCCATGCTAACTCATGATATGAGGCTACAGGGTTAACATCTAAGGAATCACCATCATTTGAAACGTTCATTTTGATGGTATCTTTCTGCATAAATATTTCAATATCAGGATAATTGAAAATTCTATCCCATATTATCTTGTCTCCGTTAAGTTCTGCTTTCCCCCAAAAATAACCGTACACCCAGTTAAAGCTGTCAATTATACTTAATTGAGAAGTCCCGAAATCATAATACTCAACATAAATGGTATCATTTTTCCTTGACTTCATCACTATTCCGTTTTCATTAATATCAATATAATTTCTCCACTTATCATTAGATGTCACCTGATTCAAATTTGTTCCGTCCCAATAATAAACAACATTTGCTGTATCGGGTGTTATCTGAGGAGAACCAAAAAAGGCAATTAAAGTGTCATTTCCCATTACAGGATAATAATATTCACCGAGGGTTGTAATATATTGAGAAGTTCTTGTATCAAAATCATAAAGAACAACATTTCCGACATCCGAGCCACGACTTGCTTCAACCCAGCATACCTTTCCGTTATAAACATCAGGATAAAAATTATCAAGCGTATCATCGGTTAACTGTAAAAGACCCACTACAAACCAGAAGGAATAACCTGCTTGCTGTAAAATATTCTTTTGCTGCCCCTGTTCAAGACTTTTTCCCGCAAGGTCCGTTATGTTGGGGCTCAAAACAACATTGACCGTATCCCGATACCTGAAAGAATCAACTTCAATGTATAAAATAAAAGAATCAACAACATACCTCAAATTCTGAATCACATAATTATACCCACCTCTCCCCGTAATCGTAATATTTGCAGTATCAATTGTTGTCGTATCCATAGCTTCTGAAAAAACTATCTTTATCCTTCTCTGTCTGTTTGCAACAAACCTGAATGCATTAGGAGGGTCAGTCTCAATAACCGTAGGATTGAAATTGTCTATGTGGACTCTTTTGTATACAACCCTTCCATTAAGCCCAATATCTGCAACTCTTATTCCTACTATGTAAAATCCGTCCGGAAACCACGCTTCTTGATTATTATTTGCATCAACTGAGTCATGCTCAGCAATTTTTCTCTTCGTGTTCCAATATCTATTTCTTTTTGTAGGTTCAGAGTTTAAAGGGTCGTTTGTGACCCAATATCTGAATATGGAATCATTTGAACCTGGTCCATAACATAAGTTTAAAGCATTTGTATCTGATGGATTTACTATCGTGTCAAACCTTATAAACTCTCTATAACTTTGTATTAAATTTGTATCTTCATCAAAAATTCCATAAGATATTCTGTATATTCCAACCGTTGTGTCACCCGTTGAATGACTCAAAGAATCAAGTCTTGTATCATGTGCCTGAACCAGAATATCTATTTTACCTGATAAAAAGGAATCAGAAGGTATTGAATCTGCAAAATTTCTGCTCCCGTCCGGATAAAACTTTATCCAGAAAACTTTAGGTTTCGTTGAATCAACAAAAGGAGTTAAAGCACCGGGTCTTAATGGATTTAAAACAGTATCCCTCCCCGCATATGAAGGAGCTTCACGAAAGTGAAGATGTGTGCCCGAAATTAACCCTAGGTACGTGCCAGGAAGAACTCTGTAACCATTTCGAAAAGTTACTCTTCTATCAAAATGATAAAATTTATATGCTTTATTGCCTGATGTATCTGCTAACCAATAATTTGTGCTTACCCATACGCTACTGTCTACAACTACTGTATCAGGTGCGAAGACTGAATCGCCATTTGGTTCATTTATATCAATTCCGGCATGGAAATGAATGGGATTTCCAAGAGTATCAACCCTCATTTCCCCGATAAAACCATTCAAACCATGTTGCGTATCAAATGATTTAACAGGCCATTGATAGGAAAATAAAGAACCACATAAAAGCATTATTACACCTATTTTCTTTTTTACATATTTTTCCATTTTTTCATCTCCTTTTAAGCATAAAGATTATAATGCGCGAAAGGTTAGGAGGGACATATGCTAAATATTCTCCATTTGGAGCAAATTTTAATATGCCCATTCCAGAAGGTAAATAATCTTTGAGAGGGGGAATATAATAATCAAAGAGTTTATCTATTATTTTTTTCTTCTTTTTAGAGAATATTTTTATTTTGGGTATATTGTTTTCTATTACCAAGATTGCTACATTTCCATTGTTATCTATTGTAGGAGAATATCCTAACACCGTGGAATTAGAATCAGGATGTCCTTTTAGTTTATAATTCCATAAAAAGAGCAGTTTTTTATCATCGGTAATTTCAAAAAAATCTAATCCTTGAACCGTTGCTATTGCAAGATACCTTTCATTTGGCGAAAATACAGACCTATAATTTTCTTTACCTGAAAGAAGCTTCTGATCCAGTAGATTTCCTTCCGTATCATAGAGTAAAATTTTCTTACCGATGGGAAAAGCAACTAACTTTTTCTGTTTTGCTATAGCAAATGCTGAAGGGAACCCAAGATTTCCAGCTGTCGGTTTTTTGTAAGGAAAAATTTCAATAAATCCAACAGAATTTTTCCATTTGATTGAAGGGCGCCCATCAAAATTGAAGATTTTGCCTTTCCATAATGATCTATCTTTCCATTTATTATTTTTAAAGTCTGCAACAAAACCCATTTTTTTTTCTCCTTTTTCTGTAATTAATGTATATTCAGGTTTTCCTTCCTCAAGAGACCATGGATTTAAATTTATTACTTCTTCACCGTTGTCAGAGATCCAGAAATACATCCCATATACAGAAGGTAATTTTCTCACAAAATTTCCGTTCTTATCTATAACTTTTACAGGACCATAATATTCTTCACCATCATATTTCTTAGGTTCCCTTATGGCCATATATTCTCCATTTTCTGAAATCCTAACAACACTCCATTTTTTCAAATTCATTGTCTTTTTTACATTTCCATATTCATCAAATATATATATTTTCTCTGCATCAGCAGAAGTTTTTCCTGTGATTACAATTTTAGGATATAAATACCCTTCCTTACTAACATCAAAATAAACACTACTGTAATCTGCAATCCCTTCAGGAAATTCCTTTTCCCACACCTTAACAAGTTCAACCTTCTGGGCATAAAGCCCT
>JAJRUZ010000013.1 GCA_024277525.1 Caldifarciminota bacterium | reverse complement strand
GGAATGAAATACAAAAAAGCACTCATAGCTACCGCCAATAAGCTCCTGTCTGTAATATTCGCCCTTGTTAAATACAACACTACCTTCCATGACCTCCCTCCAACCAATTTTGTTCCAAATTATTCATAGTTGACTCCTGTGTTGATTTTAAAAATATAAATCTTTTCAGGAACTTTTTTAAAACTTCAAATTTTCCTCCCGTTAGCAGTAGGATATTAACCAATGACATAAAAATAGTATATAATAAAAATAATCCATATTTCAATATCTGCTTTATTTCTTATAAGGGATTTGATAAAGTTAAAAAGTTTTTAAATTCAAAACGTTCTGATAACCGGTGGAATTTATCAAAAAACTGCACAGATTTTTCACTTTTTCACAAAAGTGAAATTTTGAAGTCATAAAATTTTGATAAAACTGAGAAACGGAGGGTGAGTCCGAAAGAAGTGCTGAAAAAAGATAAAAGTATTTGTGAACTTCAGGAACAATTTATCATTTCATCAATTTTTTCAATTTTTATATTCAAATTTTACTTTTGAGTTTTAACTTTTCACATTTTCTTATTTCCCTATTTCGGGGTTTGTCTTCGGGTTGAGATAGGGGTTTAAAAGATAAGATGTTGATTAATGTGTCATGTAAAATATAAGTCCTGCGGTTAAGGAGTTCTGATAAATGTCGGGATTATCGGATATGCTGTATCCCAGGACAAAATCCACATTTGCATATTTTTCTCTTACTCCTATTCCTGCACTGAAATTTGTTCCTGAGATGGGAAATAAATAATTTTCAGGAGAGTTATAAAAATCAGGAAATATATAAAAATAAAGATATGAAGGTGTATTTCTCAGATTCAATCCAAATCTTATAAAAATTTTATCTTTTATTGAGTATTCAATACCTGTTTTTAGTTCACTAAGGATGGTTTCGCTTCTTCCTGATTCAATTCCTATCATATATTTTCCTTCAAAAGCGAATATTAAATCATTTATACTGTATGAAATACCTGATAAAAGTTTAAAAAAGTTAAAAGAAGTTTCAAACCTTTTATAATCCATAAGGATTAAAAAATTGGAATTATTTAAGGTATCAAGTATTAGTTTCGAAATGAATGATAAACCTATATTTTCAACATACATGTTTGAGAGTGTTGCATTGAAGAAAAATGTGGATTTTTTGCCTTTAATAATGTGGGATAAATTCAATATATAGAAATTTTTGTTGGTTAAATAAGTTGAAGTAATTATATTGAAGTCAATGTTTACAAGATTTGTCAATTTACCTGTTGTTTCTTCTCTCATCACAGAAAAGTTGAAAAATTTTTCTTCATAAATTGAACCTGAAAATTCGTCTTTTAAAACACCGAATTTAAAGCCCGATGAGGTTCTTTTAAGTTTACCCGATAAAAGAAAGTCCATATAAAATCTTTGATAACCGTCAAATCTGTAATTATAAAAATTTAATCTTCCTCCTGCATTATCTCTTTTTATCTCTGTTTCTACGTTGAATGCATTTATAAAATGACTAAGATCTTCTATGTATATATGGTTGAAATTATAGCCTAACATAAGTTGACTTTCACCTTTATTGTCATTTAAAAATGCAGAAGGTGAATCAAAAAGGTCATAAAAATTGATTTCATTAAATCTGTCATTAACACAGTATTCAATGTTACCCATTGATAGAAGACGAATGGACTGAAAAGAAAAGATAATTAAAATAAATGTCATTTTAAATAATGATAAATGTTTTCAAATAAGGATAATACATAGGAAGTTATGAGTAATGCTCCGTATGTTGTCTTTTTTAAGCTCCCGGGAAGAGAGTTTTTCCATCCGTAAAAGGAGAAAAAGGATGCTGTGCTGAATATAAATCCTTTTAATTTATCATTTCTTAAAAATTGTGGTGCGCCGGGAAAAAGAGATATTGAAGCAGATGTTAAAAGTATTTCAATCTTTCTGTTTTTCAAATCAAGGGTTTTATATGGTTTTAAAATCCATGATAATCGGTAATTATGTGTAAAAAATTCGTATATATTTCCATCATCAGCCACATCAATCTGAAATACTTTAAAATTAAATCCTATACCTTTTGTGTCACCTATTCTTCCTCCGATTTTATCCTCAAAATGTCCGTATCTTATATAGAAAAAATCAAAAACTCCGACTTCTATTCCCCATGAGGTCCATGTTTCTGCATTTTTAAAGAATGTATATTCACTCTCATTAAATTTTGTGTTTTCAAAGGAAATTTTTAAGGAATAATTTTTTAGATAACCTTTTATTTCTTTTTCGGCATATAATTCAAAAAATCTTAGAGGATTGAGTATGAATCCGTATCTGACAATTTTAACAAGTGGGTCAGGCTTATCATTTTTAAAATATTTCAGTTCTCCAAAAATATTATTAAAAGATAATCCGGCAACAAATGCATTTTTCATAAAATTTATCATTATTCCGAAATCCATGGTATATGTTTCTGCCGAGCCACCTCCTCCTGATTAAGGAAAAATTCTTTTTACCAACCAGTCCGGTGTAAGAAAAGAGAAAACTCTTTTAAAGCTTATACCTGTTGAGATAAACAGATTGTGATTTGAAGGAGATTTGTAAGAAAGAGAAAAAGAGGTACATTCGTCGTAAGTTACAAATTTGTAAATATTAAAAGTGTCTATATACACTTCTGTGGTTCCTGTAGTTAAATAGGTATATGAGAATCCTGTGCTTAAATATTTATTGACAGGGTAAACGCCCCCGGACCATCTTAAATACATCTCATTCCAGAGTCCGGGTAACCAATTGGGGTAAATATCTTCTTTGTTTCCTGAAAAGGTTTCAATCAAAATTTTTCCTGTTAAATATGAGAGCCCGGGTGGTGTAGGGAAATTGACTGTTATAAATTCAGGTTTTTCCGCAAAAGAAATACCTGCGGGATTGTAATAAAGAGACCAGATTCCCGGATTTGCAACTCCACTATTTCCCATTCCAACCCCGATAGGGTCAGGATAAATTGAAAGAAAAACTGATGATATTAAAATCAAATATATCATCTTTAAAAATTTTAAAAAAATAAATACTAAAAGTCAAATATTATTTCAGGACTATTATTTTAAACTTTTGTTCCCCGGATTAATGAACCATATTCCCCTATTTCGGAGTTTGACCCGTTGTTCCTGCCGAGGGGAAATTAGATTAAAAAGTCGCATAAATGCGACCGCTACATGGAACTCAAACTCAATAAACTCAATTAATCGCGGTTTGGAAACCGCTCCTACAAATTCTCCTTTCCTGCCCGTCTCGCCTTCCCACGCGTCTCACAATTTTTTGATCTCCCTTCTCCAAGGGGGAATTGCCAAAAAATATTTAATTCTCAACTTTTTTTATTTCTTACTTCTCTTTAATGCCTCTTGAAATTTCTTTAATTGTTTTTTAAAAAATTCATTATTGGGCTCTTTTTCAAGAGCTTTTTTCTCCCAATAAACCGCCTTTTTATAATCACCCTTTGCATAATAAGCCTCTGCAAGAGTGTCCATTATATTAGGGTCTTCGGGATCAAGTTCATGTGCCCTTTTTGCAGCCTCAAGGGTTTCTTCAGGATACATCTTTCTCAGTGCAAATTCCCACGCAAGAGAATTGTAAACCTCCGGATACTTTATATCACTTTCTAATGCCTTTTTCAATAAACTGTATGCTCTTTCCAGAAATATTTTCTCTTTTTCCTTCTCCTCTTTTGAAAGACGGAGATAAGCCGGAGCAAGAAAGACATACTGCCACATTTCATACTCCCTTCTTAATTCTTTCACAGGCTCAGGGTTATCCACAACCTTCAGGTCAACAAGACGATCATCAACACCCTGATAACCTCCCTTTTTTCTCACAACATAAAGTGCTGCCGATTGTTTTCCCCTTTTATCTCCTCCCTGCGCTTCACCCGCTTCAAGAGCCATTAAAAGTCTTTCTGCAAGCGGAAGACCCTCCGTATTCTGGAAAACTTTTAACATTGTATCAATTACCTTTTCACTGACCAAAATATTTCCCTGAACAGCCACATACATTTTATTTTTATGTCCTGCCCATGATATGGTGGAACCACCCGTGAAAGAGGCTGAATTCCCATACTTATCAACTATTCCCACCTGTCTGTCTTCAGGAGAGGTATCTCTTTTTAATATTATTTCTAAAACTTCATCCGCTTTTTTACCTTTTTCAAGAAGTTTAAGTGCCCATGGACCAAAATAGGGATTTGCAAGTGCCTGCGTCGCAACTGCTCCGACTCCTGCTTTTAACCAAGGAACAATGTAACCCACATCAAATACCCTTGATGCAACCGCAATTCCCCACTCTTCTGTCTCCGGATCCATCGCAACTATTGAAAAAGTTGAAGAAGGACTTCTTATAGATATAATAAACAAAATTAAAAACTTCATGAGAAAACTCCCGAATGATTTGTTAATTTAAAAAATTTAAACTCCTTCTCCTTCCTCCAGTTTAAAGCCGACATGCAGAATAACTTGAAATTCTTTAACTTTACCGTCTTCGATTTTACCCCGTATTTCCTTCACCTCAAACCATTCAAGATTTCTCAATGTTTTTGAAGCCCTTTCAACAGCCTGTTTTATAGCTTCTGCAACAGAGTCAGGACTTGTTACGACAAGTTCAATCTTTTTATAAACTGCCATTTTTTAAACCTCCTTAAAATTTAGAAAGAGATTTGAACTCTTTAAAATAAATTATAAAATTCCTTTTACTTGTTTTTCTTAATCTTAACATCATTTGCAAACCACAATACACGCTGAGGAAAGGGAATTTCGATACCGTTTTCTTCCAGTGTTTTTTTAATCTTCCATAAAAGTTCCATTTTTACGGAATACCACACCTGCACAGGTGCCCATATTCTCACCTTTATTTCAACAGCATTGTCTCCGAGATTGTCAACAAAAACCTGGGGTTCGGGATTTTTCAGAGCAAAAGGATTTTCTTCAATTAAACTTTTTATAATCCTGAGTGCTTTCTCCGCGTCATCACTGTATCTTATCCCTACGGTATATTCAAATCTCCTTACAACATGCGCAACAAAATTTGTAATACTGCTCGTAAAAACCTTTTCATTCGGAACCCTTACATAAAGTCCGTCATATGTCCTTATTATTGTAGAAATTACATTAATATCCTCAACAAACCCCCTTATCCCTTCAACATCAAGTTGCTGTCCTATCCTTATAGGTCGTTCAATCATTAAAAAAACACCCGATAAAAGATTTGACACAACCTTCTGACTCGCAAAACCCAAAGCTATACCTGCAATACCTCCTGCAACAAGTATTCCTGAAATATTTATACCCAGCATCGGAAGAATAGAAATGATTGCTATTCCTAAGATTGTATAACTTACAACCTTTTCAATAAGACTCAGTTCTTGCTTTTCAAGTTTGTCTTTTAAAAATCTTCTTAAATTTAAGTTTATAGCCTTTATGAGAATGGTAGAAATGAACAAAATCAGAATTGAAAGAAGTATGTCAGAAACGGTGACTTCAGAATAAAGTTTAAAATTTAAAAATTTATGTATAAAACTCATAATCCCCACTCCATTGTAAATTCCGAAGGTATAATCGGTAATCTCCTTGAGACAAAGAGTTCAAGGGATTTTTTCATGTTTTTTTGCAAGGGCTTGTCAACAAAGGAAGTCTCTGCAAGAACTTTACTCTTGATTGCCATTTTTGAAATGCAAGAGACAAGATTTTCATTATAATAAATCTTCATTAGATAAGCGTTGAAAACAACCTTATTCACCTCTACCCATTCCTTTGTCTGGTTTTGAAGTGTAAGTTCTATCACTCCTTCAAGCAAATTGTTGACATCCGGCACTTCTTTATAAACTTCGCTTTCATAATATTTACATACAACCCCGCTTCTTATGTCTCCGTAAAGGGTAAATTTATTTTTTATAAGGGAGAAAATGTCTATAACTTCAACATCTCCTTTTCCTTTTATAAAGACAGCAATTTCAATCGGAAATTTTATGTATATTTTCTCCCTTTTTTTAGGTCCTATTAAAAGACTTTTTGAAAAATTGATAAAAAGATAAGGAGAAATTTCCTGCGGAGTATTTAAGGGTTCTACAGGATTTATGTGGATTTCAAAGTCATCAAAAAGTATGAATTTTTCGCGTCTTTCTCCGTTTTTCCCCCTTTTATATAAAAAAGCTTTATCCTTTTTTTCCACTTTGATTGATATGTTCTCTTTTTTAATTTCAAGGGGTGGTTTGTATATCCCGAAAAACATGAGAAAATTATATGATTAAACAGAAGTTTGAGACAAATTAAAAGAAGCAAATTGAAATATGAATTATATATGATGTATATTATTTTTATGTTGAGTAAAAAATATAAAATCTGTAAAGCTTTTTCTGGAGATTTAATCAGGGAAATTAAAATTTTCATACAATATATAAATCTAACATAAGGAGGTTATATATGGGATATACAATATATATAAAGGGAATAGAAGTAAGGGTGGAAAACCCTGAAGAGGTGATAAAACTTATAAATCTGTTAAAGGAAGCGGATGTCAAAGCGGAAATTGCCCCTTCCGAGACTGTAAAGGAGGAAAAGGAACCCGAAAAAAAACATATAGTTGTGATCTCAAAGGCGGAAGATAAAATAAAAAAATACCTATCCCAACTGAGCAGTAATGCTCTTAAAATACTAAGATATATAAAAAATAATCCCGGAATCACTTCCCTTACTCTAGCCGAAAAATTGGGGTTTAAATCCCCCCGGCAATTAATTGTCCCGCTTGCTGAAATTCAAAGAAGTGCAAAAAACTTCGGCTTAAAACCCCCTCTGATACGAAAGCGAAAGGTGTTAAAAGTTAAAGGGAAATTAAAGGAGACCGGAAGTTACACCCTCCGTCCCGAATTTACGGACTCCATTTAAAAATATAAAGAAAAAAGGTAAAAAAAATATATAGGAGGCGCCCGTAGCTCAATCGGAGAGAGCACAGGGTTGCGGACCCTGAGGTTGTGGGTTCAAATCCCACCGGGCGCGTAAATTATAAGATGATAAAAGCGTGTGTTTTTGATTTGGATAATACTCTTTTAGATTTCATGAGAATGAAAAGAGAAGCGGTCGAGATGGCTGTTGAAGCAATGATAGATGCGGGTTTGAAAATAGAAAAAGAAAAAGCAATTGAGAAAATCTTCAGACTTTATGAACAGACCCATATTGAGGATCAGCACATTTTTGATAGATTTTTGGAAGTTGAAACAGGCAAGGTGGATTATAAAATACTTGCAGCAGGAATTGTTGCATACAGAAAGGCAAAGACAGCAAATATGATGCTTTATCCCCATGTAAGGTTTGTATTAACGGAACTTCTGAGAATGGGATTAAAATTGGGAGTGATCTCGGATGCTCCGAGATTGCAAGCATGGACAAGATTGGCAGAGGTCGGGCTTCACACCCTGTTTGATGCGGTAATCACATGGGATGATACAGGGGTAAGAAAACCGAATCCCGAACCTTTTATAGCTGTATTAGAAAAATTAAATGCAAAACCCGAAGAATCTATCATGGTTGGAGATTGGGCGGAAAGGGATATATACGGAGCAAAAGAACTCGGAATGATTACAGTATTTGCGAGATACGGTGATACCTTCGGAACCCAGAATTCGGGAGCGGATTATGAGATAAATGACCCCCTTGAATTGATAGATATTGTAAAAAGTTTAAATAAAAATGTATGAATTAAAAACAGGGATTGATATAATTGAAATAAAAAGAATAAAAAAGGTATATGAGAAATTCGGGGAGAAATTCTTAAAAAGGGTTTTCACTGACAGGGAAGTCTTTTATGCCTTTGCACGCAGGGACCCTTTCCCTCATCTTGCAGGAAGATTTGCAGCAAAGGAAGCTGTTATGAAAGCACTGGGTACCGGATTCGGAAAGGGAGTTTATTTTAAAAATATTGAAATTTTAAGAGAAAAAGGCGGGGCTCCTTATGTGTTGCTTCATGGAAAAACTGCAGAAATTTTTAAAAATAAAAAATTTTCAATTTCAATTACACATGATGGAAAATATGCCATTGCTTTTTGTATTATGATAGATTGTGAAAAGTGAAATAATTTTAAATTTCCGAAATAAATTTGAAGAAATAAAAAAGAAAATCAAGAAGGGTGCTACTTTTAATGAAGTAAGGGATGAACTCAAAACTCTTTATGTTGAAGTTAAAGACAGTATCGATGAACTTATAGACCTGCTTGAAGAGATAAAAACCACCACTTTAAGGCTCAAATCCCGTTCCGGGGTCACCGACGCATACAAATTTGTTCAGCGTCTCCAAATTACGGATGTGGATGTGACTACTTTTATTGAAAAGGGATGGAATGAGATTGCAAAAGGAAATTATGAAGAAGCAATAAGAATTCTGGAGGAAGTGAAGGAGAAAGCACCGGATAATACAAAAGTTTTAAATCTTCTGGGATGGGCGTATGTCCAGGCAGGAAGATACGATGATGCTTTTCCTTTATATCTGAAAGTTTTATCTCTTGAGCCCAAAAATACTATGGCAATGAAAGATATAGGTTACATTTGCTATAAAAAAGGAATATACGGAGAGGCAATTGAACACCTCGCGAAGGTAGTGCGTATTGATAATAATCCTACAGCAACATTGTATGCCCTTTATTATCTCGGTCTTGTCTATCTGGATAGGGAAATGTATGATGACGCAATAAGTTTCTTTCAGAAAGCGCTTGAGAAAGGTCCGAACCTTGTTGAAGCTCATTATCATTTGGGAATAGCTTATGAAAAAAAGAAAGAGTATGATAAAGCAAAGGAATCTTTCAGAAAAGTCATAGAGATTGCCCCGGATTCAAAGTGGGCAAAAAAGGCTATGGAGAGGCTCGAAGGTGATTGAGAAATATTTCGGTTTTACAAAAGACCCCTTTAAAAACACTGTCGATTTGGAGTTCCTATTCTGGGCGGAAAATATCAGGGAAAGTTATGCAAGGGTTTTATATCAAATCTTGGAAGCAAAAGGCGGACTTTCTCTGATTTTGGGTGAGGTGGGATGCGGTAAGACGACACTTGCAAAACTTCTTGAAAAGGATTTAAAAGAAAAAGACAAAAAACCGTATCTTTTATATGACCCTTTACTTTCTTCTTTTGCTTTCCTTTCAAAACTCGTTAAAAATTTTACAGGAAAAAAAGAATTACCGCGGTCTAAAAACACTCTGAGAGAGATTCTTGAAGAAAAGTTTAAAGAAGAACCTTTCGTTTATGTGCTTCTTGTTGATGAAGCGCAACTTTTGAGGAAGCCTTTATTTGAAGAAATCCGATTGCTTTTAAATCTCGAAATACCCGAGGGAAAATTATTTCATATTGTTTTACTCGGTCAGCCGGAACTGAGGAAAAAACTGAAAAAATATCCTGCTTTAATGCAGAGGATATCGATTGCTTACACCTTAAAACCTTATGATGAAAAAGAAACAGAAGAGTATATAAAACACAGAATCAAAAGAGCAGGAGGAGATGAAAATATTTTTGATAAATCGGCTGTAAAAGAGATTTTTAAAGCAACAAACGGATACCCCAGACTGATTAATACATTTTGTTCAAATGCTTTATTTATTGCATTTACAAAAGGGGAAAAGAAAGTAAATAAAAGGATAATTGAACTTTTAAAGAAAGATTTTGAATTTCATGTGGGTTAAATTATTTTCCTACACAAAACTCTGAAAATATTTTAAAAAGTATCTCTTCATTTAAATCTTTTCCGAGAATGGTATTAAGATGGGAAAGGGCTTCTTTTAAATAAATTGTGGCTATTTCCTCCTGCTTTTCTTTTAAAATCAAAATTGCCTCTCCTATTTTCTTTTTCACTTCTTTTAATATCCCGCTTTCAAATAAAGTCAAGGAAACTTCGGGACTTCCTGCCTGCTCCGAAACCATATCCTCTATTCTCTTTCTTAATTTATCAATTCCTCTTGCTTTTAAAGCACTTATCTTTATTAAATGATCACTTAAATTTCTTATCTTTTCCTCTTCCCATCTCATTTTTTTATCAATTTTGTTTATTATGAATAGAATCGGCTTTTTCTTTTTTATTTCTTTTACTTTTTTAATTTCAAATTCATCGGGTTCTTTTGTCGCATCAAAAACCCATAGAATAATATCCGAATTTTTTAATAAATTCTCGGCTTTTTTAATACCTTCTTTTTCTATTTTTGTCCTGGGTTTTATTCTTAAACCCGCGGTGTCATAAATTATTGTATGAATTCCTTTTGATAAAAGGGATTCACTTAAAAAATCACGTGTTGTTCCGGGAATTTCGGATACGATAGCCCTTTCTTTTTCTATAAGTCTGTTAAATAATGTGGATTTTCCTACATTCGGAGCACCGCATATGGATATTTTTATTCCATCAAAATAAACCCTGCTTTTTTCCGATTCTTTTATAAAATGATTTATACTCTCTCTTACCAATTCCAAATCTTTTATTATTTGCTTGTAAGAAAAAGGAGGTAAGTCTTCTTCCGGATAATTCAAATTAACCTCTATTTGGGAAATTATATTTATTATATTTTCAAAAATCTTGTTAAATTTATGTGAAAGCTCTCCTTCGAGTCTTTTTAGCGATAACTCAAGAGCCTTTAAACTTCCTGATTTAACAATCTGATTTATTGCCTGTGCTTCGGTCAGACTCATTTTACCGTTCATTACAGCCCTCATTGTGAATTCTCCCGGCTTTGCAATCCTTGCGCCTGCTTCAATGAGTGATTCAATTAGCAAATTTGGAATCAGAATTCCTCCGTGAGTAAAAATCTCTATCATATCCTCACCTGTATAACTCCTCGGCTTTTTATAATACACCCATTGTGCTTCATCTATTAATTTTTTTGTTTTGATGTGATAAAGTTTGCCTAAGATGACTTTACGATTTTCATAAGGAGGCGAGGGCTTTGCAATTTTTGAAAATATTTTTAAAGCATTTTTTCCTGATACCCTTATTACGCATAATGCAGACCCTTTTGATATTACGGTTGCAGGTGCACAGATTGTATCTTCAAAATTAAACAATTATGCAGGAGCTATTATGAGGCTTTTTCTTTCTCCTCTTCCTGCAACATACACTCTTATACCCCTTTCTTTTCTTAAAACTTTTCTGACTAATTTTTCTTCTTCTTCATTAAGTGAATCAAAAGCAACTTCCCTTTTTGTCTCCTTTACGAGCCTTGCTACCGCTTTTGCCTTGTGAATTATAAAGGATTGCCTCTTCTTTCTGTAGCCCGAAATATCAAGACGAACCTTTAAATCTTTAAACCTCTTACGAAATGCCTGATATAAAATATGTTCTAATGCCTTTAATGTAGCACCCTTTTTCCCTATAAGAAGTTGGTCAGACCTTCTTGTGATTAAATTCACATGTATTCTCGGGGGATGAAAGGTAAACTCTATTTTACATCTATCATTTAATATCTCAAGAAGACCCTTAAGGAAATTTTCTATGAATTCAAACTCCCTCCAGTCAAGATAGACTCTAACCCGTGCATTTTTGTCATTTTCATTCAATACTTCAATTTTTACATCTTCTCTTTTGACACCTGTTTCAAATAATGCCTTTTCAATGGCTTTATCAACCGTTTTTTCAACCGTTTCGTAATATTTCATTTATGGTGAACCCTTCTTTTTATTAAAAGCGTTTCAAAAAGTCCAAATATATTATAAAGCAACCAGTAGTATACAAGTCCAGCAGGAAAGTTTAAAAATATAATTGTAATAAATCCCGCCATAAAAAATCCAATTTTTCTTGTCTGAGGGTCTTGAGTGGGTTGTAAGAATTGATGAAGTAAGGAACTGAGCCCCATGAGAATGGGTAATATGTAAAAGGGGTCCCTATAAGAGAGGTCTTTTATCCACAAAAAAAGCTCCGCACCCCTGAACATTATATCATATCTTAAAACTTGGTAAAGAGCCCAGAAAACGGGTAATTGAAGCAATAAAGGCAAACATCCGGAAAACGGATTTACTCCCATTTCTTTATAAAGCTTTAAAGTCTCCTCATTTAATTTCTTAGGGTCATCCTTATATGCCTTTTTAAGCGCTTCTAATCTGGGTTTCAATTCCTCCATTTTTTTCATTGCTTTCAAGGATTTAATTGTTAAAGGCATAAAGATTATTTTCATTAAAAGAGTAAAGATTAAAATTACTATGCTGAAATGTTTTAAAATCCCGTAACTCCATCTGAATGAATAAAGTACAAAAAGTGTGAAAGGTTTAACAAGACTGAATCCTAAAGGGTAAAGATTCTCAAGCCCGAATCCTTCTTTTTTTAACACAGGATAATCCTTGGGTCCTAAATACACATAAAAGGAATCCGTGGGTTCCAAATTAATGTTAAACAACTTTCCCTCTTTATACTCCTCACCTTTTATAATTTTTTTAAAATAATCCGGCTTTATAATAACGGAAATAAAATATTTCCCTTCACTTCCGAACCATAATGTATTTTCTCCCGCATAATCAACATTTAAAAAGTCCTTTAACTTATGTTTTTTAATTTTCCCCTTCGAATATTCCACAATTGTGTAAATCTTTTCATCTCCGGGGTCAATGAAGGGTAGTAAAGAAAATAAAAAATTCGGGATGCCCTTGAATTTTATTTTTAATTTATAACCTTTGGTAAGTATTATCTCTTTCTTCGCTTTACCATCATAAGTGGAAAAGATGACAGAGTTTTTGCTTTTCTCTCCCAATTCAAATAAAGTGTCATAGGGTGTAATGAAATTCAGATTTAAAACATTAAGAGAATTTTTTTCTTTGTCAGAATATTTTTTAAACAAAATGCTTTTAAGATAACCTCCTTTTTCCGAAAAGGTTAATTTTAAAAATTCATTTTCAATAAATATTTCCTTTCCTTCTTTTAAATTAAGACTTTTTAATTCGACTTTTTGTTCAATCTTTTCTTTTCCTTTCTTTTCCGGAGGTTTATTGGGTAAAAATTTAAAAAGCAAAAAGCTGTAAATAAAGAAAAAAACAATCATAAATATTATAATTGCAAGGTTTTTATTCATTTTTTAAACAGCTTTTTAAAATCTTCTTCGGGATAATTAATACCGCCTTTTGAGAGCGGATTACATCTTATTACCCTGTAAGAGGTGAGAATAAGTCCTTTCCATATGCCGAATTTTGTAAATGCGATTTCCGCATAATTTGTACATGTAGGATAATATCTGCAACAGGGCGGAAAGAGATTGGAGAATGCCCTTATAAGTTTAAGAGTAAATAATAATATTTTTCTGATTATCCGAGCCATGTTTTTAAAAGTTCTTTTTCAACATCATATGACTTATATTTTAATATATCTTTGTATCCGATTAAAACAACATTATAATTTTTAAAGTGAATTTTATTTTTCCGGTAAGCTTCCTTTAAAAGTCTTTTGATTCTGTTTCTTTTGCATGCTTTCTTAACTTCCCTTTTCACAGCAAATGCCACTTTCCCTTCTCCTTTAATATAAAAAATTGTGAGATTTTTTCCTCTTTTTACCTTTCCCTTTCTTAAAATTTCCTGTATTTCGGTATTTTTGAGTCTTTCCGGTAATTTTTCGTCTAAGCGCTCAATCTCCATCTGCCTTTCTGTCTTCTCCTTTTTAATACCCTTCTCCCTCCTTTTGTTCTCATCCTTGCCCTGAATCCGTGCCTTCTTTTTCTTTTAATTCTGCTCGGTTGATATGTTCTTTTCATTTTTAAAAGTTTTTAAAAGGGATTTGAACCCTTTATTTAAATTATTTAAGGAACTAAGAAAATTTCGTTATCTTCCCCTTCAATCCCTCCTATATTATCACCGTTTGCATCAAGTTTTAATCCTTGGGTATCTTTCACATTTCTGCTTATCCACACATAAACGGGTTCAAATTTATGAGCAAGGAGGGTTATCTCCAAGTAAGTTCTACCTTCTTCGTAGTTCTGATGAATTCTCATATTAAAGGGAACCGCATCCTGAAGATAAGAGCGGAATATTTTGACATTTGTGTTATTTAAAGTAGATTCGTCCATAATTTTGTCAAACCAAATGAATATTACATTTCCGTTTCTCTCGTAATCCATATAAGTCGGAAATTCTGTCATGTCTCCATCCGCATTTTTCACGGTCGCAAAGAGTATCTCCACTTTATCCAGGTCTTCCATTTCTGATACTCCGTTTCCGTTTCCGTCAAGTGAGTTTCCGGCTGTATCCTTCAAGGAAGTCAGAATCTCTAATTTATAAACCGTCTTATAATTGAGTCCGAAACCGCTGAATATTATGTCGGTTGTATGGGAAATTGTGTCCACTTTGATCTTGGGTGTTCCTAAGGAAACCTGTTCTCCTGTTTCATATTTTGTGAGCCTGAAAGCAGATTGGACCGTATTTTCATCGATATCTGTTGTATAAAATCTCACATGTATGCTATCCGTTGTCCCTACGAGACCTCCGAGAGCCCAAGGATTCGGTGATATAAGATTATTGAAAATATAAAAAGAAGGGGGGTCGCGGTCAGGGTCACTTATAGTATTTCCCTTATCCGTCCATAATGTTATGTAATAATCATCAAGAGAACCCTCTGCAAAGCCGTTTCCATTTCCATCAAGAGGATTTCCGGAGAGATCCGTAGCTTCTGATGTAATTCTTATTTCATATTTTGTGGATTCCGCGTATCCTGCTCCTGAATCAAGGATATATCTCAATCTATTACTTTCTTTTTCATAAACCCATTTTCCTCGTGGTATACTTGAAGCCCTACCACCTACAACGAGCATTGAGACCGCATTTAAAACAGAATTTTCATCCATGGGTTCTGAAAATTCAATAATTATTTCATCTTGATAATCAGCAGTAGAGGGATCATAATCGTCAATATGTCTGTCATAGTCATAAAGTGTATATACTCTTTCTATGGTAGGAAGTGTATTTTCTTTAATTGTCTCTTTTCCGAGTTCTGACCCCGGCTGGAGCGGTAGTTTTTTTCTTGAGCATAAACCGAGATATGCTAATATTGAGATAAATAAAAAAGTTTTAAGTTTGTTCATATTAAAGCCTCCTTTTAAAATTTAAAAGTTATGGAAACTCTCCAACTTTGCATATTTGTTAAAATTGCAAATCCCATCAAATCAAGTACAAAATTGTTGCCGATTTTGTAAGATAATCCATATGAATAAGAAACTCCGGATGTCTTGGAAATACTTTTATCCCTTGTTCCTGTATCTGTTTGGACGGGCTCAACATCTACACTTTCGGTGCCATCACCCCATACAGTCCTTGTTACCCTGGAAGTGGAGGATAAAGGTGTATTGGTTGTCTCATTTTCGGTAAAAATAAAATAGGGGTTTGCTCCTATTCTGAAATACAGTGATTTTGTTAACTTAAATTCACAGGCAGCAGGCAATTCGATGGTTCGTATTGAAGAAGACCTTTCAAGCTGATTTGATTTTGAAAATGTCGTAGTTGAAGTAAAATCATCAGGGTCATCGGGTTCATTGTCTCCGTCATTAAAATAATTCACCGTTTCAAAATTGGAATCTGCTTTAAATGTGGAGTTAAATACAGAATTTCCGAAGAAGAAACCTATTGCAAAATAAACTCTTTTTTCCTTATCTATAAATCCTTTATACCGGTAGCCGAGTAAGAAACTTTTGGAACTTTCACCATATTCCAGATTTCCATATGCCTTATCGGTGAGCCTGCTTTCCCTTAATACTCCTGTTCCCAAATCATCCCTGAGATAGTCTTCGGTTACATTTTCAAATGTGGTCTGAGTTTTTGAGAATCCGCGTCCCCAGAAACTTAGATAAAAATAGTCTTCTGTATTATAGTTTTTATTGAGTATTCTTTTTCCGTACAATCTCAGAAAATAAAGACTACCACCCGGTGCAATTTCAAAATTTCTCCTATATGTAAAATCCTCTCTTGATAAACTGCCTCCGGGATTATAGTCAATATAACCTTCTGTGTTTGCATTTTCTTTATAATTAAGGGAACCGATTCCGTATCCGACCTGAATTCCGAGATTTACCGCAGGAATTATATTTATAATATAGACACTTCCTCCGAATAGATTACCTTGTATTACGGAATCTATTTTATGCGAACCGTTCCATTCTTCTTTTTCAAGGAGTCTTCCTGTGATGAGGTCTCTTTCTTCTCTTAAATAGGAAAAATTCCCGTAAGGGTCAATGGATCGGTCTCCGGGAGCCTCAAAACTTTCCGCATATTTAAAGCGATGAAAGAAAAGTCCTGCCTTCATATTGCCGAGGTCCTTTGCCACACCAATGAAAAAGGGAACCTCTTTAAATTCGGAAAATGAAGAAGAAATTATTTTTTCCGTATGAAGTGAGTCATAGCTTCCATTTCCGTCTGTGTCATATTTTTCATGAATATAGTTTTCTGTTTCACCTGTTCCTCCTAAGTAGTTCCATTGGGGGTCTCTTCGGGTCTGATGAGCATACAAAAGAGAAAGAGGTAAAGGACTGCCCATGGGATTAAATGTATTTTTGAAGCCGAACATGAAATGGGTTCCGTCCCAGCCCGAGAATGCCCTGTCACTGTTCGTTGCAAAATTTGAAAGTCCTGTATAAAGAAGGTTGTTCTTTATGTCAAAGTATCTTCCAGGGTCAAGAAGCAGGTCAAAATCGTCTTCCATAAGACCGGCTGTTGAAAGATATCGAAAAGACTGGAATCTCTGCCCCATAAAAGGGGGTAGAACTTGTGCACCCAGAACTCCCACCGATACTACTATTATTAAATATTTTATCTTATTCATAAAAAAAATAAAATTTTTAAAGGGGATTGAACCCTATTTTACAATTTTGTTTATCCATTTTAAGTAACTTTCATTACCTTTTTCAATCTTTAATGAAATTATTTCCGGAACCTCATAAGGATGAATCTTTGAGATAAAATCTTTCAATTTTTCAAATTTTTCTTCCACGGTTTTAATTATAAGTAAAAACTCCTCCTCTTTTTCTATTTTTCCCTTCCACTCAAAAATTGAATTCACTTTAAAATAATTAACACATGCTCCGAGTTTTTCTCTGACTATTTTCTCCGATATTTCTTTTGCTTTTTCCTCACCGGGAACAGTGCAGAAGACAACAATATACATTTTTTCAGTCAGAATGCACCGCCCGGGACTCGAACCCGGAGCCCTAGGATTAAGAATCCGATGCTCTACCAATTGAGCTAGCGGTGCTTAACAAAAATTTTAAGATAATTATATATAAAAAAACAAACCCCATCCCTTTCGGGATGGGGCAGGAGGGGGTATGGGGTCCTCGTCTTATCCTACCCTCAACCTCTGACGTGGGGTATGGATAATTATAACAGAAAAATTTCAAAATTTCAAGTTTGTGATTTTCTTCAAAAATAATCTACCCGAAATTAGTTGGTTTCTTCAAAAAAGGGGATAAGGAGGAAGGGGCCCCTCCCGGTGTAAAATATGAGTTTAAAAAGGAGGGAACCCCTATGGTAACAAAATTTCCTTCTTTTATTT